>CALMHZ010000001.1 GCA_937864125.1 uncultured bacterium
AACGCTCGGGAGGCGTCCATCGTGTTCCCGGCAATCGAAATGATGCTGAGCGAAGGAAGCCGCATGATCGCTTCTTGGAAGGCGAAATGGCCGGACGCGAGCATCAATGGAGTGATTCTCTCCGGCGGGACGGCTCAGATGAATGGCTTCGCCCAATACGCTTCTTCAAAACTCGGCGTGCCCGCGCTCCTTGGGAATCCTTGGCGGCACATAACCTATCCGAGCGCGCTTAAACCGGCTATCGAGGAGATGAGCTCGTCTTTTTCCGTGGCCATAGGGCTCGCTCTGTATGGAATGAAAGAAAAAAAATGACAAAGCGTATTTTTCGCGATATACTTACCGTACAAAAATTCAAAAAAATATTATAAAAAAACTATGCCAGGGATGAATCTTTCGCAGAATGCCCAGCAACCGAGCGCCCTTAAAAAACATCCCATATTCGGGAAAGGGCTCATCGCTATCATCATCATTCTTATTCTTTCGCTGATTGCGTGGCAGGGACTCGCCTATTGGGAGAGGCGTATCGATACGGAAATATCCGATATTACGGCGCGCATAACCGAAACGCAGGCGAGTTTCGGCGGGAAACAAGCGGATGAAGTCGCTGATCTGCAGTTCCGTTTGGACGCGATCGAGAAGAGTTTTTCAGGCAAGGTATATCCGGGAGAAATGCTCCGCGGACTTGAAGGGGTGATTCTTCCGGGTATCGATCTGTCGGAATACTCTTTCAACAAGGAAAAAGGTTCGATAACCATTGCCGGAGAGGCCGATTCCTTTCTTCTGGTAGCGCAACAGATGGTACTTCTGAAGAAAATGAGCGACTTTTCCGCTATTTCGGTAGACAAGCTCAAGCGAGAGGAGAATGGGAAAATAAGTTTCAACCTTTTGGCAACATTGAACCAGTCCATTTAAACAGAACACATATGTCCATAAAGAAGATATCGTTCCCGATCTTTATCATCGCCCTTATTTTTATCGCCCTTTATTTCATCAAGCCGACGGTGCTTTCGATACTTGATAAGCGCGCGGTAAAAGAAACGAAGCTTATCGAGCTCCAGTCCGTCGAAAATACCAAGGCGAGCATAGGCACTCTTTCCGAGGCTCGGGCCGTGTTGCTCGCCAAGTCTGAAGGTCAATTGGCTCTTGCCTATCTTCCTCTCGCGTCGGATCAGGACCGAGTGTTGGATATGCTCAACTATTTGGCGACGCAAGGAGGCGCGTCCATCGATTCCATGAGCTTCGTAGTGGAGCCGAGGGAGGTTCCTCTGCCCGCGGAGCCCATGGCCCCTCTGCCGGACGGGAGCATTCCGCCCACCCCTCCCGTAGCCCCAAGTCCGCAATTGTTCTCCGTGAAAGTCGCGATGACAGGAACCTATGAGGGAATGAAAGCCTTCATGGAAAAACTTTCCATGATAAATCGCTTTCATGAAATCAAGTCCTTCGCGATCGTCGAGCCGGATATCGAGCTTGATTCTGAGGGCGCCCCGACTGCTCCGTCAGGATTTTTGGAGGGTTCTTTGGAAGCGGTATTCTCGTATCTTCCGGAGGGAAGGTACGATAACGCATACCTGCATCCTGTGTTTTCGAGTAAGCAATTCGACACGAAAGCGTTCGACAAGCTTGCTTCCCTGCGAGCGGACACTCCTCCTTTGACGGAGCCTGCTGCCACAGGGAGGCCGAATCCCTTCAGTCTTTAGCCTCGCCGTTCGACCCTATGGATGAGCCAGCCACCTCAAAAAAAGAAATCAAAAAAGATTCTGTCACTACGGCTCCCTTGAGCGAGCACTCCACGGCGGTCACGCCTAAGGCTCCTTCGAAAACCGTGGCTCCGAAGGATGATCTCGAAAGCAAGGCTGCCGCTTTTGGTATTCCTCTTTTGAAAACGGCTCCGAGCAAGATTGATAAAAAAACTCTCGTCTTCATATCCGAAGATACCGCGCGCAAGTATCGCATGGCGGTTTTTTCCAAAGAAAAGGATACTTTGAAAGTCGCCATGGTCGATCCGGAGAATTTTGAGGCCCTCAATATCCTCCGGTTTTTGGCGGAGAAAGAGCAGTTGAATATAGAGATTTCCCTGGCGGGAGAAGAGGCGATAGAGGAGATGCTTAAACAGTATTCGGGGGCGGATCGCGCCTTGAACGAGGCTATCATCTCACTCAAGAAAGACGGTATCTCGGAAGTGTCCCTCACCCGCGACGATGAGGATGTCCCGGGATCGGAAGTGAACCAAGAGATCCTGCAGGACGCGCCGATAGCGAGATTGGTGGAAGCGATCGTCACCCATGCCATCGAGGCTCGGGCGAGCGATATCCATATAGAATTGGCGGAAGACAGCTATCGGGTCCGGTTCCGCGTCGACGGGCTGCTTCATTCCTCGCTGGTGTTTCCCTTGCAGGTAGGCCGCGCGGTGGTCGCGCGCATCAAGATACTGTCGAATTTGAAAATAGACGAAAAACGCAAGCCTCAAGACGGCCGGTTCCGAGCGACGAGCAACGGGAAGACGGTCGATCTCCGCGTATCCACTCTGCCGGTCGTGGATGGGGAAAAAGTCGTCATGCGCGTGTTGGAAAAGACCAACAACACGGTTGATTTCAAGGAAATGGGTTTGTGGGGTCGCAACGGGGAGCTCTTGCGGAAAAAGATCATCGAGCCCTATGGCATTATCCTTATGACCGGGCCTACCGGATCCGGGAAATCGACCACCCTGTATTCCTTTTTGCAGATCTTGAACCAAGAAGAGCGCAATATCATAACGCTCGAAGATCCGGTCGAGTATTCCATAAACGGCATCAACCAAAGCCAGGTGCAACCGGAAATAGGATATACCTTCGCCAACGGCCTCCGTTCCATCCTTCGTCAGGATCCCAATGTGATCATGGTCGGAGAAATCCGCGATAATGAAACGGCGGAACTCGCGATCCACGCGGCGCTGACCGGGCACCTCGTGCTCTCGACGCTCCACACCAATAGCGCTCTCGGGTCCATTCCTCGATTGGTCGACATGGGCATCGAACCTTTCCTCATAGGCTCATCGATACAGGTCGTAGCCGCGCAGCGGCTCGTGCGTCGGATATGCCTTGCCTGCAAAGAGGAGCAGCCGGTGACTCCGAAGCTCCTCAAAAAATTGAAGGATCTGGTGGACGCGATTCCGAAAGCGGAAACGGCGAAGTATGGATATGAGAGTGGCAAACCGATCAAGCTTTATAAAGGGAAAGGGTGCGATGCCTGCGGCAATACCGGCTACAAAGGGCGGATTGCGATTTATGAGGCTCTCGAGGTGACCGACGAGGTGAAGAACATCATCATCGACGAAAAAAACATAGAGGGGATGCTCACCCCGGAGGCCGCGCGGCAGGGGATGCTCTCGTTGCGGGAAGACGGTGTCCTGAAGGCGTTGACTGGGGTTACGACGCTCATCGAGGTGGAGCGGGTCACGGAAGGATCGGTATTGGTTGATGAGGAATAATCGTATGCAAACCATGCAAGAGAAAAGATGCGCCGCCTTGGCGGGGAAGAAGATCCTGATAATGGAAGATGATTTTTTCGTGCGGGATATTTATCAGAAAAAGCTCGGCGACAGCGGGTTTCTCGTCGAAAGCGCGGGCGACGGTCTCGAGGGCATGGAGCGACTCAAGGCGAACACTCCGGACCTCATTATTTTGGACATATTCATGCCGTATGTTGACGGCCGGGATGTCCTCCGGGAGATCAAGGGAAATGACGCGTGGAAAAATATTCCCGTCATTCTCCTTACGAATTTTTCCGCGAGCGAGGGCGTGAAGGACGGGTTCGGCCTCGGCGCCGTGGAGTATCTCATCAAATCTCATTTCACGCCGTCGGAAGTCCTGGAAAAAGTCTGTTCGATTTTTGAAAAGCAGGAAAAAAGTGATACACTGAAAAAAGATGACGCCCAAGATACGCCGCGATCCGAGGCGTGAAAAGACGCGGAGACAAGCAGACACATTAAATACCTCAAACAAACACTATGTCAGACGGCGCGGAAATACTGCATGCGGAACAGCGGGTGAAAAATCTTTTGTTGCTGGTCGGGCAGCAGGGGGCATCCGACCTGCACTTGGCGGTGGGACGCTATCCGACCCTCCGCATCAACGGCAAGCTTCATCCGGTAACGCAGGAGAAGGTGCTGACACCCGCGGATACCAAGGCCCTTTCGGACATCCTTCTGACCGAAGATCGGAAAAACGAGCTCTTGTCGACCGGGCAGACCGACTTTTCCTACAGTTTCGAAAATCGCATGCGGTTCCGCACGAATGTTTTTTTTCAGAAAGGGTACATTTCGGTCACCATGCGGTTCGTCATGGATCATGTCCGGAATCTCGAGGAGCTCAATATACCCAGTTCGCTCTATAATTTCGCGAGTTATTCGCAGGGGCTGGTGCTCGTCACCGGGCCCGTGGGGCACGGAAAGTCGACGACGCTCGCCGCCATCATCGAATACATCAACCACAACCAGGAGAAGCACATCGTCACGATCGAGGACCCGATCGAGTTCGTCTATGAGCAGGATCGCTGCATCATCAATCAGCGCGAAGTGGGGCGCGACGCCAAGAGCTTCCCTCTCGCGCTCCGCGGAGTCTTCCGCGAGGATGCGAATGTCGTGTTGCTCGCCGAACTCCGCGACTTGGAGACGATCTCGACCGCGATGACCGCGGCGGAAACGGGGCACCTCATTTTCGCGACCGTTCACACGAACGACGCGGCGCAGACGATCGACCGCGTCATCGATGTATTTCCTGCGCATCAGCAGAACCAGATCCGGGCGCAGCTTGCAAGCGTGCTCCTCGGGGTCATATCCCAGCGGCTCATCCCGCGGATGGACGGCGCGGGCCGCGTGCCGGCGATAGAGATCATGCTCAAAAATCATGCGGTCGAGAACCTTATCCGGGAAAACAAGACCCATCAGCTCGACTCCGTCATCGAGACGAGCCTCAAGGACGGGATGATCTCCCTCGATCGATCGCTTTCCGACTTGGTGCGGCGAGGCCTCATCTCCATCAATGATGCGATGCTCTATTCCAAGAATCGCCAGTACCTCGAGATGCTTATCGCCAAAGAACAATAACTATGAAATTCGTCTTCAAAGCGAAAAATGCCGAAGGGATACTCAAGGAGGGTATCGTCGAAGCCGAGGCGCGCGATGCCGCAAGCCTCATCCTGCAAAAAAACGGCCTGGTGCCTATTTCGGTCCGAGCGGAAACGGAGGTATCGGCCGCGCTGAAAGAAATTTCCCGTCTCTGGGAAGGCGTCTCGACCAAGGAGCTCGTGGTGTTTTTCCGCCAGCTCGGCGTGCTCATCGAGGCGAAGGTGCCGGTCACATCATCGCTGCTTGCCATCGCGGAAGAGACCGACAATTCGTATTTCAGGATCATCCTGAAAGAGATCAAGGATGATGTGGACGACGGCATGTCGCTTGCCGATGCGTTCGCCAAACATCCGAACGCCTTCACGCCGCTTGTGGTGAACCTCCTCCGCTCCGGAGAAGTCTCAGGCGGGCTCCAGCGATCCATCGTGTTCATCGCGGACAACATGGAAAAAGACTATCACCTCGTATCCAAGATCCGCGGAGCGCTCTACTATCCGGCGTTCGTATTGGGCGCGGCGCTTCTTATCGGGTTTCTCGTCGTCTCCTTCATCATTCCGAAGATCACCGTCATCCTCAAGGACTTTTCCGCCGATCTTCCCTGGTACACGGTCGCTATCATGGCGATTTCCGATTTCTTGTCCGTGTACTGGTGGGTGATCCTCTTGCTTGTGGCGGTAGGAGGCGGAGCGTTCGCCTACTACATCCGTACGGAGGACGGCAGGCGGGAGTGGGAATCGCAGATACTTTCCATCCCGATCGTGGGGAAGATCGCCCGCTATGTGTATTTGGCGCGATTGACGGAAAACTTGGGCGTGCTTTTGAACGGCGGCATTCCGGTCGTGCGTTCCCTCATCATCGTGTCGAACATTATCGGCAACGAGCCCTTCAGGAGAGTGGCGCTCGAGGCAGCCGAAGAGGTGAAAACCGGAGGAAATATGAGTACGGTATTTTTTCGCTCGCCCGAGATTCCGCATTTGGTGGCGCAGATGATCCGCATCGGGGAAGAATCCGGAACGCTCTCGACCATCCTCCGCAATGTCGCCGCATTCTACTCCGAGGAAGTCGATGGCATGACGCGGAACATGACCGCGCTCCTCGAGCCGGTGCTCATCGTCGTACTGGGAATCGGCGTCGCGATTCTCGTCATCGGGATATTGCTTCCGATATACAATGTCGTGGGGAATTTCGCGTAAGGATTCTTATGCCGCGGGATCGGCATCCCTTGACGGAATTTCATTGTTCAAAGAGCAAAAAAAGAGTATACTTGAAAAGGAAGAAAATAAACAGACAACAAGAAAGGAGGTGCGATATGAAAAAAACACAAAAATTTTCCATGAAGGTAAGACGGGGGTTTACGCTCATCGAACTTTTGATCGTCATCGCCATTATCGGCATTTTGGCATCGATCGTGCTCGTGAGCCTCTCGAGTGCCCGTGAAAAGGCGAAAATAGCCGGATTTAAGGCCCAGGTGCATTCTTTGCAGGCAGCTGCCGTACTTCAGTGTGATACGGCCGCGCTCCAGACAACTGCTCCTGCCTCTGTTGGATACATTAAAGAGCCGGCGACGGGAAGTTACATTACCGCTATCTCCAATGCAAACATTACTGCCGGAACGACTACGGCTGTGTGCGGACCTACAGGCACTGGGAATTTCTCGATCAACGTTACGGCGACCGGTATAACGGGTGCATGTAATACAACAAACACGGTTATCAGCCCGACGGGAGTTGCTTTCCCAGCTGGTTGTTAATCAGAGTGCGGATGAAAAAAGAAATGTTCTTTTTCAGAAACAGCAGGTGATTCGCCTGCTGTTTTGTTTTTTGTCCAAAAATGAACCCGTCCACCGGTAGAATCTTTCGGCCCACTTTTTCTTTTTTTCTTTACTCCGGAAATTCATGATAGACTGTCTCTATGATATTCATTCTTTTTGTCTTGGGGCTTCTGGTGGGAAGCTTCCTCAATGTGGTCTTGTTTCGGTTCGAGAGCGGCGAGACCGTCGTGTCCGGACGATCGCGGTGTAACGCGTGCCGACAGACGATTGCCTGGTACGACAATATCCCGCTTCTTTCGTTCATATTTCTGCGTGGGGAATGCCGGCAGTGCGGTGAGCGGATTTCGTGGCAGTACCCGGCGGTCGAGTTTGCTACCGCCGCGCTGTTCGCCCTCTCCGGCGCGCGGCTCTATGTTCCGGGGAATACTTCTTCTTCGATCGAGCTTGCGTTCGCGCTTGGCCTTATCGCGATACTGACCATTATCTTCGTCTATGACCTCGTTCACATGGAGATTCCGATGGCGGCTTTGTGGGCGGGAATATTCTGGGCCATACTCATGCTCTTTTTTCTTTGGTACTTTTCTCTTCCTCGAGAGATGTTTTTCGATTCGAGGTTGTGGGATGGTCTTATCGGCGGCGGAATCGCCTTCCTGTTTTTTTACGCGCTGGTGTTTTTTTCCCGCGAGACTTGGATGGGAATGGGGGATGCGTGGCTTGCCTTGATACTCGGGTTGGTCGCCGGGTGGCAGCTCTTGTTGCCTGCGCTTACACTTGCCTTTGGAACGGGAGCTGTCTTCGGTATAGGGCTCATACTCCTTGGAAAAAAACAGATGCAAAGCCGTATCCCCTTCGGACCGTTCCTTGTGGCGGCCGTGCTTTTTATCGCATTGTTTGGTAGAATAATACAAGATGTATGGCAATTCCCTTTGTGGGCATAAGATGCGGGAGCGCTCTCGAGGGAGGGGCTGGTATCGGCCCGTGAAGTGTGATACGCAAGACACTAAACAAAAAGAAGATGACTTCGAATACCTATAAGATGAGTCGCGGATTTACCCTCATCGAGGTGATGGTGTCCGTAGCGATTCTCGCGCTTATGGCGGCGGTTACCATAGTCTCGATGAATGGCGGACGGAATCGGCAAGAGGTCGAGGCGTCGACCCGGCTCGTCGCGGCTACCTTGCGGGAGGCGCAGAACAATGCGCTCTCTGGCAAGAATATCACCGGCACGGCAGGCAGCCGTCCCTGCCAATTCCGGGTGCGCACGACCGGAGGCACGGGAACGATAACGCACGAGCAACTGAACGCGGGCGATGTCCTTTGTCCGAACCCGGGAACGGCGACGAACGGCGCGTGGTCCGGATTCAGTACCGATCTTTTGAACGGAGTGACCTTTTCGTCCTCGACGGAAGTGTATTTCGATGTGCCGCGGGGCGAGCCGAAAAATGCCGCGGGTGTCTTGGGGGTCGAGCTGAATTCCGCCACCGGGCCCGTAGATTTTTCGATGACCAAGGGCGCCGATACCGCGCATGTGTGCGTGTATCCCCTGGGGAGAATAGAAGAGGCGTCCGTAGGCGCTTCTTGTCCATAAGAACGATATGAAAACGATCAAGCGGAAATTTCAAAAAGGATTTTCTTTGGGGGAAGTGCTGCTTTCCTTGGCCGTGCTGACCGCGGGAATCGTGCCTATACTGGGCGCGCTTTTGGGCGCGCTCACTACCTCGCTTAAGAATCAGGACACCATCATCGCCGCGGGTCTCGCCCAAGAAGGCATCGAGCTTGTGGTGAATGTGAGGGACAACGGAGTGCTGTCTTCCGCGAGCAGTGCCTTTGTCGGATTTCCAAATGGGAATCAGACGTGTCGGATCGATATAAACGCGCTAGCGCTTTCGGATCCTGTGACAAATCAAATCGAGTGCGGGGGTGGAGGCATCCAGTACTACTTTGATCTTTCTGTCGAGCCTTCGAACAAAGTATATGTTCATGATAACGCGCAGGGGAAATTCAAGCGGAAGATATTTATTTTCCTGCCGCCCGGACGGGATGAGGCTTTCGTTACGAGCGCCGTCTATTGGGGAGCGTATGATCCAACTCACAGCACGGTCGATACGGATTGCACCGCGCTTAATGACTGCGTCCGCGCCCAGACGGTACTCAGGCCCTGGAAATAAAGGCGAGAATCGGAATGAGCGCAGATCGTATGAATACTTATGAATAAAGCCGTATGAGTACCAGTCGAAAAAAAACCTTACCGGGCTTCACCCTGATCGAGATGGTTATTTCTCTCGGAATATTTTCCATCATCGCCGTCGCCGTCGCCGGAACCTTCGCGTCGGGATTTTCAACTTACAAGGAAACCCGGGCGCTCTCGCGCAACCTCGAGAGCGCGCAGTTTGCCATGAACACCCTTGCGAAGCTTCTGCGTACGAGCACGGTCGATCCGGGAAGTCCTTCTTCGTCAAATCAGATTATTTTTTATGACCATTCTTCTTCGCGCTGTTTCCAGTATCGGATATGGTCCTCAGCTGTAGGCTCTAGCGTGCTCCAGGCCCGCTGGTTTCCCTTGACGGACAGCTCCCTTTGCCGTTCTTCCACCAATGCCACTTTTCCCCCGACATTTAGCCAGGTTACCTCGGGATTTGTTACCGGAGGGTTTCTGATTACTCCTTCTATGAATCCGACGCGCGCAGGGCGCGTCACGCTCAGTCTTTCGGTGAAAACAAACGCTTCTGCCGTCCGCGAGGCGCATGTGCAGACGACCACCTCTTTGCGGGACTACAAAGAAATCGGCTTCTAAGAGTGTAGCGAAGAAAGCGGCTTATGGTGCCTCTTGACATCGGGTCTTTTTTGTGGTACTTTGGCTTTCGCATAGACAGAGCGTCTATGATTCAGCATAGGCATGGTGCTTATGGAGTTTTTTTACAAGGAGAAGAATCGTGTGGAACAAAAGTAAAGAAAAAGCAGTAAAGTGGTGTACCGCGCTCATCCTCGCATTTCTCGCATTTCCCGCGGCTGCGGTCACAACTCAGCTTATCGATGGGTTTGAAGGAGGAATGCTGGGATCATGGTGGACGGTCCGCAATGGCGTCGTTCCGGATGATGTGGATGTGTATAACGCTATTTCCGCAAGGTATAATGGGGGTGCGGGTCCGCAGCTCTACTATCCGCCAGAGGGGAGCTGGATGGTGGTCGTCGAATCGGGCGATCCGGCGACGACGATTGAGACCAGCTTCAACGCGGCAAACGGAGCAACACTTCAATTTTCGTGGTTTTTTCACACGATAGTTGATTCCCATGAGGGGTATAATGATTCCGCAGGAATAGTGCTGAATGGCACAAGCATGGTGCTTATAACCTCTGCGACGACGGGGCAGGGCGTTGGGGGAGAAAATACCGGTTGGCAAGAGTTTTCGCTGCCGCTCTCTCCTGGGCAAGTGAGTCTCGGTCTGTGGGTGAAAAATGATGCAGCTTTCCCTACATATGATTCCCAGTTTGCGATCGATAATATCCGTGTAACCTACGCGGTACCCGAAGCGTCGACCTGGGCGATGATGCTCTCGGGTCTTGGGTTGATCGGATATGCTGTGGGAAGGCAGAGGAAGGCCCCGGTGCCGATTCGATAATCGGAAAGCTCGCGGAATCTGTCGTGAGGCGTTCAATGGAAATTGAACGCCTCTTTATTTTGCCGAAGAATGGCCGTTCTGTTACTATGGAAAAGAATTATGAGAGGCCGTATGGATAAAAATGAGGCGAAAAATCGCATAGAAAAGCTTCGGGGTGAGGTGGATCGACACCGGAACCTGTACCACACGAACGATGCGCCGGAAATCTCCGATGAGGCGTATGATTCGCTGTTTCATGAGCTTCTGACGCTCGAGAGGGAGTATCCGGAATATGCTTCGAGCACGAGCCCGACCGTGCGCGTGGGTGGCGCGCCTCTTGCAAAATTCGAAAAGGCGCGGCACGCGAAAAGACAGTGGTCATTCGATGATGTGTTCGATGAAGAGGGGCTTGCGGCGTGGGATGAACGGGTGCGGAAGCTCCTGGCCAAGGCAGGGATGGGTGCGGATCGGGTGGAATACGCCTGCGAGCTTAAGATCGACGGGCTCAAGGTGGTGCTGACCTATGAAAAAGGAAGGCTCGCGCGGGCGGCCACCCGTGGCGACGGAGAAGTGGGGGAAGTGGTGACCGAGAATATCCGCACGATACGGAGCATCCCGCTGCAATTGAAAGAACCGATGGATATCACGGTGGTGGGAGAAATATGGCTTCCGCACGCGGAGCTTGATCGGATCAACAAGGAGCGGATCGCAGGTGGCGAGGCGCCGTTTGCCAATGTGCGCAACGCGGCGGCAGGTTCCATCCGGCAGCTTGATTCGAAAGTGACGGCGAAAAGAAATCTCCAGTCGTTCGTTTATGATGTCGATGAGCAAGAAGGCCTGGCGCCAAAAACACAGATGGAAGAGCTCGCTCTCCTTAGGGCGCTTTCCTTTCAGGTCAATGCGGAATACCGTCTGTGCGCGTCGATCGAGGATATAAAGGCATACTATGAGGAATGGAACATCAAACGACATGACTTGCCGTACGCGCTCGATGGCATCGTGATCAAGGTCGATAGCCGGGAAGCCCAAGAGGCGCTCGGCTATACGGGAAAGGCTCCGCGTTACGGTATCGCCTATAAGTTTCCCGCGGAAGAAACGACGACCGTCATCGAGAGCATATCCGTGCAGGTGGGACGGACGGGTGTATTGACTCCGGTCGCGCATGTCACGCCCGTTCGGGTCGCAGGATCGCTCGTGTCGCGCGCCACCTTGCACAATCAAGATGAGATCGATCGGCTGGATCTTCGTGTCGGGGACACGGTCGTCATCCGCAAGGCGGGCGATGTCATACCGGAGGTGGTGAGCGCGGTCGCGGCATTGCGTACCGGAAAAGAAAAGAAATTCACCATGCCGGACCATTGCCCGGTATGCGGATCGCAGGTGACGCGGGAGACGACCGGAGACCTGCGCCTCGGAAAAACGAGCGCGGGCTTGTACTGTTCGAACCCGCAGTGCTTCGCGGTGGAACGGGAAAAAATCATTCACGCCGTCGGACGCAAGGGACTCGATATCGAGGGATTGGGAGAAAAGATCGTCGAGCAGCTGATCGAAGAGGGTCTCGTTGCGGATCTCGCGGACATATATGATCTTTCGGAGGGGGATCTGCTGCCTCTCGAGCGATTCGCGGCAAAAAAAGCGGACAAGCTTATCGAGTCGATACGGAGCTCGAAAAAAGTGCCGCTTCCAAAATTCCTTTTCGCGCTCGGCATCCGCCATATCGGCGAGGAGTCGGCGCATCTCGTCGCGGAATCCATCACGAACGCGTCTTCTTCTCTCCTTCCGAAGCCCGTTCGGAATATTCAGGATATGATCGAGCTTCTTCCCGAGGTGTCAAAAGAGGCGTGGTTGTCGGTTCATGGATTCGGAGAAAAATCCGCCGCGAGCATGGTCGAATGGTTCGGAGACTCGAATCATCGTTCGATGCTCGCTCGGATGGCCGCCTCAGGGGTCGATGTCGGTATTGAGAGGCGCGATGTTTCCGTTCCTCAGCCGTTGTCAGGAAAGACGATCGTGCTCTCGGGCGGACTCGCAGGCTTTACACGGGATGAGGCCAAGGATATGATACGGAGAGCGGGGGGACAGGTAAGCTCTTCGGTAAGCGAGAGGACGGACTTCCTTGTGGCCGGTGAAGAGGCGGGGAGCAAGCTTGAAAAGGCGAAGCGCCTCGGTGTGAACATCATAAACGAAAAGACATTCAAGGAGCTGCTCGGCCTCAAGCCATAGGCCGTAGGCGCTCCGTATCTGGGTGAAATTGATTTTTTGATCGTACGAGTATGTTGAGCAAAGAGGAAGTCGAACACATAGCCGTCTTGGCGCGCATCGGTCTTTCCGACGACGAGGTCGCGCGCTACCAGAAAGACCTTTCGCAGGTACTGGATTTTTTCAAGGAATTGGAAGCCTTCGACATGCCTCCCGAAGAAACGAGTGAAAGCGTTCCGCGAAAGAAGAATGATACCCGGGAAGATCGCGTGGAAAATTTTCCATCACATGGGAGAAAGATTATAATGGATAATATGCCCGAGAGGAAAGAGGGATATGTAAAGGTGCGTTCGGTATTTTGAAGCCCACGCGCCAGGAGCGGGTCTTTTTTGTCACAGGTCTTCCGAAGCTATGCGCTGCCGCCCTTACTTTTTTGATTCCTTGAGTATTTTTTTATGATTCGAGCGTTGCATGAACAGCTGAAAGCTCAAGAGATAACCGCCCTTTCCCTCGCGGAGAAGCACCTTGGGGTTATCGATGAAAAAGATTCCGAAATAGGAGCCTTTCTTACCGTTACTGCCGAAGAGGCCCTTTCGAGCGCCGCTCGCGTCGATGAGAAGATCGCGCGAGGCGAGGCTATCGATCTGCTTGAAGGTATTCCCGGAGCCATAAAGGACAATATGTGCGCCGAAGGAATCCGTACCACGGCCGCGTCCAAAATGCTCGATAGCTATATCGCGCCCTTTGACGCGACCGTCGTGTCGAACCTCAAGCAATCAGGCGCTACGATACTCGGAAAAACCAATATGGATGAGTTCGCGATGGGATCATCCACGGAATCGAGCGCCTACGGGAAGACGAAAAATCCGATCGATCCTACGCGCGTCCCCGGCGGGTCATCCGGAGGATCGGCCGCGGCGGTCGCAAGCGGCGAAGCCGTGTTCGCGCTCGGGAGCGATACGGGCGGATCGATCCGCCAGCCGGCATCTTTCTGCGGCATCGTCGGGCTCAAGCCGACTTATGGCAGGGTGTCCCGTTCGGGACTCATCGCCATGGCATCTTCGCTCGATCAGATCGGACCATTCGCGACTACCGTTGAGGACGCCGCGATCGTGTTTTCCCGGATCGCCGGATATGATCCGAAAGATGTGACTACGACGCAAAGCAACGACAAGCGCTTCGAGAATTATCTGTCGGGTGACATGAGCGGCCTCCGGATCGGGATACCGAAAGAATATTTTTCTGAAAACCTCGATAAGCGGGTGCTTTCCGTGATGGAAAAGGCTATCGAGCGGCTGGAGTCGCTCGGGGCGATACTTGTGGATATTTCCTTGCCGTATACGGAGTACGCGCTTCCGGCATACTATATCATCATGCCGTCTGAGGTGAGCTCGAATCTCGCGCGGTTCGACGGCATACGGTACGGACTTCATGTCGATGACCGAAAGGAGCGTATGGACGGCAATGGGACGCTGCTTGAAACGTATCTCGACAGCCGCGCCTACGGGTTCGGCGAAGAGGTGAAACGCCGTATTATGCTCGGAACCTACGCGCTGTCCGCTGGATATTATGACGCGTATTACAAGAAGGCCCAGGCGGTGAGGGAGTTGATCCGCCAGGATTTCTCCGAGGCGTTCAAAAAAGTCGATGTGATTTTTTCACCGACCGCCCCCGAACCCGCGTTTCCTTTCGGGGACAAGACGCAGGATCTCTTGAAGATGTATCTTTCCGATATCTATACCGTCACCGCGAACCTGGCCGGGATTCCCGCTATCTCGTTTCCGATCGGGACGGTGCTCGAGAAGGGAACTTCTCTCCCCGTTGGGGGGCAGCTTATGGGAAAGTGGTTCGATGAGGAGACGGTGCTGCGCGCCGCTCATGCGTATGAGACGGATAAGTGATTTCCTTTCGCGCCGACTATCTGGAAGCGGAGGAGAGACCGAATTGACATGAAGATTGATATGTGATATAAGAAAGCGTGTTCTTTTAATGAAGGAGAGTATCGTGAAGATCCGTGGAAAATTAGCTCGTCTTCGTGGAAAATTCCGTCCAAAAATAATGCGACCTCTAAAGAATTCCAGAGGGCGCTTCCGCTGCTCTATGCGCAGCTTCGCGGCGGTGCTTTTCCGTTATTGGGATCGGAAGCAGAGTTCGTGATGATCCTCAAATACAGCCAGATCCGATGAAAATTCTTTGACCGCAACCACTTGCGGTTTTTTGTTTTTTAGAGGAAAGTAGGGATATGAATATACCCGTGTGGAAGCCGCTTTATTTTTTCGGAAAACTTCTCGGCCTATCGGTCGCCTGGGAGGTATCGATCGGCGCCGCGGTGTTCCGCGTGGAAGATGGGCGTCGCCGGTATCTTATACTGCGCTATCCGAGCGGACATTATGATTTTCCAAAAGGGCATATGGAAGCCGGTGAAACCGAGGAAGAGACCCTGTTCCGCGAAGTAGAGGAAGAGACCGGCATCAAGGAGCTTTCCATCCTTCCGGTGCGTGAAAGTATCCGATATTTTTATACGGCGAAGGGAAGCGAGCGGGCGCGGCGCAGACGGGAAGGCCGCCCCTTGCATATTTTCAAACAAGTCCATTTCTATCCCGCGGAAACTCCCGCGTCCTTTGTGCGGATTTCTCATGAGCATACCGGGTTCGAGTGGCTTCCCTACGAAGAAGCCTTGTCCAAGCTTACCTTTGACAACGCGAGGCGAGTATTGAAGAAGAGCGAGGAGTATATCGGTCGAAAAGAAAAAGAAATTCTCTCTGCTCCGTAGTAATAATGATGGTGCGGGATGCCTCCTGCGCGTATGAATGCTTTCCTCTTGCGGAAGAGGGTTTCGGAAAGATCCGGCACGGCTTGGTCGCGGCTATAAAGAAAAAAACTTCGGCGCGACGGGGAGGAATTCTGGAGAAAGAACTCTTTCGGAAAGGAAAGATGCTTTGCAATTTGTTTCCATTGCTGATATAAAGGCATTTCATAGAGAGTACCAGCATATGATCACTGTCCGAAACATTTTCAAGCGATATGGCCCCCTCAAGGTGCTTTTGGGTGTAAGTTTTTCGATGTCTCGGGGCCAAAAGGTCGCCCTCGTTGGTCCCAACGGTGTGGGGAAATCGACGCTCCTTCGTATTCTTGCCGGGGTAGAAGCGGAGGATCGAGGAAAAATAGAGCGGATCAATGGATTGCGTGTCGCTTTCCTCGAACAGGAGATCACAGCGGAGTCGCCTTCGGAAACGGTTCTGGCCGCGCTCCGAAGAATTTCCGGCGTGGCAGCGGTCGAGGAGAAGCTTGCGAAACTCGAGGAGAAGCTGGATACGGAAGAAACCCTTGCGGCGTATGGAGAGCTTCGGGATATGCATGAGCGGATGGGCGGCTTCTCATTTCCTCGAAAGGCGAGAATGGCCCTCGATGGGCTCGGCTTGCACCGGGTCGAACTCGGAAAAATGATGGCTGAGATTAGCGGAGGCGAACGGCGTCGGGTCGCGCTCTCGGCCATCTTGCTCGGAGAATCGGATCTCTTGCTCCTCGATGAACCGACGAATGATCTGGATCTCCCATCAATACTTTGGCTCGAGAATTTTTTGAGGGAAACGAGATCGGCTGTCATAGTCGCGTCGCACGATCGCGCGTTTCTCGATGCCGTGGTGGGGAAAGTGCTCGAGATAGACTGGCATTTCCGCATGGGGAAAATGTGGACGGGGAATTATACGACTTATTTTCGTGAAAAGTCAGAAATGCTTCGCAGGGAGCGCGAAGAGCATACCCGAACGGAGGAGGAACGGGCTCGTCTCAAGGAAACGGCGCTTGAAAAGAAAGAATGGGCGCGCATCGGCGGCGAACAAGTGATGCCGGATCGAGACAAGATGTCCCAGGGGTATCATCGTGACCGGGCGGAACGGAAGTTCGGAGCGGCAGCGAAGGCTCTCGAACAAAGGGCGGACCAGGTGAAGCGTATCCATCCGCACGCCGAGCGTGATCCGTTGGAAATATATTTCGAACCGACGCAGGGCGGGGATGCTTCGATTTCGCTTGGAGGCGTGGTCATCGGGCGTGGCGACTTCCGTCTGGGGCCGATGGATATGAATATGCCGTACGGATCCCGCGTCGGTATTTTTGGCCAGAATGGTACCGGAAAATCAACACTGCTTGAAACTATGGAAGGGAAGCTGGAATGCGTCAAAGGAGGCGTCACGCGAGGAGATGCGGTAAAGCTCGGCGTCCTTTCTCAGATGAACGGTGCGATCCCACTTAAAAAGACCGCCGTAGAGTGGATCACGCAGTCGACGGATATCAAAGGCGAGGCCGACGCCATCAGGTTCTTGGTCCGCTTTTTACTCGATGCTCCCGCTGTCGAGGCGCCCTTGGAAAAGCTGTCTCCCGGCGAGCGCATGCGCATAGCCTTCGCCTTTCTCATGGCGTCGAAGGTCAATGTGCTTGTCTTGGATGAGCCGACGAACCACCTCGATCTCGAGGCGGTGACGGCGCTTGAGAGCGCGATCCATCTTTATAAGGGGACGCTTATCCTCGTCTCGCATGACCGGGCGTTTCTTTCGAACATCCAGTTTTCGCAGGTATGGTCCCTCTCGGATGGCGCGATTTTCCGTGAAACGGACTATGCGAGCTATCTCGAGCGCGCCTTGGTCGAAGCCGAGCGGGAGAAGCGGGCGATGCGGCGGGTGTCATTTTGAACAATGGTTTCCCCCGGAGTCGACGCATAAAAAAACAGGGAGGCTCGCAAGAGCTCCCTGTCGCATCGTTTTTTCTTTGGGCAACTTTTCAGTAGAGAGGTTTTCTGCGTGGCGGGTGTTGCGAATGGGTATGATTTTGAGTCGGTGGAGACGGATGTTTCCGTGTCAATTCGTTTGTTTCTTGAGAATTTTCACTTGAAGATGGCTGAGGGGTTTTCTCCGTTGGCTTTGCGTGGCGGGTCGATGGCATGGTATTTTCTCCGTTTGTGAAAAAACAAAATACTTCTCATCCCGAAAAATGGGAATTTGATTATTCTACCAAAGAAATGCCGCGCCGTCAACAGTCGAGGCTGCCCTTGATTTAGCCCGCGCTTTCCTTGTATACTGCTTTCCATGAGACTTCAGAATAAAATCCGCATGCAGTTCGCGTGGGTCCTCGCCCTCGCGCTTTTTTCTGGGATCGTAGCGTATCCGCATGTACTGTCGTTTATTCCCAAATTCTCCCTTGCTCCCGCGATAGAAGACAGATTGGCCATCAATCTGGGTCTTGATCTTCAAGGGGGCATCCATCTTGAGTATTTGGCCGATGTGTCGCAGGTTCCGGAGGACAAAAAGGCCGATGCGCTCGACGCGGCGCTTGCCGTCATCGAGCGGAGAGTCAACGCCTTCGGAGTCGGGGAGCCGGTCATCCAGTCTTCGAAGTCGGGCGCCGAGGATCGTATCATCGTCGAGCTTCCCGGAGTGAAGGATGTCGAGGAGGCGAAGAGGATGCTCAAGGAAACCCCGTTTCTCGAATTCCGCGAGTCCCAGGACGAAGAGCTCGAGAGGCAGTTCGATGAGCGCAATGCCATCGAGAAAAAAAACGCGGAAGATGTCCTCGGGCGGGCCAAGAGGGGTGAGGATTTTTCCGCCCTCGCGAAAGAGTTCAGTCAGGACCCCGGATCGAAAGAGTCAGGCGGAGATCTTGATTTCGTGGGCAAAGGAGTGTTCGTGCCTCAGTTCGACGAGGTGATCTTCCGCGAGGATTTCAAGCCGGGAAGCGTCTATCCGGAGCTTGTAGAATCGCCTTTCGGGTGGCATATCATCAAAAAGCTGGAAGAGCGCGGAGAGGGAGAGGGGAAGGAGGTCCGCGTGGCCCACATCCTGTTTTCCAAGCAGTCACTTGATATGATTCCGGATTCGGTCCGCTTCAAGCCGACGGGTCTTTCGGGGAAAAATCTCAAGGATGCCTTTATCGACTATCAGGGGCAGGGGCTCGGGTCGCCGCAGGTCGGGCTCCAGTTCGATAGCGAGGGAGCCGCGCTTTTCGCGGATATAACCAAGCGCAATATCGATAAGCCGATTGCCATATTCCTTGATGATGAGATTATCAGCGCTCCGACCGTACAGACCGAAATCACCGACGGTCGTGCGGTTATAACCGGGAGCTTCACCCTCGAGGAAGTGAAATCGCTGGTGGGCCGTCTCAACGAAGGTGCGCTTCCTGTGCCGATCACGCTCGTCGGCCAGCAATCGATAGACGCGTCTCTTGGGAAAGAAGCGCTGCAAAAGAGCATTTTTGCCGGAATCATGGGACTCCTCGCGGTGTCTTTGTATATGGTGCTTTACTATCGGTTCTTGGGTTTTGGTGCGGTGTTCGCGCTCCTTATCTATTCGGCCATGCTCCTCTCTTTGTTCCGGCTTTCCGGCCTCACGCCTTTTCCTATCACGCTTACGCTCTCGGGTATCGCGGGATTCGTGCTTTCGATCGGTATCGCCGTCGATGCGAATGTGCTTATTTTCGAGCGGACCCGCGAAGAACTCGCCTATGGGAAGTCAGTCCACAAATCGCTGCAGGAGGGATTCAGGCGCGCGTGGCCGAGCATCCGCGACGGGCATGTCTCTACGCTTATCACGACCTTCATCCTTATCCTCATGGGAACGGGGTTCGTGAAGGGGTTTGCGGTGATCCTAGCGCTCGGGGTTCTCCTCTCGCTTTTCACCGCGGTCGTGCTCGTACGGGTATGGCTTCGCTTCGTCGTCTCGGACTGGGCGGAAAAACGGCCGTGGCTCCTCGTCGCGCCGAAGAAACTCCTGGAGGAAGATGAAACGAAATAATATATGCGACAGATCATCCAACAAAGAAAGTTCACCTACATGCTCTCAGGAGCGCTCCTCCTTTTGTCGGTGCTCGCCATCTCGATATGGGGACTTCGCCTGGGACTTGATTTCAAAGGAGGAACCCTCCTTGAAGTCCGTTTTTCGAAAGATGCCGCCCCCGACGCGAGGGAGGTTCAGTCATTGCTCGAACCCTTGGGGCTTCAGAGTTTGTCGGTGCAAGGAACGGAAGGAAACGGGTCCATCATCCGTTACCTCAACTCCGATGAAACGACGAATAACCGGGTCATGGAACAGCTTGAAAAAAGGGACGCGGGATTGACGCTTCTTCGGACGGATTTTATCGGCGCCTCGGTGTCGGAACAGATGAAATCGAGCGCCTTTTGGGGAATACTTTTTTCCATATTGGGCATCGCAGGCTACATAGCGCTCGCGTTCCGCAAGGTGTCGCAGCCCATTTCTTCCTGGGACTACGGATGGGGAGCCGTGATCGCCCTCGCTCACGACATCGTCATCACGATCGGCGCGTTCGCCGTATTCGGCCATTTCCTCGATATCGAAGTCGGAATTCCGTTCGTCGCGGCCCTTCTTACCATTCTCGGATATTCGGTGAATGATAGCATCGTGGTCTATGATCGGATCCGCGAGAACCTGCTTCGCTCCCGTGCGAAAGCGGATTTCGAAACATTGGTGAACCGATCGGTGAATGAAACGATGTCACGGTCCATAAATACTTCCATGACCGTCATGATCGTTCTCGCGGCGATAGCGATTTTCGGCGGGGAGAGCATCCGGTGGTTCGCGATCGCCCTTCTTATCGGGGTCGGTTTCGGGACCTATTCTTCCGTATTCGTCGCGTCCGCCCTTCTTGTCACCCGCTACGCCATGAAGCATAAGAAATAATGATGATCAGAGTATGAGCATGAAATGGAATCCTTTCGCGAAGAAAAAAGATGGAACGGCTTCGAAGCCATCCGTCGAGAGCGAGCTCGCCTCCCTTCCGGGCGCTCCGAAACTCGAGGACATGGGGATGATGGAACGCTTCGCGATGAAGCGATTCATGAAGATGAGCCCCGAAGAACAGAAGAAAATGGTCGAAAAAGCCATGACGCCGAAGAATATCGAGAAACACAAGGACGAGATCGTCGCGTCCCTCGAGGAAATGAAAAAAAGCCGGATGATTTCCGATGATCAGTATCGTTTGATGAAACGGAAGTTCGGCATCAAATAACAGTCTCGCTATCATCTCGACCAAGGTCGAGGAGCGCCACTATGCGAAAAGGATTTTGAATGACAAAAAACCTATGTCCGAACAAGAACAGAAAATCGACGAGACCTTGACCCGCGGCGTAGCCGAGGTCATTGAGGGGGAGCATCTGAAGAAGCGCCTGCTTGGGGGCGAGAAGCTCCGGGTCAAGTTCGGTATCGATCCGACGAGCCCCTCTATCCATCTCGGGCGCGCGGTGTCGCTTCTTAAGCTCCGTGATTTCCAGGAGCTCGGATGCGAGATCGTCTTCATCGTGGGGGACTTCACCGGGACGATCGGGGACACGAGCGACAAGGAGAGCGAGCGGCCCATGCTCGACGCGGAGACCGTTCAAAGGAACATGGAAACATATACGATACAGGCGGCCAAGATTCTCGATTTCGCAGGCGTCGAAGTGCGGTTCAATGCCGAATGGCTTGCCCGTCTCGATTACAAGGAAATTCTCGGACAAGCAGAGGCATTTTCGCTTCATGATTTCATCTCTCGGGAGAATATCAAAAAACGACTCGACTCAGGAAAGCGTGTTTCGCTTCGGGAGCTTCTCTATCCGCTCATGCAGGGGCATGACAGCGTCGTCGTGAAGTCCGATGTCGAGATAGGCGGAAGCGATCAATGGTTCAATTTGCTCGCGGGGCGCAAGCTCCAAGAGCGCGCCGGACAGGCGCCGCAGGATATCCTCACGACTGATCTTATCCTCGGAACCGATGGGCGTAAAATGAGCTCGAGCTGGGGAAATACGATCAACATCCTCGACGAACCGAATGATATGTTCGGCAAGGTGATGAGTCTCCCTGACACGCTTCTTGAAAGCTATTTTATACACTGCACCAGGATTCCGATGGAAAGAGTGAAAGAATTCCTGAAAGCTGATAATCCGCGCGACGCGAAGCTTCGGCTCGCCCATGAGATCGTGTCGCTTTATCATGGTGCCAAAGAAGCGGCAGACGCGGAAGCCTATTTCATAGATAACTTTTCGAAAGGAAAGATCCCGAATGATATTCCGGAGCTCGCGGTCGGCTATGAAGGGGATACCCGGAAATTTGAAAGTCTTGAATCCTTTATCGTCCGCATCGGATTCGCCGCAAGCAAATCGGACGCGAGGAGGAAGATCGAGCAAGGCGGCGTCTCTCTCGATGGCGAGAAGGTAGCTGCCGAAGGGTTCATCTTTGATAAGGAAGCGCACGACGGGAAAGTGCTGAAAGTGGGAAAAAAGGATTTTGCAAGAATCGTATTCTAATCCTCTCTTGATTCGCGGGAAAAGCAAAAACCCCCAATGCAGGGGCGCATATGGATCCCGTGAAAACAAAGTGCGGAAAAATAATATTTTCCCTGAATTGCCAGGTGGGTTCCATGCTGTCGCCGAGGCGACATTGTTCAGCGCACCGTTCTGGAGGTTTCTTCTTCCAGTATAGCATTTCATTTTTTTCTGTCACGCATCCGGAGAAATTTCCCTTTGAAGCGCCGGCATGTATTTCTCGGCCTCTTTCTTTTGACCGAACGGCGCTTTCTTTGTACACTGTAGCTATCATTTGGGAATTACTTTCATGGTGAAGGAGAATATCGCCCGTATTATCGAGGAGGGAAAAGAAGCATTTGCTCTGGCAACAGAAGAGATGGTCTTTGCCGAACTTGAAAAAAAGTATCTGGGCCGAAAAAGCGATCTCTCGGACATTCTCAAGGGATTGAAGGATTTGTCGCCGGAAGAAAAGCGGGAGGCGGGGCCGCTTGCGAATGAGGGGAGATTGGTCCTCGAGAGGGCCGCGGAAGAGGCTCGGACACGGATCGCTTCTTTCAAGCTTGCTTCCGAGGAGCATATCGATATAACCGTTCCGGGAAGAAAGCCTGCGGTGGGCCACCTTCATCCTATTACGCGCCTCACTCATGAGGTAGAGGATATTTTTTCGACTCTCGGATTTTCGGTGGTCGGGGGACAGGAAGTCGAGACGGAATTTTATAATTTCGACGCCCTTAATATTCCCTCCGATCACCCGGCGCGTGATATGCAGGATACCTTTTGGATAGATTCGGAAGGATTGGATTCGCAGTATGTCTTGCGGACCCATACCTCTTCGGTGCAGGTGCGGTATATGGAGGCCCATACGCCCCCTTTTCGCATCGTGATTCCGGGGCGCGCGTTCCGCAATGAGGCGACTGACGCTTCCCACGAGCACACCTATCACCAGTTCGAATGTCTCATGGTGGACGAGAGGGGAAAAGTGACCGTCGCGCATTTCAAGCATATCGCCGAGATGTTTTTCCGCGAATTTTTCGGACGCGATGTGAAAGTCAGGCTTCGGCCGAGCTTTTTTCCTTTCACCGAGCCGTCGTTCGAGTTTGATATCTCGTGCATTCTCTGCGACGCGAAGGGGTGCCCGGTGTGCAAGCAGTCAGGATGGCTCGAGATCGGCGGCGCGGGCATGATTCATCAGAAAGTATTCGAGAAGGCGGGATATGACGCGGGGAAATACCAGGGGTTCGCGTGGGGATTCGGCCTTACCCGGCTCGCGATGATGAAATACGGGGTCACCGATATCCGTCTCTTCATGGACGGGGATATACGGTTCATACGACAATTCTGATTATGAAGCGATTGCCAAAAACAATCGGATGGTTTTTTATGAAGAATTGGCATTTTTAGACACTTATGAAATTCAGTTATAACTGGCTTACGGAATTATCCGGCACGAAAAAGTCTCCCGAAGAACTCGCGGAGCTCCTGCTTACGCATTCCTTCGAGGTGGAGGAAGTACGTCCGTATGAGCATGGTCTTTCTGGCGTGGTGGTAGGCGAAGTCGTTGCGATCGCGCCGCATCCCAATGCCGATCGGTTGCGGGTCGCGCAGGTTTCGACGGGCGAGGAATCGCGACAGATCGTGTGCGGGGCTCCGAATATCGCCGTAGGGCAGAAAGTGGCCGTGGTGATGCCTGGCACGAAGCTTCAAAATGGAATGGAAATCGAGGCGGCTGAAATCCGCGGAGCAAGCTCGCTTGGGATGATCGCGTCGGAAGAGGAGCTGGGTATCGGTCAGGGAAAAGAAGGGATAGTTGTTCTTCCTCCGGATTCTCCAGTCGGCTCGCCGCTTGCGACGCTCCTCGGGCTTGACGATGTGATAGTGGATGTCAAAATCCTTCCCAATCGAGGCCGCGACGCGCTCTCGCACTTCGGGCTTGCAAGAGAAATTTCCGCCTTGGAGGGTCGGATCTTGGATCTTCCTTTTCCCCAAGAAAGATTTTCATCGGAACAAGGAGTACGGGATGCTTTCACTCTCTCGGTCGAGGCGAAAAGTGCCTGTCTTTTCTATGCAGGGTTACTTTTCGATCTCAGCACCGAAAAAAAATCGATATCTTTGGAGATGAAGGGCCGGATGCTGATGCTCGGGCATCACTCTCTTTTCCCGGCCGTCGACCTCGCGCAGTATTATTCGCTGCTCTATGGTCAGCCGATGCATGTTTTTGACGCGGATAAAATTTCAGGGCGGTCTCTCTCGGTTCGTTTCGCGCATCCGGGTGAAGTCCTCACCGTTCTTTCCGGGCATGAAATCACCTTAAGCGGAGAGGATATCGTTATCGCAGATAGCAAAGGACCGATAGCGCTTGCCGGTATCTCAGGAGGGAAAGAGAGCGCGGTATCGGAAGAGACGAAATCGGTCTGGGTTGAGATGGCGAATTTCGATCCCGCCGTGATCCGACGCTCTCGCGTGCGCCATGGGTTGCCTACGGCTGCCGCTTATTTGTTCGAGCACGGGGTAGATCCGATATGGCCGGCTATCTTGCCTTCTTCGCTTATACCCTCCTTTGAGAAGACCCTTGGCGCTCAGTACAAGGGAGGAGTCCGGTATCAAGGGAGCGAGGAAAAAGAAAAGCGCGTGATACATTTCTCCTTTGACCGCATCGAATCCACGCTTGGAATTGTCATCCCGAAGGAGAAAGTCATCTCTTTGCTTCGCGGTCTTTCGATCGGGGTGGAAATGAGCGGGGAGGAAATGACTCTTTCGATTCCTTCTTTCCGATCGGACCTTCTTGACGAGGTGGATATCATCGAGGAGATAGGCCGCGTCTACGGGTATGAGCACATTTCTCCGAGCATTCCTCTCGTACCCCTTCTTCTTTCGGAAGAAAACAAGGAAGAACAAATGAGTCGCGTCGCGCTTTCGGAGTGCGCGGCGCTCGGATTCGATGAAATCATGACCTATTCTTTCTATGGCAAGGAAGAAAGGGAAGAAAGCGGAGTTCCTCTCGATGAGCATCTTCGCCTGCGGAATCCGATGAATCCGGATCAGGCATATATGAGGGCGAAGCTTCTCCCGATGCTTTTCCGAAAAATGCGGGAAAATATGTATCGGAGCGAATCGCTTCGGCTGGTTGAGCGCGGAAAGGTATTTTTTCGCGAAGGAGCGGCTCCTCGCGAAGAAGACCACCTCGCGCTCGCTCTCTCGGAAAAGGAATCGGATGCGAGTGAGATTTTCTTCCGACTCAAAGGAATGGCGGAGCATCTCCTGGAAGTGTTGCGGATCGATACGGAGATCGCTTTTGTTCACGCGAAAAGCGCCCCTTCCTTCTTTCATCCCGGGAAAACGGCGCAGGTAGTCGTCGAAGGAAAGGTGATAGGGATCATCGGAGAAGCGCATCCTGACTGTATGAAAAAATTCGGCGCGCGGAAAATGGCGGGAGCCGAGTTTTCACTCGACGCGATACGCGATCTTTCCTTGCGACCGCGCTCCATGCGTCCGTTGCCGAAGTTCCCTTTCGTTACGAGGGACATCTCTCTTCGAGTACCCGAAGCGGTAACCGTAGCTTCTCTTGAGGAAGTGATCCGTCGCGCCGGACCGCCCCTTCTCAAGGAGTGCGTATTTTTTGATGTCTATGAAAAGGGTCGGGAAAAAAATATCTCTTTCCGTCTCGCGTTCGGTGCTGCCGATCGCACTATAGAAAAGACGGAGAGCGATCATGCGTTTGAACATATAGTGGAAGAAGCGGAGAGTGTTTTGGGCGCGCAGCTTTCCTTATGAGACTCTTCCCATGAAAAAGAAGAAGGATGAGGTGTCTTTAAAAGAAGCATTGACATAAAAATAAATTCATGCCATAATATCAACTTGTTTTCCGGTTGCGCAGAAGGTATTCGTGTTCTTTCATTCCTGAAACAGGTCGAACTATCGCGTGTGCCGCAGGGCACATGAGGAAAGTCCGGACTCCCGCTCGGCCTTCGGCCGTGCAGCAGGTAATAGGTAACCCCTATACACCGCGAGGTGCGAGGTGCGAACAGTGACGCCCACATCCGAAAGGATGCGGGGCGTCCCGCAAAAGGCGGGGCGTAATCATCGGCACATGGTGCCGATGGGTGAAACGGCTAAATCCTTACCCGGGTGCAAGGTCGTGCCCCTTCAGTGTTTCGCAAGAGATGCGAAAAGGGGAGAACCGCAAGAATCGTCTGGCGACAGACGATCCAGACAAATGATAGTTGAGACACAGAATCCGGCTTATGAGCCTGTTTCAGGAACGAGAGGATGGGAATAGCACATAAAGGAGGCGTCGTGATTGGATGAAAGCGCGGAGGAGGTGTATATCCGGGTTCTTTCTGCTATATTTCAATATATGAAGAGGTCTGAAATTTATTTTAGCGCGATACAGGTCCCGGTCGATTATTTGCTGGTCGTCCTTTCCGCCGTCTCGGTGTATCTGCTTCGGGATTTTCTCCCGGAAGTATCGGATATTCTGAGTCCGAAGCTGTACGATCTTTCTTTCGACGCGTTTCTCGAGCTTGCCTTGCTCACCGCGCCGTTGTTTCTCGTCATCTACGCGCTCGAGGGACTCTATATCATCCGCGCGACGAGGCGGTTTTGGAAGGAAGCGTTCGATGTGTTCAAGGCGACATCGCTTGGTATCGTCGTTATCATCATCGCGGTTTTCTTGGAGCGGGAATGGTTCTCTTCGCGCTTCATCATTCTCGCGGGCTGGATTCTTACGGTCGTCTATGTAGTGCTGGGGCGATATGTCATACAGCGCATCCAGCGGCGATATCTGGTAAAAAATGGCGTGGGGATGCACCGAGTGCTTCTCATCGGGGGGAACGGCCGCGTGCGACGCTTCGCGAAATTGTTCGCCAAGCATCCCGAGCT
The DNA here is from genome assembly GCA_937864125.1 of uncultured bacterium. Lineage (GTDB taxonomy): Bacteria > Patescibacteriota > Minisyncoccia > Moranbacterales > UBA1568 > JAGOTT01. The sequence continues at coordinate 26,841 of CALMHZ010000001.1, forward strand.
CGGGTATCGCGCCGTCGACATCATCGAAAGCTCGAAGGCGAGCTTGCAGAGGGTTACCGAAATACGGACCATGAAAGGGATCGATGAGATCATCGTCTGTGATCCCACGATTCCCGATGACGAACAGGAAAAGATTCTCGATTATTGTCAGATTCACAATATTTCGTTCAAATATTTTCCGACTACGCTGCAGACATCCCGGTTCGCGCTCCGTATATTCAACGGAGAGCCGATCATAGAGTTCCAGAACACCCCGCTCGAGGGCTGGGGAAGGGTGGCTAAAAGAATTTTCGATGTTTTCGCAAGCACGCTTCTTATCATCGTTTTTTCGCCGATCATGCTTGCGATCGCGATCCTCATCAAGCTTGAGGATAACGCGGGGCCTATCATTTATCGTAATCGTCGTATCGGCGAGAACGGATCGGAGTTTTTCGCGTATAAGTTCCGCTATATGCAGTGGAAATATTGCGTAAGCAAACAGAATCCAGATTTCGAGAGGGCGCTCGCTTTCGAGAAAGACCTAATCATCAAGCATAGCGTGCGGAAAGGGCCTTTATACAAGATCAAGGATGATCCGCGAAAGACGAGGGTCGGTGCCTTTATCGAGAAATATTCGCTCGATGAACTTCCGCAATTTTTTAATGTGCTCATGGGCAGCATGAGCTTGGTGGGTCCGCGCCCCCATCAGAAACGCGAAGTGGAAAAATATCGCGAGTACCATAGGCGGTTGCTTACCATCAAACCCGGCATTACCGGAATGGCCCAGATTTCCGGACGATCCGATCTTCCGTTCGAGGATGAGTATCGGTTGGATGTATATTACATTGAGAACTGGTCGTTGTGGCTCGACATACTGATTTCTTTCAAGACGGTGGGAGCGATGATCCGCCGTCGGAAAAATTAAAGCTTCCGCGCTTCCTCGGATTCCGGGATATAGGATATTTTTTGGAGATATTGTATACTAAAAAGCGTTAATCTTGTTTTAAAGTGGCGTATGGAGCTTATCTTTCGATGGTTTTCGGTCGCGATCGGATTTATGGTGGCGGCATATTTTGTACCGGGCATCACCCTTACGGGCGGATTCGGAACCGCGTTGCTTCTCGCCGCCATCTGGGGTATCGTCGGCATGGTGGTGCGACCGATTCTCGTGATCCTTACCTTGCCCGTGACGATACTCACGCTCGGCTTATTTATTTTTATCATCAATGCGGGGCTTTTTTGGTGGCTTGGAGATATCCTCCAGGATTTTCATGTAGAAGGCTTTTTTCCGGCCCTGATCGGATCGATAGTACTTTCGGCCGTTTCATCTCTTATCGGTTTCGTGTTGAAGAAGTTCCGTGATGATGAATAAGATATGAAGATCGCGTTGGTCCATGATTACCTCGTCCAGTACGGGGGCGCGGAGCGGGTGCTCGCGGCTTTTACGGAGATTTTCCCCGAGGCATCCATCTATACTTTGCTTCATGATAAGGAGGCGGTGCACGGGGCGTTCGATGATAAGCGCGTCTACACCTCATTCCTTCAGGGAATTCCTTATATCAAGCGGATGCACCGACTGTTTCCGCCTCTTATGCCGCCCGCGATCGAACAATTCGATTTTTCCATGTACGATGTCGTATTGTCGGATTCCTCAAGTTACGCGAAAGGCATCTTGACGAGTCCCCATACGCTCCATATTTCCTATATCCACACCCCTATGCGATACGCATGGGATGATTGTCAGAAGTACGCGCACGATTTCGGATTTCCTCGGATCATCAAGCGGTTCGTGCCGTTTTTTATGAACCTGATACGGATTTGGGATAAAAAGAGTGCCGACAGAGTGGATCTTTTCTTGGCCAATTCGCATTTTGTAAAGGCTCGAATCCGGAAATATTATCGCAAGGAGTCTTTCGTCATACATCCGCCTGTCGACACCGACCGATTTTTTATCGCAAGCCCGGAGAAAAAGAAAGATTACTTTCTGATGGTGGGGCGGCTCATCGCGTACAAGCGCTTCGACATAGCAATCCGAGCCTTCAATCGCCTCGGGCTTCCGCTTAAGATCATCGGAAGAGGTCCCGATATGGCCAGGTTGAAGAAAATCGCGGGACCGAACATCGAGTTTCTCGGGCGAGTGTCCGATGAGGAACTGCCATCTTACTACGCGGAGTGCCGCGCCTTTATTTTCCCCCAAGAAGAGGATTTCGGCATCGTGGCGCTCGAGGCGATGGCGTCCGGGCGCCCCGTCATCGCCTTTCGGGGCGGAGATATCGAAGAGCGAGTCAAGGAGGGTCTTTCGGGGGTGTTTTTCAACGAGCAGACAAGCGAGTCTATCGTAGCCGCCGTGAAAAGGTTCGAGAAGGAATCGTTTGATGCGGAGAAAATCCGTGAAACCGCGCTTCCATTTGACAAAGCCGTATTTAAGAGCAAAATAAAGGCATATGTGGAAAAAGCTTTGAAAGACCATCAGGAGTCAATTTCTCTCTCTTCCGTTCATTAGCCTCATGTGCGGCCCATCCGTATTCTTCCTATGGAACTCCGATCGTTCATCAATATATTCGCAAAGGATAAAGGAGTTTTTTTCAGCGGCATTTTTATCGCGGTTTTGTTCGGCATACTTTTTTTCCATTTCCAAGGCGACCGCTATCTTGCCACGCTGTCTGTCAATGTGACACGAAGCGGACCGCCTGCGGGAATGGCCGAGTATCAGTATGATCAGTTCTATCGCCTGCAGGCCGATGAGCGATTCGCCGATACCGTCGTCCGCTGGCTGCTTACTCCTTCGATGCGGTCGGCTATCGGGCGGGCTGCCGGAGTCGAGAAAAATGAGATATGGGGCTTGGAAGCGAAGCGTCTTTCTTCACAGTTGGTGGAGGTGACTTATGAAGCCAGCTCTCCGGAGAAGTTTGGCGCGTATGCCGAGGCGATAACCCAGACGCTCAATAGGGAGTCGGCCGCGCTTAATAAGGAGGCTCAGGCCAAGGACTGGTTTGTCGTCATCGCGTCGCCGCCCTCGGTGGAAGATGCCCGCTATGAGTTGATGCCGATCGTTTTGGGAAGTTTTTTTCTCGGACTGTTCGTTTCATTTTGGACGGTGCTTGTAAGGTGGTATTGGAAGAAGGGAAGGTAATACATGTTTTGACAGGGTCCTCTGGAGGGGTGGGCTGCGAACGGATATGAGAATAGGGATAGATATTCGATCTTTGGCGCTCGGAAGGCGGAGCGGGGTCGAGGAGTATGTGATAGCGCTTCTTTCGGAGCTGTTTCGCATAGACCGGCAGAACGAGTACATACTTTTTTTCAACGCGTGGGGGAATGAGCCGCAGGATTTTTCATGGCTGACCCAACATCCCAATGTCACATTGCGGAAATTCCGTATCCCGAACAAGCTGCTTAACTTTTCGCTCTGGTATCTCAGGTGGCCCAAGCTCGATCGGCTTCTCGGCGGGGTGGATATTTTTTTTCTTCCGAATATAAATTTTTGCGCGGTTTCCGACAAAACGAAACTTTTCGTCACCGCCCATGACCTTTCTTTTGAAATGTATCCGGAAACTTTTTCTTGGAAACAGCGCGCGTGGCATTTTTTCGTGAATCCGAGGAGATTGCTGCGATCCGCGTATCGGATATTCTCCGTATCGCAATCGACCAAGGACGATCTCGTAAAGCGATACCTTCTCCCCCCAAGCCGAATCGAGGTCATACGAAGCGGGGTCGGAAAAAATTTTCGTGAGTATAGTCGGAACGATCCCCATCTTCTTCTCGTCAAGGAGAAGTATCACTTGCCCTACACATTCATTCTTTATCTCGGTGCCTTTGAGCCGCGGAAGAACATAACGGCGATCATCCGGGCATTCGGCGCGCTCAAAAAAGCAGGCTATCCGGAACTGGAGAAGCTTTCGCTCGTCTTGGCCGGCGTTTCGGGGTGGAAAGAAGAGGGAATGCGCGAAGAGATCAAGAAGTCTCCTTGGAGAAAGCAGATATCGCTTCCGGGATTCATCGCCGACGAGGACAAGCCCGCCCTCTATAATCTTGCGAGCTGTTTCGCATACCCTTCTTTGTATGAGGGGTTCGGTTTTCCGGCTCTCGAAGCGCTCGCGTGCGGGGTGCCGGTCATAACTTCTCATTCCACTTCTCTTCCCGAAATAGTGGGGGAAGCCGCCGTCTTGGTTGATCCTTCCCGGCCGCAAGAGCTTTTCTTGGCATTGGAGCAGGTGCTGCTCGACAAGGATCTTCGCGCACTGCTTCGCGAAAAGGGATTGGTCCGCGCCAAAAAGTTCTTGTGGAGCGAAACCGCTCGACGGGTGCTCTCAGCCTTTGAAAAAGCATGCTCTTCGCGGATATGAAAATTTTCGTTTTCATGGTATGTTGTAGGTGAGTTTTAGGGGGAGGAAAAATAATTGACAACAAAGGCTATGGCATTGCAAAAAAATGTGGGAGGGGTGGACCGTGTCATCCGGATAGTGCTCGGACTCTTGATCCTTGCCGCCGGATATGCCAATGGATCGCTGTGGGGATTGTTCGGCTTGGTGCTTCTTGCGACGGCGATATTCCGATGGTGCCCCGTCTATATTCCTTTTGGAGTTTCCACCAAGAAATAGCATGAAATCGCCGTAGAAAAAATTGTCCATCCAGTTTCGTTTGAATAAAAAATAAATAATTTATATAAAAAGAATATGGCACAGGATTCAAAGAAACAGCTTTCGTCGGTTTCATCTTTGCTGATCGCGATTTTGTCGCTCGGGTTATTCGCCGGCGGGACGGCGATCATGGTGAAGGCGGGAGTCGTATCTTCCGCCCCGTTCGCGTTTGTGTTGGGCGAAGACGATGAGGATGATGGCAAAGATGACGATGACGAGAAAGATGAGGATGAAGACAAGGATGATGAAGATGACAACAAGGATGAGGACGAAGACAAGGATGATGACGGCAAGGATGAGGGTGATGACCGCGACGATGAGTCGGAGAAGCTCTCCGGGCGCGGAGGGGATGACTCGGATGAGGATAACAAAGATGATGGCAAGGAGGATGAAGACGGCGTAGAAGAAGAAAGTGAGAACGAGGATGAGGAAGGTGACGATCGGCTCAAGGACCTCATGGAGAAGGTAGCCGAATCGGAGAAGGAGATTGCCGAGAAGCAGCAAGAGGGCGTGGATGCCGCGGCTGCGCTTTCGAGAATCGCGTTGGCGAAAGGAGTCCTCGAGGCCTACAAGGCCGCGGTTGCCGCGGGAAATTTTGAGGAGGCCGATCGATTGGCGAGAGAAATCAAGAAACTCTCTCATTTCGCTGTAGAAGAGGATCTGCATGATTCGAAAAAGGCCGGAGAGCGTCTCAGGCAGGCACAGGAGAAGATAGTGAAAGCGAAGGCGAAGCTCGCGCTCCTCGCGGCAATCGGCGGATCGACTGCAAGCCTCTCGACACTGCTTGCCGAGGCGGAGGCGAAGCTTGCCTCGGGCAACGCGGCGCTCTCCTCGGGGGACTTCATGGGGGCGGAAAATCTTTTCAAAGAAGCGAAAAACGTCGCAAGCAAGGTGAAGGATGCCGCCGAAAATGCTCTGTATGCGCTTGGCGGCTCGGATGATGAGTTCGATGATGACTATGAAGACTTCTCGGAAGAGGTATCGGATGATCTCGATGAGATCGCCGGAATCGAAGGTGATGATAAGCGCGTGAAAAAGATCAAGGAAATCGCGATGAGACAAAAGCAAGCGGGACTTGAAACCGCAACCGCCGTGCAACTTGCTCAGCAGAGAAGCGCGCTTGCAAGATTCTTCCTCGGCGCGGATGATGACTCTCTCACCTCGATAAGCGCGAAGATTGCGGAAAATACCAAGAATGCGCTTGCCTTACGGGCGCTTGCCGCGTCTTCCACTGATGCCGATCTCCAGGTGCTGCTTATCCAGCAGGCGGAGCGGATCGAAGCGGAAAATATGAAGCTCCAAGGGTTCGTCGCAGCCCAAGCCGACTCGAACGGCCTCTTCGGATGGCTGGTCGACCTCTTCCGCTAGGAGTGGCGACGCTCTCTGTAGCGCATGCCTTGAAAGCCCCCCTCTTCGGAGGGGGTTTTCATTTTTAGGGAGAAAAGTTGCCCTAGGGAGTATTTGCGAGCCGCTTGAATAAGCGCGCCAGGTATGATATGGTAGGCGTATAAGTTTGTGTTGAGGCTATTTTTTTATGTCTGAAACAATCAACCAGGCACACTTCGGGGAACACCTGACACTTGATGGATATGGCGGCTCATATGAAAAACTGAATGATCGAGAGCTTGTTCTGTCCTGCCTTTCGGATCTTCCGAAAAAGCTCGGAATGCATCCGCTCGCCGAACCCGTGATATATGCGGCTGCCGACAACCAGCTGAGAGACCCGGGGGGCTGGAGCGGATTTGTCGTCATCGCGGAAAGCCACATCAGCATACACACCTTCCCGAAACGGCGTTTCGTCAGCATCGATGCATATACTTGCAAAAACGGCTTTGACCCCTCCATCATCGAACGATATTTTCAGGAAGCGTTTTCCCTCGAGGATATGGAAACCAACTTCATCAAGAGGGGGACGAAGTATCCCGTGGAAAATATCTTTGAGTAGGGATTTTTCTTTTTTTACTTTGATCCATTATGCGGATACTCTTCGTTTCGGGTGAACTCATCGCGGGCGATCTTCCGTGGCGCCTCAAAGAAGAGGGCAATGAAGTCAAGCTCTATGTTGGACATCCGCTTCAGGCGGAGTGTCAGAATGGATTTGTCGAGCGGGTGGCGAATTGGAGGCAGGAACTCGGGTGGGTGGGGAAAGATGGCCTTATCGTGTTCGATGATGTCGGTTATGGGCAGGAACAGGACAATCTTCGAGAAGAGGGTTACCGGGTTTTCGGCGGGAGCGCAGGAGGGGATCGCCTTGAGCAGGATCGGGAATACGGACAGAAGGTTCTGCGATCCGTCGGACTCAATGTTGAGCCAACGCTCAATTTCGCGACTCCTCGCGAGGCGATTGAACATATCCGAAACCATAAAGCGGCGTATGTCGTGAAGCAGAATAATCACCAAAGCGCGCTCAACTATGTCGGAGAACTCGAAACGGGCGAGGATGTGCTCTCGATGTTGAAAAAATATGAATCCGTCGGAGTGAGTGATATATCGCTACAGAAGAAGCTTAGGGGAGTGGAAGTCGGGGTGGCGCGATATTTCAACGGGAATGATTGGGTGGGACCGATCGAGATTAGTTTCGAACACAAGGACCTGTTCAACGACGACATCGGCCCGAAGACCGGTGAAATGGGGACGCTTGCATGGTATGACGCGAACGAAGATAACCCTCTCTTTAAAAAAATCATCGAACCGCTAAAAAAATACCTTCAGGATATACGGTTCAAGGGAGATATAAGTGTAAACAGTTTTGTCCATGAGCACAGGGTTTCTCCCATAGAGTTCACCGCAAGGATAGGATGTCCAATAATTCACTTGCAGGGAGACTTCAACATTTCTCCCTGGGGCGAATTTCTCGCTGCTATTGCGGATGGGAAGCGGTATGATCTACAATATAAGAAAGGATACGGTATCGTGCTCACGCTTGCGTTGCCGCCATTCCCGTATGAGGGAATTTCCAATGAGTTTTCTTCCGATGATTTGGAAATATTTTTCCGTGACGGGTTATCGGCGGAGGAGCGGAAGAGGATTCACTTCGAAGGGGTGAAGCTCGATATGCGTGATGGTAGGGAAAGATATTTCGTGACCAAGAGCATTGGGTATACAATGTTCGTCACCGGGATCGGAGAGAAAGTAGAGTCTGCCCAAGAGTCAGCTTATTCGCTTGCAAGAAAGGTCATCATTCCGAAGATTTTCTACCGTACAGATATCGGTAGTCGGTTTCTCCGAAATGATCATGAACAACTCAAACAATGGGGATGGCTATGAACCATGTTGTTTCGTATAAGAAAAAAATACTGGGAAGGATCCTTATCAGTTTTCTTTTATTTGTCGTTTTTGCTGCAGGAATAGCTTCCTATGGACGATTTTTCATTTATCAGGATTTTCCGGTAACCGTGGAGACGACATGTGATCCTGCTTCGGAGAGCTGTTTCGTCCATTATTGCGATCCAAAATTCGAAGAATGTACTGGCAGGCCGGAAGAGGATACCTGGTATTACAAGAGAATCACTGGGCAAGGGAATGTACTTCCTTCCTGCATAAGTGAAAAATGCGCAGAGGTGTCATGTGCCGAAAGTGAATTGGCATGCGAAGTGGAATTCTGTGATCCGGAGTCGGAAGAAGAGTGTTCCGATCGGGATACATTTCCGCATACCGATACAAATAACAAGGTTCAAACGGATAAGTCCACAATTGAAAATGGAGTGGATCCGAATGGAAAGAGTGACCTTGGCGAGATGGCGGAGAATGGAGCGGGTGGAGGGGAGTGAATTCAATGCCGACTATGGATATCTGGAATAATTGGCTCTTAATCGCCTTCGTGGCCCCCTTCCTTTGGGCGCTCGTCAATATCATCGATGTGTACTTCGTTGAGAGCGTGTATGAGGATGAATATGATGGCGCAATGATTTCTGGGATATTTCAGATCGCTCCGTGGCTTCTTGTTCCATTTGGAATGATATCGTTTACGCTTCCGGCGACTGAGGCTGGGCTGCTGGCATTTTTTGGGGGCAGTTTGTTTCTGTTCTCTTTCTTTTTTTACTTTCGCGCGCTATTTTCGAAAAATGATGTCGCATTGATACAGGTTTTGTGGAGTTTGAGCGTGCCTTTAGTGCCGTTTCTTGCATGGCTTTTTATTGGAGAGCGGCTCGCCCTTCTCCAATACATGGGAATCGTTATCGCCTTCATTGGAGCAATATGCCTCTCGCTTGATCCAAAGATTCGATCCAATGGTTTTGCGGCGACGGCGAGAATTATGGTTTTGGCCATATTTCTCTTGTCGCTTTCCATGGTGATCGAAGCAAGGGCTTATACTCTTGCGGGTGATTTTTGGAGCATATTCCTTCTGTTTTCACTCGGTGCTGCGATAACAGGAACAGGCCTCTCGTTTTTTGATAAGAAAGGGTACGCAGACCGGCTTCAGCATATCGCAGGGTTGAGCCGGAAGTATTTTCTTGTATTTTTTTTGGCGGAGACGCTGGCTCTATTGGGAACGCTGACATCGCAACGGGCAATCGACCTTTCTCCGGCGGTATCATTTGTAGCTGTCATCGAAAGTCTGGTGCCGGCTTTTGTTCTTGGCATTAGCTTTCTTCTTTCAGTCATGCTTTTCGAGAAAAATAGAAAATTAGCGAGGAGGCTGTATCGTGATCAGTTGGTGGGCATTCGTATGAAGATGGCGTCGATCGCTATCATTGCGTTCGGCATTTATCTCATCGCATGATGGTATTTTCGCATACTTTTTCTTTTCTTTGATTTCAAGTACAATAAACCTATATATCCTACAAATACTCGATACTTTTATGTTTTGTGCCGATATTCCCTTCCCGAAATTTTTCTTTTTTTCTGACACTGTCTCACCCCTTCTTTATTATTCACATTTTTTAGCGATCATCCTCACGCTTGCCTTGGGCATTTTCGTGTATTGGAAAAAAAAAGAGTTGCTTGAGGCGAAGCTTCTGTTATTCATAGGAATTTTCTTTTCCTTGTGGTCGGTCGCTGATATCGTGCTTTGGGTTCATGTTGATGTGCGTATAGTA
>CALMHZ010000002.1 GCA_937864125.1 uncultured bacterium
CCCTCCCTTCGGGGCTTCTTATCGGCACGGTGGGACAAGTCCAGAATTCGGAGGATCGGTTGTTTCGGAACGCAAGCATCGCCCCTCCCGTCGATTTCTCGGGCCTCCGATTCGTATTTTTGATCCAACACACGAAATGAGTATGACTGCATTTTTCCGTTGCGTCCCCATCTGTTTCGCTTTTTCTTTTTTCACGTCAGGAGTGTATATCTTCCTGCCGTCATTGATAATGTTTCCAATATTTTTCTTCGCCTTTTCAATAGCGCTGTCGCTCTCCCGTGGTTTTTCTTCCGCTTTCCCGATAGCGCTTAGTCTCGGCATCCTCGGCGATATGGCCACGCTGGGAAGAATTGGTTTCCTGAGCGCCTTCATGGTAGGTTTGGTCTATACCGCGAGTTTTTTTTCCAGGAGATTCGTGGGCGAGCACAGTATCATGACTTCCTTGTTCTCAGGATTTCTCGCCGGAGTGGTCGCGTTTTTTTATCCTTTCTTGTCGGGCGCCATCCTTCATTTCAGCTTCTCTTCGTATGACTATATTTCAGCGCTTTCCTTTGCTCTCGTGATAGCAGGGGGGATGGTGGTATTTCCGATCGTCGCCTTCCTGCTTCGCCTCTTCGATAGGCAGACAACACACCTTTCGGCCCGATTGCGTCTTATGAAGTGAAGTACATTTTCCTATGTTTGGAAAGAAATCGTCCTATAATGGAGGAGAAATCGATGATGCCGTCTTGACCGTGACGGAAAGGGAGGCTGCCCGACTCGAGTGGCCGCTCAATCGTTCGTGGGTCCGGATATATTTTTTTCTCGCGACTACGGTCATCGCGCTTTTGTTCGGAAGGGGCGCTTATCTCAATGTCGTTCAGGGGGAAAAGTATCGTGCCATCGCGGAGCAAAACAGCATTCGGCGCGTGCCGCTGCCGACTCCTCGTGGGATCATATACGATAGATTTGGCGTTCCGTTGGTGCGCAATATGCCGAGCGTGGACGCGGTTCTTGTTCCCTTTGATGCGCCTAAGGACGAGGGCGCGAGAGCAATGCTGACACAGGCATTGGTTCAGGATCTCGGGATATCAAGCGATGTCATGGCTGACATTTGGAAAAACGCCAAGAAAAATCCCCTGCTCCCGAGCGTTCTCAAGAAAAAGCTTACTCAGGAAGAAGTGATCGCCATTCTTTCCCGGGAACAAGCTTTTCCAGGAATCAGTATTTTCAAATCCGCGTATCGCGAATATGCGGACAGCCTGCTTTTCTCCCATATTTTGGGATATGAGGGGAAGATCAGCGAAAGCGAGTACGAGGATGAAGAAAACAAGGGGTACCTGCCTACGGACTCGATCGGAAAACAAGGGCTTGAGCAAAGCTATGAGAATGAATTGAGGGGAGTGCGCGGATTTGAAAGGATGGAGGTGGATGCTCTCGGCCGTACGAAAAAAAGTCTCGGTACCGTGCAGTCCCAGCCGGGAAACGATTTGTTCTTGAGCATCGATGCCGAGCTTCAAAAAAAGTCATTCGACGCCCTCCAGTCCTTTCTTGACGCGAAGAAACTCAAGCGCGGCGCGGTAGTGGCGATCGACCCTCGGGACGGTTCCGTTCGGGCGCTTGTTTCGATTCCCAGTTTCGATAATAATCTTTTCGCGGAAGGTATCGGTTCCGCGGATTACCAGGCGTTGATAAACGATGAATCCAAACCGTTGTTCAATCGGGCGATAGCGGGCGAGTATCCTCCGGGCTCGACATTCAAGCCGGTCATCGCGGCCGGAGCCCTTTCGGAAGGATTGATAACCGAAAATACCGTGATAGAATCGCGCGGAGGCATACAGATAGGAAATTTTTTCTTCGGTGACTGGAAGGCTCACGGGTTTACGGACCTGAGACGGGCCATCGCGGTCTCAAGCGATGTGTATTTTTATTCGCTCGGCGGAGGATACGGCGGCATCACGGGGCTCGGCATGACCCGGATGAAGGCGTATGCCGAGCGGTTCGGCTACGGCGCGCCCACCGGAATCGATATCCCCGGCGAAGGAAACGGGTTTTTGCCATCGCCCGAATGGAAAAAAGAAAAACTTGGTGAGCGCTGGTATATAGGAGATGACTACCACGCGTCTATCGGACAGGGGTTCATTACGGCGACCCCCATTCAAATCGCCAATATGGTCGCGGCCATCGCGAATGGCGGTACGATGTACCGGCCTCGACTCGTGTCTCAAATCCGCAGCGCAAGCGGCAACATGACTGCTCGAGAGCCTGAGGTGTCGCGGTCGGTCGGTATCGATGATCGGATTTTGAAAATCATACGAGAGGGGATGCGGGAGACGGTGACCGAAGGGACGGCCATGTCCCTCTCCGGCCTCCCGGTCGCAATCGCGGGGAAGACCGGTACGGCCCAATTCGGGACGGGGAAAAAGACTCACGGATGGTTCGCTTCTTTCGCACCCTACGAGGTGCCGGAGCTTGCCATGGTCGTGCTTGTGGAAAATCAGGAAGAGGATACTTACAACGCAGTACCTGTCACCAAGGAAATCTATGAATGGTATTTTCGTGATCGATCAAAAAAACCTCTCTGATTTTCAGAGAGGTTTTTGGAGATCGGCGAGAGCTATATCCCGCTTCCTTCATAATTGACATAATATTTTATAGCGGCGGTTTTGTTGAGATTCGCCACCCAGGCCTGGGCTTCTTTCTGAAACTTCTGCTGCCTGAGGTCTTCGCCGACTTGCTTCCTGAACTCTTCCTCCGGCATATCTTTCGGAGGAGTGAGCTGCGCGTTCTTGATGTAGGTGCTTATCTCTTCGTCGGTCGCGACAAGTTTGTCTCCGAGCGCCTTTTCCAATCTTTTCTGGATTTTGATTTCCTCTCGTAACCGTTCCCGGGTCATGCCTTGCGCGGCAAGAACCTCATCGAGGCTTCCGCTTTCGCCTCCCGCAAGCTGCGCCTCGATTTTCTTGATTTCCTTCTCCACTTCTTCGTCTGTCACTTGGATGTTGTTTCGATCAAGCTCGGATTCTATAAGACGCTTATCGATCAGCGCTTCGAGCGTCTGCTTGCCTCCTTGCTTTTCGAGTTCCCGTATGACCGCGAGGCGGCTTATGGGCGTGCCATTGACGGTCGCCGCCACGAGCAGGCCTTTGGAAAAAAAGAGTGCTGCGAGAATGAGAATCGCCGCGATCGCGATAGCGATGAAAAGCGGTTTCGGTTTCCCGGGTTTCCAAGCGGCACGCTTCGTCGCCTGCTTTTTCTCTTCGAGATTTTCGGTTGTCGTATCCATAGTGTTCATGATGATTGCTTATTATTTTCCGAAAGGCCTTGCCGCGTGTCACTTCCTTAGGACTTCATTCCCTTGCTTTTTCCACTCGTTCATCCCGCCGTCGAGATTATATACATTCGTATATCCGAGCGCGACAAGTTCTTTGGCGGCAGACACGCTCATGCTTCCACTTCGACAGTAAAGCACGATTTTGGCATTTTTGTCACTCGGAAGCTTGTCCAGATTCTGACCGATGGCATCATAGGGGATGAAGGCATCGGTTTTTGCGAGCTCGCCATCATACGGGATATGCACATTTATGAGGGCAAAATCCTTGTTTGCCAGCATCGCTGCCAAAGAAGC
>CALMHZ010000003.1 GCA_937864125.1 uncultured bacterium
AGCGGAACCTAAGAAAGACGCCGCCGCACTGCCCCGGGACATCCTGCGAGACGATATCGAGTGGGTGTTCGGGAAGATTCTGATCGACCTGAGTGGCCGCGTGCTCGCGCTGTAATGTTTCTGTCGGTGGAATCCTCAGAAGCCCAGGCATCGCCATGCCTGGGCTTCTTTTGTCTTGAGCGCTCACATGCCCCGCGACTTGATGCTTGCCATCGAATCCACCTGCGATGAAACGGCGGCCGCGATAGTTCGCCTCGAAGGGGGCACGGTGTCGGTGCTTTCTTCGGTGGTGTCCTCGCAAGTCGAGCTCCACGCGAAATACGGAGGCGTCGTCCCGAACCTTGCGGCACGCGAACATGTGGCGCACATCATTCCTGTCATCGAAGAAACCCTGGCGCGGGCGCAAATCACCAAAGATACCATCGACGCTATCGCGGTAACGCAAGGACCGGGGCTCATCCCGGCGCTCCTCATCGGCGTGTCCGCGGCCAAGATGCTCGCCGCCATCTGGAAGAAGCCTCTCTTGGGAATACATCATATCGAGGGACACATCTACGCTAACTTTATCGGCAAACCGCTCGATCCCATACATGCCTTTCCTTTGCTCGCCCTCGTCGTATCCGGCGGACATACGCAGCTTCTCCTCATGAAGGATCATTTCACCTATGAGATACTCGGAGAAACGCGCGATGACGCCGCAGGAGAGGCCTTCGACAAAGTGGCCCGCATCCTCGGGCTCCCCTATCCCGGCGGTCCGGCTATCGCGAAGCGCGCGGAAAACCACACGCGGAACACCGATAAGCTCCCTTCGTATGTCCTTCCCCGCCCGATGATCGATTCCCCTGACTTCGATTTTTCTTTCTCCGGACTCAAGACCGCCGTTCTTTACCTTTCAAAAGCCACTCCCGACCTGCAAAAGAACGAATCATTCATCGACGCCGTCTCGCACGAATTCCAAGAAGCCGTCGTCGATGTGCTCCTCGCGAAGACCGGCAAGGCGATCGAAGCCTATGCCCCAAAAACCGTCATCATCGCAGGTGGCGTCTCGGCGAATGTCCGCCTCCGCGAGCGCATGGACTCGCTTATCGCGGATCAATTCCCCCACACGAGATTTATCATGCCGGAATTCCAATACTCCCTCGACAACGCGGCGATGATCGGATCGGCCGCCCTTTTTCGTTACGCTGGCATGACCGAAAAAGGACGGGAGAATTCAAAAAAATCGGCTCTCTCCATTCACCCGGACGCCAACCTCGCCCTTTGACATAGTGTTCCATCTAT
>CALMHZ010000004.1 GCA_937864125.1 uncultured bacterium
CGATTTCATGCCTATGTGAAAACGCATGAGGGCGATCTTCTCGTCAATTTCCATCTGGATCAGAAGCGGGAAACCTATGGCGAATCGACACGACACCACGGTGAATACGAAGACGAGGGAGCGGTCAAGGAAGAAGCCGCTCGTCTCATCCCGATCATAGGAGGCGAAGTCACGAAATAAAAACAGACTGCGGGGAAGAAGCCGATGTGGTGGAATTGGTAGACACACAGCGTTTAGGGCGCTGCGCTCGCAAGAGCATGAGAGTTCGATTCTCTCCGTCGGCACAATGCGTGGGTACTATTTCCGCTCAAGCCAAGCTGCTCTCGGATTGGCAATTCTTTCCTTTCCGCGGCATCAAAAAATGACCGCTCGGATATGTTCCGGGATGGTCATTTTTATTCGGAAAGAGCCGAGCCTGTTACTCTATCCGGTTTCCACGACGGCGCGGCGCGGCCGGAGCCGCTTCCGGAACGAGGGAGAAGACAAACCCCACGGTAAAAAGCAGAACGGCCATGGTCGCCATGAGCTTGAAGGAAAAGAGGACCGATGCCGGCAGGTAACTCGACACCGCGGCGAAGAATTTCTTTGGCGTCGAGGTCGCGAGGGTCTCCGTATCGATCACCGATACCTGTATCGTTTTTTCGATCACCGTCTCAGCCGAGGCAAGTCCGTCTATGCCCCATATATCCCGCAAAGCGAATCGCTTGTCATTATTTTGAAGGAGCGTGGCGGAAATGGAGGTATTATACACATCTCCCGGGGTCTTCAGCGTCGCTGGGGCATAGTCGATCTCGAAAGGCGCGGACTCGGTGACACTTACCCCGTCTATCGTCCAATTTCTCGTCGAAAGGGACGACACGAACGAGGGAAGAAACACCGCCTTAAGCTTGATCGGATCGGCGCTGTACTTTTCAAAAACCGTCGAGCTGTAATCCGCAAAAACATTACCATCAAGCGCGGTATAGTCGCCGATGAACTTCGGCCAGATAACGGTCGGGTCAGTCACCTCGAGCATGAGCTCCGGCTCTACGACCTGGAAGGTCCGGGCAAGCGTCACGGATTTCCCGGTCAAGGTGCTCGTCGCCTTCACCTGGAGCGTATAGGTTTCGCCCTTTTCTCCGGCGACCGCGAAAAACGCCCGATTGCCCGCGGCACACGCGGCATCAGGAGAGACATCGCTCGTGCAAGGAAGCGGCACGCCGTTTAGGGTCCAAGAAAAATCAGAAAGCCCTGAAGGATTGACCTCCACTCCGACCACCTCATCATTGACGACTCGGCAGGCCGCTTTGTTCAAGTTCTCCATGGTCTGACTCACGGTAGTCGGATTCGGATAAAAGACATTGCAGATGGGCGAAGCGGCGGAAACCCGGTACTTTCCCGTGACCGTGTTGAGAGCGGCGGTCGTCGAGTACGCGACGATCTTCTTGGTGGTATTGGAGACTCGGACCACCACATCGCTCTTGCCTACGCGCTCGACACCGGACGAAAAATTCTCTTTTATGGTAGGCTCCATCTTCAAGTACAGGGGATCGACTCCGGAAAGACCGTAAGGCGTAAGGAACGAGGAGTCCATATTGAGCGCGACGACGATGGAATCAAGTCCGTTCCCCGAAGAAGAAGCGAGCATTCCCCCGCTCACCAAGGCTGCGGTGATATCCGTAAATCCGCCCACGGCATTATCGCTGATCAAAACCTTCCACGAATATGAGAGTTCGGATGGGGAGCGGGAGGAATTGGTGACAGAGGCAGTGGCGGAAACGGCATCCCCCGTTTTTTCAGCGGTCTGATCATTGGTCGGATTTTCCGGACTCGCGGACACGGAAACATCGAGTTTTTTTGATTTCCCCTGTCCGCCTTGCAACGGATCGACGAGGTTGCTCTCAAAACATGCATTAAAGTCAGCCTCGCTCATCGTCGTCGTCAGAATATTCACCGAGTATCCGCGGATAGTGCTGTTGTAGCTTCCCTTGTTTATCACCGGACAATCATTTTTTGTGAAGGCCCACATGATGGCATTCGAAGAATCGGCGTGCTTGGTCGGTATGATGGAAGTTCCCTCGACGACGACCCCTATCTCATCCCCCGACTGATAATTCCACGAAAATGACTCCTGTCCGAGGCCGATCACATTCGCTTCATCCTTGTTTCCGTTATCCGCCGTATCGGGATCGTTCGAATTCGTTCCCCAGAAAAACTCATCTGGTCCGTCAAAAATGCCATCAGGTGCACCGAATTGCGACCCCGATGCGGATGTCCGGGGAAAGAGGTGCACGCATTTCTGAGAGGTGCTTCCCGCCGTACAGGAGCTCAGCCCATAAGTCAGGGTATCATACTGCGTCTGATTAAACTTCGAATTCGCGATGGCGAGGTTGACGCAGCGGGTCGTCGTATTGCCGCCGCAAGAAGCGGTAGAACCGTTGCAGGAGGGTCGCCCCACCACCTCGTACTCGGTCGAAGTAGTGAAGGTGGGATCGCTCGTCGGGAGGAGCGGGTCAAAGGTAGAATTGATGGTGCCTGCATCCACCGTATCCGTTCCAGAGACGCAAGCCGGAGTATACCCCGCGCCGCACGCAAAAGTCTCCGAAGAGGAAGACGCCGTCAGCTCGTACATTTCCCCGTTATTCCTATCCAAGACATAGCACCAGTCATCCGTCGTGTTCGTCTGCGTGCTCCCGCCGAACTCCGCCTTGTATCCATCCGCATCCGTATCGGTAGCATAGTTGAATCCCGCCTTGTCCGCACCGTCGGTGGCCAGGATTCTGGCGGCCGTTACTTTCCAGTCATTGACCGTGATACCCCCCGATCCATCGGCGTTGCAGTAGGCAGGTTTTCCTGAGGCGCTCCCGAGATTGCAATCTTTACGCTTCAGGTACCAAGTATAATACAGCTGGTCGCTCGGATTGGAAAACAGTGTGGGAAAAGCTTTCGCGATGATTTTCTCTCCTTCCTTCGGATCGGTCGGACTGAAAAACAAAGTCACCTCGGGCGCGGTTTTTTTGTTGTCCGAAACATTGAAATTCTGCCCCGCGTTCTGCACCTCTTCCTTGTTGATATTGTACCGCTGCTCCAAATCCTGCGCGACCTGATTGGCAGATGGGATTTTCGGTCCCTTCCCGAAAAGGGCTGCAGCAGGAGCGGGAAACGCGAGCTGTGCGACCACCATCATCGAGAGGACCGAGGAGAGGATTTTTTTTCGGTTCATGTATATTGATTTCATAAGCATAATTTATTTCGCGATGAGAAAATAGGCATCGGCAACAAAGAGAATGAGCCAGGTCGATGCCCACGAATAATACAGCGATCTCGTCGAAAAAACGACGAAACCCGAGGCCAGGGTCGCGACGAGAAAGGGCACCGTCTGCCAGAAAATACCGTCGGTGAAAAGCAGAAATATAACGAAAATACCGAACTGCGAAAACACCGCCCACAGGCGATGCTGTCCGAGCCAAAAGGTCTGGATCATTCCTCGGAAAAATACCTCGTAAAGAAAGACGGTGGCGCCGACCACAAGGACCTCATAAAGGAGAAATATCGGGAATGAATTCGCCGCAAGCGACGGCAGGTAGTAACCTTCTTCCACCGAGTAGACCCTCGCGAAAAAATAAAGAAGCGCCAAAGCAGGCAAGACGGCGAGCGATACCGCGAGCCATCCGAATCTCCCCCGGCTCGGCGCGAAGCCCAAAGAAGAAAGGGGTTGCTTGCGCACGATCTTTACATACAAGATAGGAAGGAGGACGAAAAAAGCGACGCCGAGTACGAGGGATTGCACGGTAACATTGAGCTTCTCGTCGATGGGGAAAAAATAGTACGCGAAAAGCGCAAGCAAAACCACAAGACCATCGGAGAAAAATCTTTTTTTCGAAAGCGGTAGGCTGAGCATAAAAAATCGCTATGTTTCTTTTTTACAGTATACACCACAATATACGGATTTGACTAACAGCTTTCCACCCAAGACGCTTACAGTCTTCTTAGGCTGAGGGAGAGCGCTTTCAACTGCTTGTCGCTCGCGTGGGTGTCGAGAAACCAGATGAGAAAAACCGTCGCGGTCGTTATGGGAATGAAATTAAACAAGGGGATGCTTTCCGCCAGGATGGCGAATATCATGATGAGCGCCCTTTTCAGCATCAAGCCCGCGGAAAGCAGGTTCTTGTTCGTCTTGATGAAGTAAAGCAGTATGAAAATGATGGTCCCAAATATGACCGCGAGCACGAATCCTACCCCCGGAATCCATCCGATGACGAGATCAAGCAGGTCCTTGAGCGAGGCCGCGATGATCGCCGGAAGATAAAAAATGAATGCCGGCCGATTCCGACGCATCTCATCGAATCGCTGCTGCTCGAGGATACGGCCCTGTGCGGCGGCATAGGAGAGTTCTCTCATAAAGCAAAAGTATTATTGCCCTTCCATATCATCGAATTCCTTTTTTGCGGCGTCGATTTCCGCCAATTGTCGAGGATCGGTGGTGATGATCTGGTCCTCGCTGTAGGAAGCGATGACCTTGATCGCGACATGTTTGGTCCCCGCGAAGAATATCCCTTCGCCGACGCTGGATTCGAGCAGCAAGAACTTCTCATGATCCGTGAGATAAAAGGTTTCGGCGATGAGATCGACCGACGCCGGCGATTGCTTGAGCAGAAGCTGCATCGAGGAGTTGGTCACGATCGGCTTCCCATAGCGAGACGACATGAAGTCCGCGATATCCTGGGTGATCGTCGTAAGACCCGTGTAGTATTTGCGGCATCGTTTGGCGATACCGAAAAGGAAGGCTCCGGCATCTTCGTTTTGCATCATGATCCACGCCTCGTCGACCACCACCATGCGCTGTTTCCTCGTGGCTCGCATCTCGTTCCAAATATACTGAAGCACGATATACATGGCGATCGGACGCAGTTCGTTCTCGAGATCGCGGATGTTGAACACGATAAGCTGCTTGTCCATGGAGATGTTCGTCTGATGGTTGAGGAATCCCCCGAACACGCCTTCGGTGTACCGCTCGAGGCGCGATGCCAACGATTCGGCTCCCTCGAGATTCCGCAACACCTCATAGAGATCCTGCATCGTCGGATACGAAGTGGCCGTAAGCGTGGAATAATTCGTCATTTCGGTGATGTCGCGGATCGCATAGGTCTCGCGGATGGCCCGGTCGAGGATCGAGTCTTCTTCGGGAGTGACCGATCCGAGCATAAGATGAAGCAATCCGATAAGATTGGCGATATGACTCCGGAGCACGCCCTCTTCATCCGCCTCTTCTTTGGAAACCCGCGGGAGATCGAAGGGGTTCAAGTGCGCTTCGGAATTGAGCGAGATGCTCATGAAGGTTCCGCCGACGGTCTCGCAGAGGTGCTTGTACTCGTTTTCCGGATCGATGATGATGACCATGGTGCCGAACATCATGGAGCGGAGGACCTCGAGCTTGATCGTGTAGCTTTTTCCGGCTCCGGACTTCGCGAACACCACCATGTTGGCGTTCTCCATCTTGAAGCGATCGAAAAGCACGAGGGAGTTATTGTGCCGATTGATTCCATAGAGCACCCCGTCATCCGAAGAGAGGTCGGAGGAAACGAACGGGAAAGTGGTCGAAAGCGGCGAGGTATTGAGGTTGTTCGCGATATCAAGCGCATCCATGGCCAAGGGCCGCGTCGCGATGAATCCCTGGTCCATGCGCAGCACCGCGGGCTTGGTGAACACGAGCTGCGCTTCGAGTATCGATTCTATGGTCTTCGAAAGCTCGTTGAGCGCGCTGTCATCAGCGGCATACATGGTCATATAGAGCCCGAAGCGGAAGAACTTTTCCGTCCCTTGCTGGAGCTTGTCGCGCAGTTCCTCGATATTCTGCATCGCGGATTCAAGTACGGGGTCGCGGATTTTCCCGTCCTGCGCCTCGATGTTGATCTGTGACTGGACCTGGGTCGCCGCCTTGCGCAAATCCTTGACGATATCCCGCGTATCGATCGGATGGATGAAAAACGCTATGTCCATGGGCGTATCCATGTTCACGATAGGAGAAAACCAGTTGGTTCCGAGATACTTCGGATACGCCACGATAAAATGCGTACGTGCCGCGACTTCCCCTATCTGTATCGAAGTGGGAGTGAGGCGGATGGCCGGAGGTGCGATCAAGTCGCGGAGAGTCGCGATACCCTTCTCGTACACAGCCTCGCTCTCCGAAGAGCTCGAGAGCGAAAACTGATTCGGTCGAGAGGCGATATCCGGAGATGGGCCGAAGGACGCGGCGCGGGTCACATCCTGCGGATCGAAAGAAAAGGACTGGTACCCCCTTGTTTCCTTTTCTTCAACGGGTACCGATGCCACCTGGGAGCCTGATCGAAACATGGCGGGCATGATGGGCTCGAATGTTTCAATGGGGGCTACATTTTCTTCGACGACCGGTTGAACGGGCTCCGAAGGAGGAGTCGCCATGGCTGGAGCCGGCATAACCAAAGGTTGCGAGGGTATTTCGGGTGAAGGCAAAGGAGAAGGAGCCTCGGGGGCAGGCACAGGAGCTTCAGGCGCCTCCGGGAGAGGGGGCATGACGCGGGCGGGCGCCGCAGGAAAATCTGGGCGAGAAAAAGGGGCGGGAGAAGGAGCTGCGGGCGATGCTGACGAAGAGACGGCTTCGGGTTGGGAGAGCGGGGGCATGTTGTACGCCACTTCTTTTTCCGGGGCTTGAAAAGGCGGCGCGGGTATCGGCCGTGAAAAGGAAGGCTGCGGGAGCGGCGCGTCGCTGGCCTCGATACCTAAAAGCGCGGCCGTATGCGAAGCAGGGTCGGTAAAAGACGGCGTCGAAGCCCTCTGTTCGTTCGGAAATTCCTGCGGGGCATATACGGGCTTGGCCATGGAAGGGGGCATATTTTGATAATTCTGGAAAGGAAAGCTTCCCGTTTCCGGCGCAAACGGCGAAGGGGCGGCGGAAGGATGGCTCGACCCCACGAGCGGAGCCGATACGACATCGGTTTTGTTCTTCTTGCCGAAACCAAGCCAGCCGAAAAAAGACTTTTTTTTATTCAAATCTTCCTTGAAAGTGATAGGATCCGACATAACGATCAGCGATTATGTATTTCCATCTCGTTCACATTGCGCACGACGGTGGTCGTAAAGAGCGACGGATTGTAGGTATTGTACAGCAGCTCGATAATCTCTTCCGTGTTGAGCATGGTAGTCCGCACTCCCGTGCCCGACAACGCGGCCGACACCTGCTGCGCGCGCTGCAAGAGCTGGCTTTTGTAGGTCTCGAAGAGCTCGCCGCGACCGGACATGTGCTGCTTCGGGTTGAAAATGGAACCGAGTTTCCCCATGATTCCGCCCGCCTGGGTCTCGGATGGCGAAAACGGAACGATGACATAGAAGAACTTCGACATGATGTTGGAAACTTCGGTCAGGTTCTTTACGAAATTCCGGTATTCGGAAATCTGAAATCGAAGCAGCTCGTTCTCCTGTTTTTTTTCCTGTTCCTGCAGCTTTTCAAGATATGGTTCGATGCGAAAACGGCGCGAATGAACGATTATCTGCACCGGAAAGTCCAAGGAATTGAGAAAATTCTGATACTGGGCGATGATGGCATCTTGCTCCTCGCTTGATTTCAAATCGAAATTCACCGATGAGGCAAGGAGGATCGTCCGCAACCCGGAGCTTTTGAGCACGATGATGCCGTCGCGCACCTCTTCGACATCGACATACTTTTGCGTGCTTGATGCTCCGGACGATACCTTTTTGTTTTTATTGAGAAACTCCACGGCGGTAATATTAAAAAAAACTCAAGCTCATGACTCCCTTATAGTATCACACTCCGCGACGGATGATTAGCGCCTGCCGTCGACCATCCCCGCGACCCGATGAATTTCTTCCATGCTCGGCGCCTTATGAGGAGCCGACACGACTTCTTCTTGCTTCTTCTCCACCCGCTTCTTGAGGATGCCGCCGACCGGCCTGTCCCACATCATGAGCTTCGGACGGAACAGGAACAGGAAGGCGGCGGCGAAATATTTGATAAGGGGCTGCCCGTTGGGGCGATAAAACGCAAGCGCGAGGAACAAGAGCGCCACGGGCACGGCGACAATGACCATGATCGCGCCATCGAAAGCGAAAAAGATGGTCAAAAGGGCGGCGCCCATGCCGAGCATCCACATGAGCTGCTTGGCGGTAAGGGGGCCTGCTATCTTGTCTTCGACATCGATAAATTGCGGGACATTGAACATCATAGACAAAAGAGATGACGAAATAAAATACAAAATGGATTAATTATTCCGCAGATCGACGATTCTTCCCATATCTTCCTCCCCGCTTTTCCCATGAAGGCTTACCGGGCGTATCTGAAAAGGATTCATGGATTTTTCAGGCGACGGCGCGGCGGTCGGCGGGAGCTGAGGCGAGGCGCTTTTTGAGGGTTCGGTAAACGATACGCCCGATGGCAGAGCGGTTCCCGCGGCCTTGTTGATAGAGAACTTCTCGCCGTTCCCATGCTCTGCCTGAAAAGTATGCTTGGACGAGAATGAAAATGCTTTGGCAGGAGGGGCGAGAGGAGGCGCGGAGACCGCGTCATGACTTTGCTCGGGCTTCGGAGGGACAGCCTTCTGCTCGAGGCTCATGAAATGCATGCCCTTCCCCACCCGAAATCCTGCCTCTTGTTCCGGCGTCACTTCGCTTGATTTCGGCTGCGGAAAAGCCGATATGGATTGAGGCGCGGGCACTGTGGATGATGCCTGCGTATCCTTGCGCTTCGGCGCCAAAGGAGGTTCCATTGCGCGGGGCGTCGGGGGTGGGACAGGCGCCGACCGGAAAGTTTCAAGCAGTGATTTCGGCTTCTCAGGGCTTGTCGAAAGAGGCTTCGGCTGAGGGGCCTGAGGCTGGAGAAGCGGGGGCTTTGAAAAAGACGGGCTTGGCTCTTTGCGCTCTTTTTGTTCTCTTTGCCCTATGGAAAACGAGGGGAACACGATTTCCATTTTCCGGGTATCGATATCGACCGGCACATTGTCCTCGACGGAACGGAGGATGAGGTTGAGCCTTTCGCGCTCATCGGAAGAAAGTTTTTTTACATTCTGGGAATTGAAGAGGAACTTCGCACGAAGCACCGGATCATGGTACCCGATACCGAGCTCGTCGCGATAGGCGCGCAGCCAGTTGACCAGGGTCGGACGGACGGGCTCGGGCTGCCCTTTGATGCGGATTTTTTCCTGAGTGATGACCTGTTCCGATAGCCCCCTGTATTTCCCGAGAGCCGCAAGGAGCGGAAGCTTCTCTTGAGATGCCGCGATTTCTTTTTCCTGCGAAATTGCTTCCTCGTTTTTTTCCAAAAGCCAAGGCTCGAGCTCGAGCAATTTCTTCTTCGCCTCTCCCTCGCTCATGACCGGAGGTTTCTTTTTCATCTCCCAGTCCCGCTGCAACCCTTCCGCATCCTTGAACTGTCCTGGAAATTTCAAAAAGATCCGCTTGTTCACTTCGTAGGCGATGCCAGAGGCGGTCGCCTCATCGACCCCGGCCTTTGCCGCGATGTCCGCGGGATACTCGCCAAGTTTCATATCGCCGACGATGATCGTCCCAAGCGGAAGGGTCACCGCCGAAATTTTTTCTTCAGGGATACCATAGAGCAAAGCTGCCTCCTCACCCGCAAGCATGGGCTCATCGCCGAAGAAGAGAGCCTTCAAGTCCGCTGGGAGCTGCCGTGCTTTTTCGATAAGAGTCTCTGCCATAGACTTTGTTTATGCGAAATTAACTCCGCTGAACCGATAATCCTGCTGCATGCGCTTCACCGCATTTTCTGCGGCTTTTTGTACTATATCCTGTTGAGATCCAGGAATCATTGGGCCCATAGCATTAGCACTCGTCTTTATACTATCGACAGCTCCTTGTATATCCTTTCCTCCCTCTTCATACATCTTTCCAAGAATAGAGGCTGTTTTCCCGGCTCCAACCGCTTGAGACAAAAGTACGGCACTGCTTGCGAATTGTGCAGGATTATTGTCCGCCATCTTGGCAAGCGTCTCATGATCCGCCCTCTTGAGAATTTCCTTCCTCTGGTCGTCCGTCGTGACCGTAGAGTGGAATTCTCCAGTCGAATAAAGATGCGCCTGCTGCGCTGCTGTCCGAGCTCTCTTCAGTTCCTCCCGCTCCATCTTCTGCTCAGCGGTAAGCGTCCCGCCGCCGGAAAGGATGCCCTGGAAGTGACCCCCCTTCCCCCCCACACCACCAACCCCCGCCCCCCCCCCCCCCCCACCCCCCCCCCCCCCTCCCCCCCCCTCCCCCCCCCCCCCTCCCCCCACCCCCCCCCCCCCCTCCCCCTC
>CALMHZ010000005.1 GCA_937864125.1 uncultured bacterium
CAGCTTATTGATGGATCCTTGATCTTCAAGATATTTCCTCATAGGTTCGAACTTCTCTATGGCGGAGGCTTTCGCGTCCTTGTGAAAGAAAATATACTCTACGCCCAAAAGCCCGTACAGATCCATTATCCACTTTGGATCATATTCCTTTCTCTCAAATTCCTTGGCAAACATCCAATCGGGTATATACACGCCATTCAATTCGACATACTGCTTGGAATAGAGGGCATACGCCGGATGCGGACCATTCACCTTCCACTTGGGCAGATTCACTCTCCCCACGCTTGATCCCGGCGAAAACGGAAGCATCGCTATTTTATTATCATTCGGGTTTTCCTTGAAAATATCCGCGACCGCATAATATGGATCTGGAATTTTCACAAGCGCGCTGTAATTCGCCGTGTTGAAATCTTTTTTCTTGTTTCCGGACAGGATATAGCTTAGTTCCGTCTGTATACCTCCGGCATAAAATGGCAGAGCCAGGAGTAAAGACACTCCGATGAAACCAGCCAATATCCCTCGAAAATACTTTTTTTCATAGATTATCGAAAAAACCGCCATAAGAAGCGCGGTCAAAAGAAAGGGCATATAGATGGCAAGCTTATCCCATCCGCGCAAGGCGTTAAGCCCGGGCAATTGAAACAATACCGCATTGAATGTATCAAATGGATACCGGACGCGCGCGACCAAAGCGATAAATACCACGAACAGGGTGAAAAAAATCAACAGCCGTGATTTTTGATTTCCGGATTTCCCATGAATCATACCGATCAAAACCATGAAAAACGGGATGAATGTCAGCACTACAAGAAATGGCTCGAGCCAAGCTATCTTCGGATACGGGAAATTATACGGATAGTATATTTTCTGCTCATGCGTCGGCAAAAGACGAAGCGTATCGAAAATGGCATTGGATGTCTTGGCAAGAGACTGCGAAAGGACAATATCGCTCGAGGTACTTATCGCCTCCACTCCCCCGCGTATCTGTGGCGCTAGGGGAAGCATCCAGTACGCATTGAATAAAAAAGATCCGACTATCAAAACAACCAGTCTCTTCGCCGCATCCAGATTAAGAGGAGTGAATCGGAAAACGAACAGCGCTATCGTAAGGAGGAGAAAGTATATGCCGAGTGACACCGCAAATGCAGGATTGCTGAAGCTCATTGAAGCCAGTGAAACCACCAACAAAAAAAGCATGACAAAACTCCATTTCCGTGTCTCAAAAGCTTTCATATAAAACCCCGTCAACGCCGGAATGAACACATAAAGGATTTGATAGCTGGTAAACCCCCATGTTGCGGTAAAGATATAGAGCGTATAGACATTGGTCGCATAGAACAACGAAATAACAAGGGTGATCCATCGCGGCATCTGCGGAACTATCAGACGAGAAAATATCCAAAAAGAAAGATACGAACCGAAAAGAAAGATTCCCAAATACCAAGATAGTTGAGCCGTGCTCGTCACCCCTATGACATCAAGGATATAAAACAATCCATAGAACAATGAAACACGACCGGAAAACCAGCTATAATGAAAATTCGCATACTGTTCTTTCAGGTTGATAGGCTGCAGAACATCTCCACCCAATACGATATATCCCGTGGGAAAATTATTGATGGCGATGATCCATCCGAGAATCAAAAATCCCAGAAAAAACCATTTCTGATCTTGTAAGTACTTAAATACAGTGATCATGCCGAATGAGCTTCTATGAGTTATTTCCGCAACAACTGAGCCCGTACTGATAATTGATCCAAACCGAACGATCCCGTTTTTTTGTCTTCCCCACTGTAGCTTGCCCGCACATACACCGTCTCTTGCTTGGCAGTGCCGGAAAGCGTGATCAAGAATATC
>CALMHZ010000006.1 GCA_937864125.1 uncultured bacterium
CCTACCGGAACGGAAAGAATTTTCCCCGTAGCGGTCGCGATCATGCCTTCTTTCATATCGCCGGCATCACCGAGGAGCATGATTCCGACTTCCCCTTCTTCGAGATTTTGCGCGACTCCGACCACCCCGTTCTCAAAGGTCACCATTTCCGAGGACATCACTTCGGATAAACCGGAAACGCGCGCCACGCCGTCCCCGACTTCTATCACGCGCCCGATCGCCTCGCGGGCCACTCCCGTCTCAAAGCTCTCGATTCGTTTCTTCAATTCTTCTATAAGGAGGTTCGACATACGACTCAAGTACTATTTTATAAATGGATCAAGCAACGCGCATCAAGGAAACATTCTTTCCGTGATGGCCGCTGCCTACGCCCGGAGCGCCGTCTCGAGTTTTCGGAGCCGTCTTCGGACGCTCGCGTCGATCATCGTATCTTCCGACAGGAGACGCACTCCTCCCAAAAGAGCGCGATTGACCGCATACTGAAAGGATAGAGTCATCCCCGGAAACCACTTGCCCGCGCACTCCTCGATGGAGCGTTTCTCGTCGCTTGTCGGAGTGCTCGCGGTCTCCACTCTCAGCGTCATCTTCCCCGCCCTTTTTTCCTCCATCCGTTCGAATGTCTCAAGGATGGCCGGCATTTTTTTCATAGCCCTATTCGATCGGACAAAGGCAAGGAACGCATCCGCGGTCTTCGGCACTTTTCGAGTGTCCGTCGACAGCGAAAGAAGTATATCGGCATATTGTGAGAGAGTAAGTCGCATAGGATATCGATGAGAGTATCAATCAAGGAAACGGGTCGCAGGACCCTTTTCGGAATCCGCTTTTTCCCGCAGCACTTTCTCGGTCGAAAGCGCTATCAAGGACGCCACTTCATTCTGTATCTCCGAGAGGGATTTCCGCTTCTCCTCCTCGATCTCTGCCCGCGCATCCTCGAGAAATTTTTTCGCCTTCTCGGATGCCGATTTTTCATGGGCCTCGCTTCGCTTCTTCGCCGCCTCCTCGGCCCGGGTGATTATATCCCGAGCTTCTTTCTGCGCCGACACAAGCGTTGCCTGCTCCTTTTTTTCAATTTCAAGGAGTTTCTCACGAGCCAAATCCGCGTCCTTGATACCCTGCTCTATTCTTGCCGTACGGCTTTCGAGAAAAGCAAGGATCGGACGATACGCGAATCGGCGCAGGACAAAGAGGAGGATCAAAAAATTTATCACCTGCGCCAGAAGAAGCTTCCCGTCGATGCCGAGGTTGTGCAGCGCTTCCATACGTTACTTGAAAAAAATCATGAGCGAGATGACCAGCGCGTAGATCGCGATAGCTTCCGTAAACGCGATGCCGAGAAACATGACTGTCTGTATCTTCGGCTGCGCTTCAGGATTCCGGCCGATAGCCTCTATCGCCTTCGAAACCAATATGCCGATGCCGATGCCGGGGCCGATGGCTCCGAGGCCGATGGCGAGAGCGCTCCCGAGAAACTTCATGCCCTCGGCATTTCCAAGTACTGCGTTCACTTCTTCCATAAGATTGTTCTTCACTCAGTTGATTACAAACTTCGAATCACGCGCTTCGACCGAAACGCACGATTCGAAATTCGAAATATCCTAACTCGCGTGCTCCTCATGCGGAAGCATCGCCATTTTGAGGAACACCAGTGTCAGCATAGCAAAAACGAACGCCTGGATAAAGCCCACGAATATTTCAAACAGAAGAAAGGGCAACGGAAGGACATACGGTACCAGGTGAAGCATGACCGTAAGCAGTACTTCTCCGGCGAAGATATTTCCGAATAACCGGAATGAAAAGGAGAGGATTTTCGTCGCTTCCCCGAGGAGTTCGAGGAGGCCCACGAATGTGCCGATCACATACGGCTTATGGAAAGGACTGATGAAAAACTTCTTCGCGTATCCCCGCAGTCCGAGAGCGATGATGCCTGCCGCCTGTATGGTGAAAACGACGATGAGCGACAACGCGATCGTGGTATTGAGGTCGGCCGAGCCGCTGCGAAGAAAAGGAATGAGTGTCGCCTCGCCTCCATGATCCGCTTTCATGCCGATCGTCCCCATGCCTGGAAGCAATCCGAGCCAGTTCGAAAAAAGGACGAACAAAAAAAGCGTCGCGATGAGCGGAAAAAATCTTGCCGTCTGCACGCGATCTTTCATGACGCTATCGACCAAGGCAAGCAGGCTCTCGAATACGGCCTCCACGATATTCTGAAATCCTCTCGGTATATCCTGGAATTTCGATCGGGAAAAAAGAGCTATGAGAGAAAGCGTCAAACTCACCGCGATCGTCCAAAAAAATGCATTCGTCACCGGGAATCCGAACAGGGAAAACAATTTTTCTGCCGCTATTGAAATGTCCATTTTCAAAAAAAAGAAACGAAAGGCGACGCTTCACGCATCGCCTTATATCCTATGCCGAAAAGAGGTCCCTGTCAAACGAAAATCTGCTAGAATCCTCCGAGCACCGACGGCATTTTCGGCTCATCGTCAGGCCCTTCTTCGCCATCCGCTTTGACCTCGGAGGAGCTGTATGAGATATGATTTTCGCCGTTGCCCTGACTGCCGGGAGCGACGAGGTTACTCTCGGCCCCATGCGCGGCTTCGGACACTTTCATGTCCCCAAGAGAAGGAATCGTCGACTCTCCTTGCGGCACGACATTCTCGCCGAAAAGGTGCTCTCTCGCCGTCGTGACATCCTCGGGCGGAATGCTCGCCTCTCCCATGCCTTTCGTTTCCAATCTCCCTTCTTGCGCGGCGCGCATTTCCTTTTCGCTGAGAGAGAATTCTATAGGTTGGCTTGGATCGGCGCCGCTAATCGGCGAAACTTCCCCGCGATATACAGCACCTTCGCTTCTTCCCGCTCCCTGCCCCACCTCTGCCGGCTTTTCCCCGAATCTAAAAAATCCCATATATAGATGCACAATGAATTATCCCACCATACCTCCTTTTCATCCTATCATTGTTTTCCGAACACGAGAAGGGTGTTTTTCATAAAAGCCGGATCGAGCGCCTCCAAGGAAATACCCTGCGTGCGCGCTATCGCTTCGGCGGTCGCGGCAATGAACGCGGGCTCATTGCGTTCCCCGCGATGTTCCTGCGGCGGCAGAAACGGGCAATCCGTCTCGACAAACATTCTCCCAATCGGTATGAGACGGATGCTTTCTTGGGGATCGTCCTTGGTGCCCTCAATCATCCGCTTGAGCGGATAGGTGATCGTCGCGGTGAAAGAAAAGAAAACATGGGGGAGCTTAAGAAATTTCTTTGTCATTTCCGCGTCCCCCTGATAGCAATGGAGCACTACCTTGGTCCGCACATTTTCCAAGAGGCGCGCCATCTCCTCATACGCGTCCATCGTACCCCGGGCGGGACGCGTATGGAGAATAAGGGGGAGCTTGAGTTCCTCCGCAAGCGCGATCTGGGCCAAAAAACCTGCGCGCTGATATTCCCGCTGCGATGCCGTTACGGGAACATTCTCATCGTGAGAAAAATAATCCAGACCGCACTCCCCGATCGCCACGACCTTCTCGTGCCCCGCGAGCGCGCGAAGGGACGCCATTTCTTTGTCAATAATTCCCGCGTCGATATGAGGCTCATTGAAAAAATGGGGATGGAGACCGACTGAGGCATATACACCAGCATAGGTTTCCGCGATACCGATAGCCTTCCGGTTGTCCTCGGGCGATGTCCCGACGGATACCATGAAGTCAACACCCGCTTTGCGCGCACGCTCGACCGCCTCGTCCCGATCAAGATCGAAGTCCGGAAAATAAAGATGTGTGTGGATATCGATCATAGTACGCCCATGCTTTCTTATGAAGTCCTCTTTACCGGATTCTCTGGAACAAGGGATCGGTTTTCCCCTCTTTGAGCGCCGCTTCGATCCGGAAAGCGGTATCAGGCAGGAATATCCGGAGAAGAAACGCGATAAGCGCGAGCCGATCGAGAAGGGTATGCATCACGCCCTCGAATCGCTCCGTGTCCGTATTCGCCAATTCCCAAGGCTTTTCTTCCTCCATATGCCGGTTCGATTCCCGCACGAGTCCCCATACCCACTCCAGCGCATCCGCGAACCGATATTCGTCGAGAAGTTTTTCAAGCGCGGAAGGCAGCTCCTGCGGAATACTCATTATCCGATCCTTGCTCCCTATCTTCTCCGACAACTTCAAGACGCGCGAGACGAGATTCCCCAATCCATTGGCGAGGTCGGCATTGTACTTCTCCGTCATCCGCTCCATCGTGATATCCGGATCATGCTCAAGGTTGCCGGATGAAAGAAGCAGGTACCGCGCGCCGTCTTGTCCGAACCTTTCAACGAAATCCTCCGTGGAGATCACATTGCCGAGGCTTTTGGACATTTTCTGTCCCGCGATCATGATATGTCCGTGTATCAATATCTGCCTTGAAGGCGAAAGGCGAGCGGACAGGAGCATCGCAGTCCACATCGCGGATTGCTGGCGGAGATTATCCTTGCCCGCGATCTGCAGACCCGGCCAGAATCTTCCGAATGTCGCCCCGTCATCCGGCCACCCCAGAGTTGAAATATAATTGACGAGCGCGTCGAACCATACATACATGACATGCGCCTCGTCGCCGGGTACGGGAATGCCCCAGGACATTTTCGAAGCGAGACGCGATATGCTGAAATCCTGCAGCCCGGAGGCGACAAAGTTCCGTATTTCCGCGAGGCGATAATTCGGCACCACGAAATCCGGCCGGCTGTCATAGAGGGTCAACAATTTTTCCTGATAGCGAGAAAATCGGAAAAAATAATTCTCTTCCTCGACCCGCTCGATATCCATATTCGGATGCTCCGGACACTTTCCATGATCCAGGTCGGAATCGGTTTTCTCAAGCTCGCACCCCACGCAATACTTGGTCTCATAATGCTTCTTGTAGATGTCCCCGTTCGCCTCGCAGCGTCGCCAAAATTCCTGAGCTGCCTTCACATGAGTCTCATCCGTCGTCCGGATGAAGTGCGTATAGCTTACATTCAAAGCCTCTTTAAGAGCGCGGAAGTGTCCGGACATCCGATCGCAATATTCTTGCGGAGTAATGCCTTCCTCGGCTGCTTTCCGGAATATCTTCTGCCCATGCTCGTCCGTTCCCGTATTGAAGACGACCTCGTCTCCCCGCATCCGGGCAAGGCGCGCCAATACATCCGCTTGTACCGCTTCCAAAGCGAAGCCAAGGTGCGGCCGTCCATTCACATAGGGAAGGGTCGTAGTTATGTAAAAAGGCTTGTTTTCAGTTATTTCTTTCATAGAATCTTGACAAAACGGTTTTTACGGAGTATACTATCTCGGTTGTATGGTTCTTTTATCGTTGTTTTTTTGGGAGAGAAACATGACAGGAAAAAATTTTGGTCAGACCGTCCGCGAGCTCGAGAGAGAGAAAATGCCCGCTTTGTGGAAAATAATCGTCGGCGGAGTGATAGGGGCGGCGCTTTTCTATCTCATGACGGCAGGACTTTTTTCTTTGGATGCCCCCGTGCCGATAATCATGATCCGCTAGCCGGATACCCCGAAACCCTAAGCTCGACAGCAACGCTGCCTGAGCTTTTTCATTTTATGCCGAATACGCGATGACGACAAATTCACCCTTCACTTTTCCCGGATTCGCTTCGAAATAAGCCGATGCCTCGCCGACCGAGCCTCGCACGATTTCCTCGAACATCTTGGTGAGCTCGCGCCCGACGATGATCCGCTTTTCGGGAGCAATTTCCCCCAACAAGCGCAGGTTCTTCATCACGCGGTGAGGCGACTCATAATAGACGACCGGATACTTCGAGGCGGCCGCCCCTTTGAAAAAGGTCTCCCGGCCTTTCTTGTGCGGCGGAAACCCCAAGAATACGAACTCCCGCATATCGATACCCGCGACAGAGATGATGGCACCGAGGGCCGAGGCTCCAGGAATCGGAGATACCGGAATTCCGGCTTCGACCGCCATTGACACGAGTTTGTTCCCCGGATCGGAGAGCCCCGGGGTTCCGGCATCCGTCACATAGGCGAACACTTTGCCTGCCCGCATTTCCTCCACCAACCGAAAAAGTTTTTTCTCCTCCGTATGCTCGTGGCAGGAGAGGACGGGTTTTGAAATTTCGTAATGCCGAAGCAGTCGCCCTGAAACGCGCGTGTCCTCGGCCAATACCGCATCGCATTCGCGGATGATCCGCAACGCCCGGAGCGTCATGTCTTCAAGGTTCCCGATCGGGGTTGCGACCATGAAAAGCCGCCCCGTTGTCGATTGCTCCGTCATAGAAAAGGTATGGGCTATTTATTCGTCTGCTGTTTTTCCAAAAAGTCCTCTACGAACACTCCCGCAATCATGGATATGGGCACCGCAAGAAGCACTCCCACGACTCCTCCGAGCTCAAGTCCGATAAGGACCGAGACGATGAGCACTACGGGGCTCAATCCCGCCGAATGTTTCATCACCTGCGGCGCGATGATATGGCTTTCGAGCTGATGGGCGATCACATAGTAGACGAGCAAGGAAAGTCCGATCGCAGGAGCCTCGAGGAGTCCGAGCAACACCGCGGGAATCGCCGCCAATATGGGGCCGATATAGGGGATGATTTCGACCAAGCCGCCGAAGAGTGCTATGGCGAGCGCATACGGGACGCCGAAGATCGAAAGCCCGATATAGTAGATGATGAAGACGATGAACATGAGAAGCAACTGCGCGCCGAGCCATTTCGACACCCGGGTCCGGATGCGCACGGCGAATTCCGAAGCCCGCGCGTGATACTGATCCGGCGTGAGGGCGAGAAAGAACTTCTCAATACCGTTCTCCTCCAAGGAGAGATACATCGCGAGGAAAAAATATCCGAAAAAATGGATCAGTCCCGAAAAAATATCGACGGTGGTCGAGACGATATTGCTCGCGGCCTGCGACAGCCCCGCCTCTATTTCCGTAAAGAGCTGCTCGCGATTGAATTCTATACCGAATGATCCGAAGTAATGCTCGAGTCCAGAGAGGATGCCCGAGAGCTTGTTGCCATACACGGGCCATGCTTCGGCGAAATTCTTCACCTCCGAGATGAAGAGCGGAATGAATATCGCCACCGTGCCCACGATGAGCGTGAGAAACCCGAGATACACGGCGATCACCGCCCCGGTTCGCGAAAATCTCCACCTGTCGAGTCTGTCGATCAGCGGATAAAACGCCGCCGCGGTAAGCACGGAGAGCATGACAAGGATCACCGTGTTGCGCACGAGGTACAGAAAGTAGGCAAGCCCCGCGAGAAACGCCACCCTGAGGATGAGCTTGGTTCCGGTTTCGATTATTGATTCCTGGGTCATAAGACAAGGAGTTTTTTAAGAGAAGCTTCTTTCGCCTGAGGTCCGATGAGAGCGAGGTTCAGTTTTTCGTTGCGAAAAATATCGCGTGCCACGCGCAGCACATCGTCCGAGCTCACGGCA
>CALMHZ010000007.1 GCA_937864125.1 uncultured bacterium
TCTTCCCGAAGAATGTCTGGGCCGCCGCCTCTATCCCGTATGCATTCGATCCGTAAGGGATTTCATTGAGGTACATCGCGAGAATTTCGTCTTTGGAGAATTTCTGCTCGATCTCGATGGAGAGAATGACCTCTTTTATCTTCCTGACAAGCGTTTTTTCGTTGGTAAGGAGCGAATTCTTGACGAACTGCTGAGTGATCGTGGACGCTCCCTGGGCCGCGCTCCGCTCAAGCACATCTTTGAGGATCGCGCGTGCGATCGAGGTCAACTTGATGCCGTAATGGGAATAGAAATCCTGATCTTCGAGCGCGATGGTGGCGGCCCGTACGGATGGAGGGATTTCCTCGAACGGGATAAGCGTGCGTTTTTCCTCGCCATGAACCTCATAGAGGAGGTGTTCCCCCGAGCGATCGTAGATCTTCGTCGATTCGGCGATGACGCGTTTGTTCACCTTGCCGGGAGAGGGGAGATCTTTCGCGACCCAGGCGAAGAGGGATACGCCTGTAATAGCCCCGAGAATAAGCAAAGCTCCGAAAATCTTGAGCGCGAGGGAAACCCACCTTCGTTGGGATTTCGGCTTGTCGGCGGCCTTGGCGCCTGGCGCTACTTTTTTCGGTTTGAAAAAGAAGATTTTCATAGAAACAGGTGTATAGTGAACCCATTCTATATCAAAACTACTCTTTATTCAAGGCTTAAATTTTCCGCATGTGAGGAAAAATCTGCTTTAAAAGAAGGAAAGAGACATCGATGCCCTTTCCTTCCACGAGCGGCTTTTCGTTCATGTTGTAGTAGGGGTTCGGATTCAACTCCAGGATAACATACTCACTTTTTTTTGCTTGCTTCGAAATATCTTTTGAAATTACATCAACCCCCGAGAATCGAAGCCCTATGACATTTGTGGATTTGATGCAGATGTCCTTGAAAGACTGATGCATTGATGAGGTGACATCGATAGAGCGCCCTCCATCCGACATGTTAAGGTTATTTCTGAGTTTGAGCACATGCTTTGCGGGAAGAACCGAGTTAAGAGTAAAGCCGCTGTTTTTGATTGTTTCCTTAGCGATCGTATCCAGGCGAATTTTGAAGCCAGGAAGACGACTTTTGTTGAACTCAGCTACGAGCTTTTTGATAGAAAGCTTTCCATCTCCCGTTATGGTTGCGGGTATTTTCTCTACGCATGAAATGACTTGATCATTGAGGACGAGCACCCGGTATTCTCTTCCGATGAACATCTCTTCCACAAGCACGGTGCTTTCTTTTAAATCATGTTCTTTTCTTATTTTTTCAAACACGGAGAATGCGTCGCGCAAATCTTGTTCCGAGCGGATATCCCAGGTCACGCCTAAGGCTCGCGAGCCGTGCGTCGGTTTTAGGATGAGGGGGAAAGGCATCTCATGTTTTTTTACCAGTCTCAATATTTCTTTTATTGAGGATGCCACGATTCCGCGAGGAGTTCGTAATCCGATATCGTCGAGAATGATTTTTGTCAGCTCCTTGTTCTTGGTGAAGTTACCCATAATTCTCATTACCGGTGCATTTGAGCCTTTAATAAAAATAATTTCACCACCGTGCTCGAGTTTTAAGACATGATTTTCTTTTGAGAGAACGGTGATTTTTATACCTTGAGAGAGGGCGCACTTCAATAAAGATCGAAATCCACCATGCTTTGTCCATTTCTCGATAGTCT
>CALMHZ010000008.1 GCA_937864125.1 uncultured bacterium
CATGTTTCCGAGTTGTTTGTCGGTGTAATAGGATTTTTTGTAGTGAGCGATCAGCCTCAAAGCATCAAGCAGGTGATCTCTTCGATATCGGAGATGCTCCCGATAAAATTGAGTGAAGACGAGCGTATCTTCAGATGAACAACGGAAAAGAACCCCACTGTGAAATCTATTGCTTTTACTCAGCCAAAAGAGCTCGCCTAATGAACGCCAGTAATACAACCGCTCCTTGAGTATGGAAAGGATGCCTTGTTCGAGATGCGTCCATACGATCCGAAGCTCCTCTTCCGTAATCATCCGGACACGGAGTCTCTTTGTGATCGGTATCCATACCGTATCTCCGCCTAAATTTTCCTCGATTCTGTGGTATGGCACCGCTCGTCCCCATGTCATCTCAAAGACGAGGGTTTCCGAGAGGTATTCCTCGCCAATCCTGGTGGGAGCGAGAACGGCGATGATCGGCTGTACGGGACGACTGTCGCATGAACTGTTCCGAATGGTTTCTTTGATAACCCCATTTTTATCGAGCACGATGATGAAAGTGGCGAGACGGCGTATTTTTTCGGTATCGCGCCGTATTTTCCATATAGTTCGCGCCGGAAGCGCCGATATGATATGTTCCATGGCAGTGTCCTCACAGGTTGTTAAAGAGTTCTTTCAGTGTAATGGGAATTTTCCTGTCTGTCTATGTCCCTGAACGCTTTTTATATGAGGACTCTTCCACTTGGCAAGGCTCTCTTCTTGTGTTAGAATTTCCTTGTTTGGGAGGAGTTTTTTTGTTTCAAATCGGTTATGAATATTCAGTATTACGGTGATTATTGCTTTAAGATAACCACAAAACCGGCAGGCAGAGCTACCGAGGATATCGTGATCTGGACAGACCTTCCGGAGAAGAAAACGGGCATCCGAACCCCTTTCGGTCATGCGGATATCGCCCTTTTGTCCCACATGGACCCGGAGGATGATACTCTCTCAAGCCTCAAGGATGATCCGACCGTCATCTATACGCCCGGCGAATACGCGGTGAAGGGGGTAAGCATCCTCGGGCTTCCTGCCGCACGGGATAACGAAGGGGGAGCTGCGCGAGGGAAAAGCACCCTGTTTATTTTCGACTCCGAAGAAATCCGCGTCGCCTATCTCGGCTCACTGGGGCATAAGCTTGATGAAAAATCCGTGGAAAAAATAGGGGATATCGATGTATTATTCGTTCCGATCGGCGGTGAGGATACGCTGCCTACCCAAGATATAAATGAACTTATCCGTGAAATAGAGCCAAAAATGGTCATCCCGATGCACTATGCCTTGCCCGGGACGACGATCGGTACGGCAGGCTCGGAAGCATTTTGCAAGGACATGGGGTGTTCGGAGGCTAGCGCCGTGAACAAGCTCAATTTCAAGAAAAAAGACATAGAGGGGAAGAATATGGAAATCGTATTCCTTGAAAAGTCCTGACCAGCCTTTGCTCTCTGCCATGAGAGCGATAAGTTTTTATAACAAGAAATCTAGGAGCTTGAAGGTTATGCGGAAAAAAATCGCGGAAAAAATAGATGAAATACGAAAGAAGCCTGAACACATCCGTGTCTGGTATGTCTGGATCGCGGTATTCATCGTCATGTTTTTTGTCATCATCATTTGGATATTCACCCTCAAAGAAAGCCTGCAAGGAGCCGCTCCGAGTGAAGATGTGAAAAAAATCCAGAGCCGGATCCCCAGCAACTCCCTTTCGGACGAAAAGCAGTCTTTGGAAGAGCTGTTCAAGTCAAAGGGAGGCGCCCCAGCGAAGGAGAACGCGCAGTAGCGATCATATTGAATCCTATTCCTACCTATTATGAGCAAGCAGACCCAAGAAGAAATCGATATTCATGGCCGTGTCGATGCTCGTCCGATCACCGATGAGGTACGACAGTCTTACCTCGACTACGCGATGAGCGTAATCGTTTCCCGCGCCTTGCCTGATGTGCGCGACGGCCTGAAGCCGGTGCATCGGCGCATCCTCTATTCCATGTGGGCCACGGGACTCCGATCAAACGCGAAATTCCGAAAATCGGCGACGGTGGTCGGCGAGGTGCTCGGAAAATATCACCCGCACGGGGATTCCGCCGTGTACGAGACCATGGTGCGCATGGCCCAGGATTTTTCCCTCCGCTACCCGCTCGTGTGGGGCCAGGGAAACTTCGGATCGCTCGATGGCGATGGCGCTGCCGCGTATCGATATACCGAAGCGAAGCTTTCCCCGATCGCCGAGGAAATGCTTTTCGACATAGAAAAAGATACGGTTGATTTCATTCCGAACTTCGATGGCGTGCACTCGGAACCGACCGTTCTTCCCGCGAAGCTTCCCCAACTTTTGCTCAACGGCACGGTCGGTATCGCCGTCGGCATGGCGACGAACATTCCTCCGCATAACTTGGGCGAGCTCGTCGACGGCATCTGCCATCTGATCGATCACCCGGATGCCGGCATCGACGACCTTACCCAGTTCATCAAGGGACCTGATTTTCCTACGGGCGGCATCGAATACAATGTAAAAGATATACGGGAAGCCTACGCGACAGGGCGGGGGAAAATCGTCACGCGCGCCAAGGCGGAAATCGTCGAGTCAAAGGCCGGTATGTTCCAGATCATCGTAAGCGAGATCACCTATCAGACGAACAAGTCGACGCTCATCGAAAAGATCGCGGATTTGGTGAAGGACGGGAAAATCCAGGGCATACGGGATTTGCGCGATGAATCCGACAAAGACGGCGTACGCGTCGTGGTTGACTTGAAAAAAGAGGCGTATCCTCAAAAAGTGCTCAATCAGCTCTACACCCTGACCGACCTGCAGAAGAATTTCAATGTGAATATGCTTGCGCTCGTCGACGGCATCGATCCGCAGATCCTCAACCTGAAGTCCATTCTCGAGTACTACATCGTACATCGCGAAAAGGTGGTAGTTCGTCGGGCCGAGTATGAGCTCGCAAAAGCGAAGGATCGCGCTCATATTTTGGAGGGTCTCAAAAAGGCGCTTGATTTCATCGATGAGGTCATCGAGACTATCCGGAAGTCGCCTACCAAAGAAGAGGCTCACGCGAACCTCATGAAGAAATTCAAGCTCTCGGACAAGCAGACGACCGCCATTCTTGAGATGCGCCTCCAGACGCTCGCGGGACTCGAACGAAAGAAAATCGAAGACGAGCTTGCCGAGAAATATTCAATCATAGCGGAGCTTGAGACCCTGCTTGCAAGCAAGGCGAAAATATTCGCTCTCGTGAAAAGCGAGCTCCTCGAACTCAAAGAAAAATACGGAGATGAGCGGAGGACCCGCATCGTCAAGTCGGGCGTCGGGGAATTCAAGACCGAAGACCTGGTCCCGAACGAAGAAGTGATCGTCACCATTTCCGATGACGGGTATATCAAGCGGATGAATCCGAGCGTCTATCGCGTGCAGAAGCGCGGCGGCAAGGGAGTCATCGGCGCGGTGGCGAAAGACGAGGACCGCATATCGATGGTGCTGTCGCTTGAAACGCACGACGACCTTATCTTCTTCACGAATACGGGCAAGATATTCCAACTCAAGGCATACGAGATTCCCGAATCGTCCCGAACCGCGAAGGGCAACGCCGTAGTGAACTTCATCCAGATATCCCCGGAAGAAAAGATAACCGAGCTCGTTTCTTTCCGGCAGGGGAGCGAGGCCAAATATCTTTTCATGGC
Source organism: uncultured bacterium (assembly GCA_937864125.1). GTDB lineage: Bacteria > Patescibacteriota > Minisyncoccia > Moranbacterales > UBA1568 > JAGOTT01. The sequence goes on from CALMHZ010000008.1 coordinate 3,694, forward strand.
GACGCGGCAAGGTACCATCAAGAAAACCAAGATCGAAGATTTTTCGAATGTGAGAAGAAGCGGACTTATCGCCATCAATCTCGACAAAGGAGATGTGCTCGGGTGGGTCAAGCTCACCTCCGGCTCCGATGAAATCATCATGACGACGCAAGACGGCCAGGCGATCCGTTTCAAGGAAACCGATGTGCGTCCGATGGGACGGGGGGCGGCCGGCGTCCGCGGCATCAAACTCGGTGCGGGCGACCAGGTGGTGGGCATGGATATGATAGCCAAAGGAGGCAAGGGTCTCGAGCTTCTCATTCTTTCGCAAAAAGGTCTGGGCAAGCGATCGGATATGAAACACTACAAGGTCCAAAAGCGCGGCGGGTCGGGCATCAAGACTATGAAAGTCACTCCGAAAACAGGCAAGCTCGTCGGCGCGCTCGTCACCAGCATGGCCAATATCGAGGACGACCTCATCCTTACTTCCGAGAAGGGAACGATCATTCGCATCCCATTCAAATCGGTGCCCCTCCTCTCCCGTGTGACCCAAGGCGTGCGCATCATGAAGCCGCAGGCCGGCGATCAGGTCGGCGCCTTCACGATGCTGTGAATCGACGCGAGGCCTGAAGTTGGTGTCGAAGTGACCCATGATATTTTGCATTGGAGCGGTTGCCTTGCGGATTTTTGGAAATCGTGTTATCGTTTCATCGTTAATTTATTGAGAAGAAGCATACAGTGGTGCAGGTGGGAGTGCGAATCGCACTTTGTGGCTTGTAAAGGCCACGGCACGACGGTATTGCTTGCAAATATATGGCGTTGACACACGCGCAGAAGGAAAAGGTGACGAAGGAAGTCAAGCGGCACGAGAAGGATACCGGATCTCCCGAGTACCAGATCGCGATGTTTACCGAAAAGATCAAGAAGCTTACGGCGCACTTGAAGAAGAACAAGCAGGATTTTCATTCCCGCCGGGGTCTCCTCAAGATGGTTTCCAAGCGGAAGAAGCTTGTTTCCTATCTTGAATCGACCAATGAAAAGGTGGCGAAGTCCATAAAGAAGAAGCTTGGCATTTGATTTTTCCCGCTCCTCCTTTTTGGAGGAGCTTTCGTTATTCTCTGATTCTCTGTGCGAAGCCCGTGGCTTCGGGGTATAAGAGGAGAAGAGAGGCAGTTTTTAATACATGTGTGGCAGATTGCTTCCCAAAAGAAGCTCCTTGCCCACCGAGCAACAACTATGGCAAAATTTTTAGATCAGAGAGTGGGGGTTTTGGTGGATATTTCCAACCTCTACCACAGCGCGCGCGTCCTTTATCACAAGAAGGTGAACTTCAAGAATGTTCTCGAAGCGGCGGTCGCCGAGCGGAAGCTTATCCGCGCGATCGCCTATGGTATCACGACGACCGAGGGCATGGAAGAGAAGTTCCTTGAAACGCTTACGGGCTACGGATATGACATGAAGACCAAGGACCTTCAGATATTTCCCGATGGCTCGAAAAAGGGGGATTGGGATGTGGCTATCGCCATCGATGCTATCAAGATGGCGCCGAGGCTCGATGTGATCGTGATCGTGTCCGGCGACGGGGACTATGTCCCGCTTGCGGAGTATATCCAGAATACCTATGGCTGCCGCGTGGAAGTGGTGGCGTTCGCGGAATCCTCGAGCGCCAAGCTTATCGAGCAGGCGGATGATTTCATCAACCTTTCCGGCGATAAGCGACGATTCCTGCTCGGGAAATAACATATTTTGTTCTTGGGATCCCGAAGATTTTTCGGGGTCTTTTTTTGACAAAAGGGAAGGAAAAAGGTATGATACAAGCAGTTAATTTATTGGAGGGCTGCTGTTTTCTGGAATCGCTTGATGTTTTGTGAACTCAAAATGACTTGAGC
>CALMHZ010000009.1 GCA_937864125.1 uncultured bacterium
TCACCGCCCAGGACGTGGGTGATCACGATCCCGCTGGCGTCGGCGGTGCGCTTCGAAATCGGTTCGCCCGTGCGTTAGGCTCTGGAAGATTGGACCTTCTAACGGCCAAGAGCCCTGAGCAACGCTTGTACAGCTGACAGAACTCCGAAAAGAATTGAACACAGAGGTCTCGGAGAAATTCACTGTCCTCCGTGACCTCTGTGTCCAAGTCTTTTTCGTGCCTTCTAATCAACAAAAGCCCAGAGCAACGCTCGGCTTTTCTTATCAAAGCCAGCCGGCTCGGCGAGTCGGTACAGATCGCCGGCGACATCCCTGATCAACAAGCCACCACCCGGCAACACTCACGGCCAGTCGTCCAGGTGCGTCTGGAATGAACGATTGCCCTGCTTCGTCTCCACCGTCCACTGCCGGATCTCGATCTCTTCCTCGATCTCGCCTCCGAAGAGATTTTTCCCGAGGATGATGCCGCGCTCCGTCGTCCTCACCTTCAGTCCTTTCACCCGGTCAAGTCGGCTTTTGAGTCCCGAAAGGTTGGCGACCTGTATCGAGAGACCCGGGCGGGCGTTGAGCTCGAGGATGACCGGCCCGCGATCGCGATCGAGCGCGATGTCGGCCCCAAGGAATCCGAGGCCTGAAATATTCTGCGACTCGATGGCGATGCGGAGGATCTCGTTCCAATACGGGATACGGATTCCGGAAAGGGCGAGCCTTGTCTTCGGAACATAGTCGATGATGTGGGACTTGCCGAGTACGGCGGTCGTCGTCGTTCCTGTGGCAAGGTCGATGCCGACGCCGATAGCGCCTTGCTGGAGGTTCGCTTTTCCGTCGGACTGCTTGGTGGGAAGCCGGAGCATCGCCATGACTGGAACGCGGTTGAACACGATGATGCGGATGTCCGGGATGCCTTTGTATGCGTATGGCTTGAACAGCTTGAGAAGCTTCAACCGCTCTTCGAAAAAAGCGATGTCGGGGGAGTTGGTGAGCGAAAAGGAGCCGTCGAGAATGTTCCGGATATGCGAGCGCAGATCATCTATCGTGACAGTTGATCCGTTCGCTTTTACCCAGGTATCGCCCGCGCCCGTTTTCCGGCCATAGACGACGATGATGCCCTCGCCTCCGAATCCGCGATTCGGCTTGAGCGCGAAGCTTCCGGGCAGCGTGGACCAGTCGAAATCGTGGAGCTCTTCCTCGGTGCGGATTTTCGCTATGAGCTTCGGTACGGGGAGATCGTTCTTTCGGAGCATTCTTTTGGAAAGGAGCTTGTCATCCGCGATCGCCCGGCCGCGCCGCTTGTTGAAGGGGCGGATGTACGAAAGGTTCCGGGCGTTCATACCCAAGAGCCCCTGACTTTTTTTGAATATATCGAACATGGTATTACCGCTTGCTCAATATTTTATAGAAGCGAACATACTCGATGAGGCGGAGTCCGGTCCATTTCCCGAGCATGACATTTATCGGAATGGCAAGCAGCACGAGCCACGGATGGGAGAGGAGCGACGCCGTGAGGAAAGACGAGGTGATGAGGATGTATCCGACAAGGGAGATAAGGAGCGTTTCGCCCGCAAGCAGGAGCGCTACGCGATTGCCCTTTTCGATCTGAACCGAGACGAATTTCTCGGCCAAGGTGATCATTATAAGCAGAGGGAAAATAGAGACGGCCGCAAGGCCGGTCCGCTGGAAGTAGCCGCCGAAAATAAGTATGGCAAACATGGAAAATGATATAAGAGAGAGCGTGATCGCGACGCGTGGCAGGTACAAGAGCCGGAACGGACGGAGAATATAGCGCGACATCATGCCGACGAAGATAACCGCGAAAAAAATCGCGATTCCGTACTTGAGTCCTTTCGGATCGAACGCGACGAACGCGAAGGTGACGATCGACGGGGTGTAGATGCCGAACGCCTTGATGCCGACCACTTGCCGGAAAAACGCGACGAGCGTCGCGACGATAGGCAGCATGAGAAGAAGACTCACGGTTTCGAGGGGAACACCTACTCCCGTCGCAAGCTCGATGAATGGATGATATTCCATATGATTCGATAATTATGGATAGCGGTCGACCTCCCTGAAAATAAAAAAAATCCCTCCAATCCCATTATCCCTCTTGGGGCGGCATTCTGGCAAGGAGTTTTCTTCGATCGGTCACCCTCGAAGCCTGTTTATTTTTCTGGCGGAGGAATGGCAGACGGCGAGAGCGAGGGCGTCCGCGGTGTCATCGGGTTTTGGTATCGTCTCCAGCTTCAGGACGCTTTTCACCATGTGCTGGACTTGTTGCTTATCCGCCCTCCCATATGTGGTGAGTGCCTGCTTCACCTGAGGTGGCGTGTAACCGAAAACATTAACATGAAAATGCCGCAATGTCAATACGATGGCGCCTCTTGCCTGCGCGACGGAGATGACCGTTTTTTGATTGGTTGAAAAAAATATTTCTTCCACCGCCGATTCTTCCGGCGCCCACTCCTTGAGAATGGCCGAAAGCTCCGATTCTATGAGGGAAAGACGATCCGGAAGCGCCATGGTTTTTGGCGTGGTGATATGCCCATAGGCAAGCACCGCGAGATTCCCTCCCGCGTCGTCTATCACTCCCCAGCCGACGATGGCAGTCCCGGGGTCGATGCCGATGATGCGCATATCGTGTGTTTTTTAGAAAAATAGCTGAACTCACACTCCGAGTTTTTTTCAGAGATTGTCCCATATCCTCTGGACATCGGCGTTGTCCTCGAGGAGTTCGCGCAGTTTCTCATACGAATCCAGATCCGCCTCTGACAGTTCGATTTTTTGCGAAGGGAGATACGAAAGCGAGGAGGAAAGTATGGGTAATCCGAGAGTCTGAAGGGCGGCTTCCACTTCCTTGAGCTTCTCCGGTTTCGTGTAGACGCATATCGAATTCTCATCGCCTCTTTCGAAGTTATCCGCGCCGGATTCGATAAGGGCAAGCTCGAGCGACTCATCGATCTTTCCTTTCGAATCGATGACGACTTCCCCACAGGCTTCGAACAGGAACGAAATAGCCCCGCTCGTCACCATTTTCCCGCCATTTTTTGTAAGCAGGGTCTTGATCTCTCCCACGGAACGATTCCGGTTATCCGTCGCGACTCCGATGAGCATCGCCACTTGGCCGGGGCCGTAGGCCTCGTAGAGGAGCTCTTCGATGAGAGCGCCCTCTTTGGCCTCGCCCGTACCCGCGGCGATCGCGCGGTCGATGCGGTCTTTGGGCATGTTGACCGAGCGCGCCGTGTCGATCGCGAGTCTCAACTTGAAGTTCATGTCCGGATTCCCGCCTCCTTTCGCGGCGATCGTCACGATGCGGCCTACCTTGGTGAATATGGCCGCGCGCTTGGCGTCATTGAGGCCTTTTTGACGATGGGTTGTGGCCCAGTGGGAATGTCCTGACATAGTGTGGTTTTGAAGACGTGAATGTGGCGGATTTCTTCGTTGACGCTCCGGTACTCGACAGCGTACTTCCTCAGTACGCCTTACTCCGTATCCTCCCGTCGCCTTGAACTCCGCTCAAATTCCCGTCTTCTGAGAAGGGTATTAAAAGCTGTAAAGCGATTCTATCCTAGCCGATGGATCGCCTTTTATCAAGAGAACATTCCGTCGCGCTTGGTCTCGTGGAGGAGCGCGACCGCCTCGTCGATGTCATCTTCGCGCGCTTCGCTTGCAAGCCGCATCACGAGATCCTTTATGCCGATCGGATTCGGGACATTGCGGAAAATGAAGCGTGTCTGCTCGCCTGCCGTCTGCACGAACACCTCGCCGTAATCGAGTATGCTCGGAATGATCCCCTCCACCTCGCTCGTGACATCCTGCACCTGGGAAAAGCGAAGCTCGCTTATGTGCCGCACGAAGAGCCCTTTCTGCTCTATGTTCACGATACGCTCATTGGTGATGATCCACACATCGAAGTACACATCTATCCAGATAAGGAAAAAGAAGAGCCAAAGGAAAAGAAGAAAGGTGTTTTCCATGAAAAAAAAGAACGAGGCGTATTGTCCGGAGGCGAGGTCCGAGTAGAGCGCGGGGAGAACGATGAGGCTGCCTATGAGCACGATCGCCATCGATATCCCGGAGAGGAGGTGCGAGAAGATATCGAACCAATGCCGATGGATGACCGCGATGACCTTTTCTTCCGCATGCTTTCCCGGGAACGATATGTCTTTCGGATCGTTTGTGTTCATAGGGATGATTTTACGGTAGTGGCAATGATCGACTCCCAGTCAAGTTGGGAAAACAGGATGATATTCGTGATGAGAAGAAAAAAGAATCCGGAAAGGAACAGGGCGGCCGCCCTGATCGCTCTTGACTTGGAAAGGGAATACCGCAGAAGGTGATAGAGGACGAACAACGCCGAAGCGATGACGCCGAGAACGAGGATAAAATAAAGAAGGGTCATGATGCCGTTCATAGGAGTTTTTCTTGATGATTTTCCGGCATGTCCATGCCGATATGTTCGTAGCCTTCCTTGGTGACGATCCGGCCTCTCGGGGTGCGGGCGAGGAATCCGAGCTGGATGAGGTACGGCTCGTAGACATCCTCGATCGTCTCCACCTCTTCCCCCGTGACCGCGGCGAGCGTCTGAACGCCGGCAGGCCCGCCTTTGAAGCGTTTGGCGAGCGTAAGGAGGATGTTACGGTCCGTCGGCTCGAGACCGAGCGCGTCGACTTCGAAGAGCGTGAGCGCGACGGTCGCGATGTCGTTTGCGATCACTTTGTGGTCATGGATTTCGGCGTAATCGCGCACCCGCTTCAAAAGACGATTGGCGACACGAGGGGTGGATCGGCTCGCTTTCGCTATGGTTGTCGCCGCTTCTTCATTGATCGGAATCCCGAGGATCCGGCTGGAGCGGGTGATGATGGACCGCATCTCGTCCTCGTTATAGAACTCGAGCCTATGCGTCGAGCCGAACCGGTTGCGCAGGGGATTCGATATCGATCCGAGACGGGTCGTAGCACCGATCAGGGTGAATCGGGGAAGGTCGAGCTGTATGGTCCGCGCGGATGGGCCTTTGCCGATAATGATATCGAGCTTGTAGTCTTCCATCGCCGGATAGAGGACTTCTTCGATGACCTTGTTGAGGCGGTGGATTTCATCGATGAACAGGACATCGCCCGGCTCGAGATTGGTGAGTATGGCGCCGAGGTCTCCCACGCGCTCGATCGCCGGCCCCGAGGTGATCCGGATGTTCACCCTCATTTCCTTGGCGATGATGTGTGCGAGGGTCGTTTTTCCCAATCCCGCTGAGCCGTAAAGGAGCACATGATCGACGCTTTCGCCTCGGCGTTTCGCCGCCTCGATGAATATCCCGAGATTGCGCTTGATCTTTTCCTGACCGATATATTCCCCGAACGATTGAGGGCGGAGCGTGGTATCGAGCACGATATCTTCACTGGCGTCGCTTGCTGGGTCAGTTAGCATATTTCTTTATTCAAGCCATATAATGAGTATTTTCTCCGAAATATGGCTTTTGAGTATAATGATATTTTACCACCTCTTGACAGAAATACCAAGTTGTGATAATCTTTGCAGTTACATCTTGTGATGAAACATTTTTTTGAAAATACGAAGAAGGAAATATTCACCCGCAGGCAGACTGAGGATCACTATCTTTTATCCTCATGAACGGGAGCTTTTCCTCGCACTTTCCGTTTCCCGCGCTCGTTCGCGAGAATCGGTAAGTGCGAGACGTCCAGACATGGGCTGGGGGGTTTCGGCTCTCCTTCACCTCGACATTGCTCCTTCCCAAAATGTCCCTGATGTTTTGGATTGCCTGCGGCTGAATGCATCCTTTTTCGAAAAAAAGAGCCTCGTTTTCGCGGGCTCTTTTCATTTTCTCCGAAAGCGCATATCATGGAAAGCCTTATAAGATAGTTTTATGAAGAAAATAAGAGATATCAAGATGAAAAACGCGACCGATACGAAAGTCAGGCGATCGAGCGCCGGACTCGGGCTCTATGCCGCAAAGGATTTCGCCCGCGGCGACACGGTCATAGAATATATCGGGCATCGGCTCCGCGGCGCGCATGATCGCGATAACCGGTATCTTTTCCGCGTGAGCAAGACGATAGATATCGACGGGAGTCCGAGATGGAACACGGCCCGGTATGTGAACCACGCGTGCCGTCCGAACTGCGAGGCGATAAACAGGCGGAACCGGATTTTCCTCGTGGCGAAAAAATCGATCAAGGCGGGGGAAGAGCTGACTTATGATTACGGCAAGGAATATTTTTCTGAATACATAGAGCCGGGCGGCTGCCGGTGCGCGTCTTGCCTCGAAAAAAACCTCCGCGCATAAGCGGAGGTTTTTTCCTTGTTTCCAGGCGACATGACGGTGAGCGGAGGAGTGATACCCGCTACTCTTCCGTGACGCGTTCGATTTCCGAGAGGCTGGTTTTCCCTTCGAGGACGGAGAGTATGCCGTCTTGGACGATCGTGAGCATTCCCGATTCTTTCGCGAGCGTCTCGATATCGGAAGAGAGGGCTTGCCTGCCGATCAGCTCCTGCATGGCTTTGTCTATGAGCAGGACTTCCGCGATGACCATGCGACCCGCGTATCCCACGCCATTGCATTCTTTGCATCCGACCGGGGTCCATATTTTGGTCCGATCGATCGAGGCTAAGTCGAATGTTTTCGGGAGCGTATCGAGGACATTCTTTATGAGCGTCGCCTCTTCTTCGCTCGGGGTCGATTCCTTTTTGCAGTGCGGACAGAGCTTGCGGACGAGCCGCTGCGAGATGATCGCGTTCCCGGCGTTCGCGAGATCATCGGCGCTGACGCCGAGGGCGAGCAGCCTCGATGTGGTGCCTGCCGCGCTATTCGTGTGGAGCGTGGAAAGGACGAGGTGGCCGGTGCCCGCGGCCTGCACGGCGATCGAGGCCGTCTCCTCGTCCCGTATTTCTCCGATCATGAGGATATCGGGGTTTTGTCTCAGGAGCGCACGGAGCGCCAGAGGAAATGTGTAGTCGGACTTCTCGTCGACTTGGGTCTGGAGCACGCCTTCCATGCGGTACTCGATCGGATCCTCGACGGTGATGATCTTCACCTCCGGCGTGTTGAGCTTGGCGAGGATGCTGTAGAGCGTCGTCGTCTTTCCGGAGCCCGTCGGACCCGTGTTGAGGATAAGGCCGTGCGGTTTTTTCATGGCGGACAGTATCCGATCGAGGTTCTCTTTGCGGATATCGAGCGTGGAGAGGTCAAGCGATACGGATGACTGGTTGAGTATGCGCATGACGACGGTTTCGCCGTAACCTCCGAGGATGATCGAAAGCCGGAAGTCGATGTTTCCCGGCTGGACGGCATCGAAGGCTTCGCCTACGGTGATCGAGAATCGTCCGTCGGCGACCCCTGCCTGCTGCCCGGATTCGAGCTTGCTCCAAAGCTTGATCTCCCCGAGGATCGAAGGATACAGCGTGAGCGGCAAGGAAGTCATGTGCTTTAAGATGCCGTCGAGCCGGAATCGAACGGCTATCGAATCCTTCGTCGGCTCGAGATGGATGTCTCCCGCTTTGAGGAGGAGTGCCGAAGCGAGGATGAACTGGAGCAGATCCTTGTGCTCGAGCGATTGGGCGTATTTCGAGAGCTCATCGATCGAGCTTATGTGCTCCTTGGCGTTGGCAAGGGTTTCTTTCGTGAGCATGGTCGCGTTCGAGAGGCTGCTTGACATCAGTTTCTCGTAGAGGGCGTGGAGCATCTCGCTTTGATCCGTGACCCGCCATACCTCGTCCAAGGTCGTGGTGCCCTCGACCGCCTTTATGATCCCGTCTTGCGTCATGGTCACCATGCCGTCTTCGAGCGCGGCGCGGGTTATGTCGGCTTCGGTGCCCATGTTGTCGATCGTTTCTATGAGTCGCGGCGTCATCGTGAAGGCTTCGAATATGCCTACTCGGCCGTAGTATCCGCTGAAGTTGCACGACGGGCAGCCGACCGGTTTCCAGAGCGTGGAAAAATCGGTGGGCAGGGAAATGTTCGCCTTCGGAGAGATGATGGACACGAGCTGCTTTATGGTCTCGATCGTCTGTTGCGCGGGCTCGTAGGCTTCCTTGCACTTTTCGCAGAGCTTGCGGACGAGCCGCTGCGAGATAAGCACATTGATGGAAGCGGTGATGAGTTCGCGTTTCACTCCGAGCTCGATGAAGCGGGGGATGGCCGCCGGGGCGCTGTTGGTATGGAGCGTCGAGAGGACCAAGTGCCCCGTGAGGGCCGCGTTGATCGCGACATCGGCGGTTTCCTCGTCCCGGATCTCTCCGACGAGGATGATATCGGGGTCTTGCCGCACGACCGCGCGCAAAGCGGTGCCGAAGGTGTACGACTTGTCCTTCGAGACTTCGGTCTGCACGATGCCGGGCAGGGAATACTCGATCGGATCTTCGATCGTGATGATCTTCACATCGGGGTGATTGAGCGAGTGGAGGATGCCGTAGAGCGTCGTCGTTTTCCCGGAACCCGTCGGGCCCGTGTTGAGGATCATGCCGTTCGGTTTCTGTATCTGCTTTTTTATCTCTTCGCCCGCCGTCCCGCGGATGCCCAGCTCCTCGATCGATACGACCGCGTCGTCGTTGGAGAGGAGTCGGATATTGATATTTTCCCCGTATTTCCCCGGGATGATGTTGACCCGAAGATCGATCTTCTTCTCGCCGAGAGTGATGCTGAAGTGGCCGTCTTGGGCCTGATCGCGGAGATTGATCTTCATGTGCGAGAGCATCTTCACGCGCGAGATCATGAGCTGGTAGACATTCTTCGGCAATGATCCCACCTCCTGCAACAGCCCGTCGACGCGGTAACGGATGCGCACCGCCTCTTCGTTTGGCTCGATATGGATATCGCTCGTGCGGAATTTGTTCGCCCCGGCGAGGATGATCTCTATCGTCTGCGAGATGGGAAATTTCGCCGCGTCCTTGAGCTTGAGCAATTCCCCGAAATTCTCCTCGAATTTTTTGAGCTCTTCGCCTTCGAGCGCGACGCGCCAGAGGTTGAAGCTCTCGAGGAGCGGGGTCGTCGCGTAGGCTTCCCACGCGGCCTCGAGGGAATCTTCGGAGCAGAGGTAGATCGTCGGCTCCCAACCGTTTTTCTTGGAGATCTCCCGGATGAATTCCTGTGCCTGGGTGTCGGCGGGGTCGCTCATGGCGATGCGGGTGGTGCGCGTCGTTTTCTCGAACAGCACGAGGCGGTGCTTCCTCGCGTCGGCTTCATTTATATGGACAAGCGCGTTTTGGTCGACGGGGAATATCTGCAGGTCGATATAGGCCATTCCGAGCTTGGACGCGAGCCTCGAGGTCATCTCTTCTTTGGACTTCGACTGCATCTTTCCCAAGACCTCGCGGGTCTGATCGGCCTTCTCGTTGCGCCAGTCCTGCGACGATTGCTGTATGACTTTTACCATATGGATATGTGTTCGTGTTTTTCGAAAGAAGAGCAAAAGAAAAAAGAGGCCTCTTGCCTCCATTGTAGCGCATATTCTGTCTCGAGAAAATCAACCCTTGCCTAGGGCCGTTCGCAGCGTCGCGAGCAATGCCTCTTCCGCGGATGCCTCTTCCGCGACGGTGAGCCGGAAGGAAACCGTGTCGCCGTGAATCTCGGCGCCGTCGATCGCCTTGGCGAGGTTCGTCCCCTGTTCGGGGTGCGATGACTTGAGTATCGCGTGGACCGAATTGTCGATGTCGGCGTAGAGCACGACGAAGATATCTCCGGAAGAAAAGTTGCTGCGTATCCGGTCGAGGATGAGGGGAAGATCCGCCATCGTCGAGCGGCTCTGCACGAAGTCCTCGATGCCGACCGACACATAGGCGAGCCCGAGCGACTCCTCCCATTTGAGGTTTGACATGAGCCGTCCCCAGAGCTTGAGGAGGTGGAAGGGCTGCGTCTTGTAGAGGGCGACAACGATCTTCTCGCGGTCCGCCCCGAGCTCTATCAGTTTCGACGCCGTCTGGAGGGATTTCGGCGTCGTGCTCTTGTTCTGGAAGCTGTCGGTCGAAGCAATGATGGCCGCGAGGAGCGCTTCGGCGATTGTCGTATCGATAGCCTTGCCGCTTACCGCGGAAAAGGCCTCGAAGAGGATTTCCCCGACGGAGGAGGCGGTGAGGTCGACCATGTTGATCTGGCCGAAGTTCTCGTTGTCCGGCTTGTTGTCGATGTCCACGATGGGGATCTCATAGAAGATGTCCGGATTGTCCTCGTAGAGCTTGCCCAAGGCTTCCTTGTCGGAGGCGCCGATCACGAACGCGGCATCGTACTTGAACTGCGCCGGGATGAAGGAAAAGTCCCGCGGATCGATCGATCCCCGTTCGGGCGTGATCGAGATGCGGAACTCGTCGCCCTCCTGGGAGCTTTTCATGTCGAGGATCTTGTTGTACTTGGTATTGAACGCGAGCACGAAGTCGTGCGTCCCGGAAAGCGAGTCAAGGATCGTGTGAGATTGCTCGAGAAACGCCACTTCGCCCACATGCGAGGAGAGCTCGTGCCCGGCGATCGTCGGCGTTTTTCCGATTTTTTTCAGGAAATCTCCAAGGGCGAACGCCGAGGCGAGGGCATCTTTCCCGGGATAGGTCGGGAGAAGAATGATCGGGTTTTCGGTTTTTTTGACCAGTTCGGCGAATTGTTCGATCGGGGTGAGCGACATAGGGCAAGAATAGGATAGGGTCAGAGAGACAGCGAATACGGGTGAAACAAAAAATCCTACGAAAACCCAAAATACCAAAGAAGCACGCTAGTGTCAAACCAGGGAGTAAGGAAAAGCGCCGCACCTCCCATGAAATTCAAATGAAACTCAGCTGGAAATCCCGGGCATTGTCAAAAAGAGCAAAACAGCCGACAATAAGGCTGTGTCTTGATTTTTTCCCCGGGTTATCCTCTTTTATCTTTCCTATGGCGACTTTTATCACCCATTCGACCGAAGAAACCCGAGCTTTCGGGGCCTCTTTGGCACAAAAGACCGTTCCTGGCACGGTTCTCGCCTTCCGAGGGGACTTGGGCGCAGGGAAAACGAGCTCTATCCAGGGATTCCTCGAAGCGCTTGGCGCGGAAAAGCCGTATACGAGCCCGACTTTTGTCATAATGAAGGAATATCGCCTCTCCAAGCCGTCAGAGACCGGCATCGCCCGGGTCTATCATATCGACGCCTACCGTATCGAGAGCCCTTCGGAAATGGAAAAACTGGGATTTGAGGAATGGGTCGCCGATCCGGAGGGGGTGGTCCTTGTCGAATGGCCCGAGAAAATCGCGCCTCTCCTTCCTCTCCAGACCAAAACCCTCTCCCTCACCTGGCTCTCCGACACGGACCGGGAAATAACGGTAGAGGGCTCATAATGGAGGGTAAGAAGTGTCACTGAAGCCGGGTCGCAATATTTAAAATGAATCTTGTTATAGACGCTATTGCTATGGAGATATCCGTTACCCCCTATGTAATCACGGTCCTCACGCTGTTTTTCGGAACAGGAATCTTGATATTTTCTCTCAGTGTTTTTCTTGCGGAATGGGCTTTTCACAAGGGGTTTCGGCGAATGCGATTTCTCGTCGCGTTTCCATTTCTTCTGGTCGTCTCGTGGCTGCTTGCGGCGTTCCCGGTCTCGGTGATCGCGGATTTTGTCGCTGCGAGGAGATGGTATGGCTGGAGCATGGATGCTATCTTTCCTGCAAGCATGCCTATCGTTTCTCTTCTCGCCCTGCTCCCGTTCGCGATCCTCTCCCGTAGGGCAGAGAAATTTTTCGGGGTCACATGGTGGCAATCGACTGCCGCCGCCGCGCTTTTCATGATTTCCGCTCTCGGCTTGTCGTTTGCTGCGTATCGCTTAACCGAGGTCCGCCAGCTTCCCGACCTCGATCGTGCCGTATTGGTCGAGCTGCTTGCTGGCGAGCGCGCCATTCTTCGTCGCGGCTGTGATGGCCTGAAGCGGTGTCATACCCAGCTCGACGAGACCCTCGATGGCGGCGAGAGAGCCGGACCCGGGTTCCTGCCAGTCGGGTTTTGGATCGCGGCGGAATTCAGGCGCGAGACCGAGATAATTGTCGGTCGCGATCGCCGTTATGCACCCACCCTTGATCAGCCGTTCGGCGTTCAACCTGCGCATGCCCAGGCTCTGGTCGCCCCGATCACGCCGCAGCTCGGCCTCTGTGCGAGGCCGCGCGCCGCTCCGACGCAGGCTGTCGGCCCGGGCGATACGAGTGGAATCCTCACGCGTGCGACGCTTGACGTAGTCCTGCCACGGTTTACCCGTAATCGTGTTCGATAACATGCCGCAGACGACCTCCCGGTCGACGAACAGCTTCACCAGGTCGTCCGAAATCGGTACGTCGAGTACTTC
>CALMHZ010000010.1 GCA_937864125.1 uncultured bacterium
CACCCTTCACAAGGAAGAATCCCAGGCGAAAAAAAATCGAGATGCGCTCGCGCTCACCGAAACGGATATTCTTGAAACCGTATCAGCGATGACGGGAGTGCCCTTTGCCAAGCTCTCGGACGAACATCCGAAAAACCGCTTCGCGAAAATATCCGCATCCATCCGCTCCCGCATCATCGGACAGGAACAGGCGGTGGACCTCACCCTCCGCTCACTTCTGCGATCCCTCTCCGACATCGGCGATCCCAACCGGCCGCTCGGCTCCTTCTTATTTCTCGGACCGACAGGGGTGGGGAAGACGCTCATCGCCAAGACCATAGCGGAAGAATTTTTCGGCGACAAAAATCATCTTATCCGTCTCGATATGAGCGAATTCATGGAACGGCACAATGTCGCCCAGATCATCGGGGCTCCTGCCGGATATGTAGGGTACGGCGAAGGAGGAAAACTTACCGAAAGGATCAGGCGAAATCCTCATTCCATCGTTCTTTTCGATGAAATAGAAAAGGCGCATCCGGATGTCTTCAATATCCTGCTTCAGATCCTCGACGAAGGAGTGCTCACCGATGCGGAAGGGAAAAAAGCGAGTTTTCGCCACGCGCTCATCATCCTCACTTCGAACATCGGCACCGAAGCATTCGCGCAAGGCGCGAAAATCGGGTTTCATAAAAGCGGCGCCTCGACTCGGGCGACTCTCGATGAAGCTATCCGAGACCAAGTACTCGCGGAGCTCAAAAAGGTCCTGCGCCCGGAACTCCTCGCGCGCATCGATGAAACCATCGTCTTTAACGCGCTCGCCCTCCCCGCCATCGAAGAAATAGCCTCGCTCGAGCTTTCGGCTCTCAAGGCTCGTCTCGCCAAAAAAGGCATCGCTCTCTCATTCTCCAAAGAAGTCATCCGGTTCATAGCCGAAAAAAGCTCCGCACAAGAGCACGGCGCGCGCCTCGTGCGCCGACAGATCGAATCCCTGGCAGAACACGCGATCGCCGAACGATTGATCGCCAAAAAAGCATCGGAAAAGCGCCACTTGACTCTCTCCATTCAAAAAAATGCCATCGTCTGCACCGAACGATAAAAGACATGGGTCCCCCACGCTGGCCAAACTCTCTACCAAAGGAGCAGTATCTGGAAATTTCTTTCCATGGCGCGAATGGCTTTCAGGAATGAGGACAGGAGTTAAGGCAGGAATAAAGGAATGGGGAGCCGAACTCCTCTTCCCAAGAAAGTGCGTCGGATGCGACCGAGGTGAAACATTCCTCTGCGAGGATTGCCAAAGAAAGATTCCCCGAAAGGCGAGTCAAAATTGCCCTTCCTGTCTTTCCGTGGACACACCCTTCGGCCAAACCTGTCTTCGGTGTTCCAAAAAATACGCACTCGACGGCGTGCTTTCCGCCACCTCATTCCAAGACAATCCGATCCTGCAAGAAGCGGTGCATGTCTTCAAATATGAATTCGTCGAGGAACTGGCACATCCTCTTGGGATGCTGCTTGGAGATGTCGTGCGAGCAAGCGATATGCCGCTCCCCGACCGACTCATTCCCGTACCGCTCCATCCCTTGCGGGAGCGATTCCGCGGATTCAATCAATCCGCCCTCCTTGCGGATATACTCGCGGCAGAGATCGCCCTGGAGCTGCTTTCGGTCGATAAGAATCTGCTCGTTCGACACCGATTCACTCTCCCGCAGGCACGGAGCAAGAACAAGCAAGCACGCAAGGACAATCTCGAGGGTGCCTTCCGACTATCCCAAGCCGAAGGAGCTGCGAAAAGCGTTCGAGGGAAAACTTTCTGGCTCATCGATGATGTGGCTACGACCGGAGCTACGCTCGAGGCCTGCGCGCGCGTCCTCAAGGAGCACGGAGCAAAAAAAGTTTTCGGCATCGTCGTCGCCCGATAAATTATTTTTCCCTGAAACTTCTTTCCTTGTTCGAATCTCAGAGCCTTTTTTAATTCCTCCGACAGCTTTTTTCGTTTCTTCTCCCTTGATTTGACAATACCCCCCATGGGTATTAAAATAAACTCATTCTCTCCTCTAAAACCCACTATGGCTCATCTTGAAACTTACAAAATAAAAGGGATGCACTGCGCGTCCTGCTCGGCCATCATCGAAAAAACACTCAAGAACGTTCCCGGCGTATCGGAGGCCACGGCCAACTATGGAACCGAGAGCGTCCGAATCGATTTCGACGAAACGAAAACAAGCGCGATCGATTTATCCAAAACGATAGAACCATTCGGGTATTCCCTCATTATCCCGAAAGGAAAAAGCGCTTCGCCTAGAGGCATGTCGGAGGAACATTCCGCGCCCCTCCAAGAATTCGATCAGTCCAAAAAGAACAAGCTTTCCGAATTGGCAGGCATGAGAATCTCGGTGCTTTCGGTCATGCCGCTCGCTCTCTTCAGCATCTTCGTCATGACTTGGGAGATTTCCGCTCAATTCGAGATTCTTCCCGATATTCCGCCTTTGTGGGAAGAATTTTTTCATCATATCCTGCCTTTGATGGCCACCTATGCCTTGTTCGTGGTCGGGAAACCCTATCTCCTCGGCTTCTATCGGTTCTTACGGTATGGAAAGGCGAACATGGATACGCTCATCGGTATCGGAACCTCCGTCGCCTTCCTCTACAGCTTCATCGTAACCGCGTTCGAAGAAAGTCTCCGTCCTTTTATCGATGTGGAAAATACCTACTACGACATAACCATCGTCGTCATCGCTTTTATCACGCTCGGGAAATACCTCGAAAGCCGATCGAAACTGAAAACGGGAGATGCCATAGAGAAGCTCCTCAATCTCCAAGCGAAGACCGCGATCGTCATCCGAAATGGTGAAGAAGTGGAAATACCCGTAGACGAGGTACGTCCTGGGGACAGCGTTGTTGTCAAACCATCGGGGAAAATTCCGGTCGATGGCAAAGTGATAAGCGGCTCCTCCTATGTCGATGAGAGCCTTATCACGGGCGAACCTATGCCGGTAGAGAAAAAAGCCGGCGACTCCGTGGTCGCGGGCACGCTTAATATGAGCGGGTCCTTCACCTTCGAGGCAACCTCGGTCGGATCCGAAACGCTGCTTTCGCATATCGTCCGGATGGTGGAAGAGGCCCAGGGAAGCAAGGCTCCTATCCAAGCCCTGGCAGACACCATCTCAAGCGTCTTCGTGCCGGGAGTCCTCGTGATCGCCTTCGGGACGCTCGCGCTCTGGCTCTTTCTTGGAACCTCTTCCCTTGGCTTCTCGCAGGCGCTCTCTTTCGGCCTCGTTTCCTTCGTAGGGATCCTCATCATCGCCTGCCCCTGCGCGCTTGGGTTGGCCACGCCGATCGGCATCATCGTCGGAGTCGGCAAAGGAGCGCGCGAAGGCATCCTTATCAAAGACGCGGAGACGCTTCAGATGCTGCATAAGACCACTGTGCTCGTACTCGATAAGACAGGGACCATAACCCGCGGCAAGCCCGAATTGGTTTCTCTCAAAAACATTTCTCAAAAAAGCGATGAAGAAATCATAGCGATCTTATCTGCCCTGGAGAACAAGTCTGAACATCCGATCGCCGCAGCCATTCTTTCCTATGCGAAGGAAAAAAACATCTCCCCTCTCCCTGTCGAGAATTTCGAGTCACTCAAAGGGAAGGGCGTGCGCGGCCGCATCGGAGAGAGCGAGTACTTCGCCGGAAACCAGGCTCTTTTGGGTGATCTTGGCATTTCTTTCGATGCCCGCTCGATCGCAGAAGAAACTTCGCAAGGAAAAACTCCGGTCATTCTGATTTCGAGCAATGAAACCAAAAATGAGATACTCGCGATCGTGATGATCGCAGATGCCATAAAGAAGGAAGCCAAGAAGGCGATCGCCGATCTTCATGCTCTCGGCATACGGACGCTCATGCTCACGGGAGACAACAAGGCGACCGCGCTCGCGATAGCGAAGGAAGTCGGCATCGATGAAGTCGTGGCCGAAGCCTTGCCGGAAACCAAGCTCGAAAAAATAAAAGAACTGCAAAAATCGGGCAATATCGTAGCTATGGCAGGAGACGGCGTAAACGATGCTCCGGCGCTCGCTCAGGCCGATGTCGGTATCGCGATGGCGACCGGCACGGATGTCGCCATCGAATCCGCGGGCATCACGCTTCTTTCAGGGGATATCTCCAAGATCGTAAAAGCCATCAGACTCTCGAAGCTTACCATGCAAGGCATCAAACAGAACCTCTTCTTCGCATTCATCTACAATATAGTCGGCATTCCCCTCGCAAGCGGCATATTCTACCCTATTTTCGGGTGGCTCTTGAGCCCGGTATTCGCCGGTCTCGCCATGGCGCTCTCGAGCGTCTCCGTGGTGGCAAACGCTCTCCGACTCAAAAATAAGAAACTCTAGCCTATGACTCCTCAAACCAACACCTATACTTTTCATATCCAGGGGATGCACTGCAAGGCGTGCGTGCTCCTTACGGAAAGCGAGTTCATGGATCACCCTGCCATCACCTCCGCCCGCACCAACCTAAGGTCGCATTCAGTCGAAATAGAAGGGAACTTCCCCGATACCTCTCCCGCGCAAATCGCGGAGGAATTGAGCCAATTGCTCAAAAAACACGGCTACACGGTTTCAGAAGAGAAGCCGGCGAATATTAAAAATTGGTCTCAGTTCAAAATTGCGGTTCCCATCGCCGCCTTATTCGCTATTCTTTTCCTCGGGCTCCAGAAGATGGGAATAGTGAATCTCATACAGGCCGATACGGTTTCCTACGGCACCGCGTTTTTCATCGGCATCATCGCTTCGGTTTCCACCTGCATGGCGGTGGTAGGAGGGCTCGTTCTCTCGATGTCCGCCACATTCGCGAAAAAAGGCGGCACGGCCTCTCCTCAGATATTGTTTCATAGCGGAAGGCTGCTGTCGTTTTTTTTCCTCGGCGGAGTCATCGGCGCTCTCGGGGCGAACTTCTCCCTCGGTACGGGCGCTTCGTTCACACTCGGCCTCATCATAGGAATCGTCATGCTCATCTTGGGAGTGAACCTGCTCGATGTCTTCCCTTCTGTGAAAAAATTTCAGCCGACCCTGCCGAAGCTCCTCTCCAAACATGCACTCCGTGTCTCCAAGCTCAATCACAGCCTTACTCCCTTTCTCGTCGGCATAGCGACCTTCTTCCTGCCCTGCGGCTTCACGCAATCGATGCAGCTTTACACCCTGACGACCGGAGGTTTTTTTGCGGGCGCCCTCACCATGCTCGCATTCGCGCTCGGAACGCTTCCCGTGCTCGCCCTTCTCAGCTTCAGTTCTCTCAATATCACAAAAAGTCCGCATGCGGGAATATTCTTCAAAACGGCGGGTCTTATAGTCATACTCTTCGCCCTCTTCAATATTATCAATAGTTTTGTTATCATTGGCCTCATCCCTCCCGTTTTCAACTTCTAGTCCACATCCTATGAACATTTTTTTGAGCCTCATCATCGCCTCGGCCCTTATTTTCGGAGCCTACGCTTTCATGCAAAACCAAAACAATGGCGCGACTCCTCCTACACCCTCCTCTGCCTCGTCCTCGCCCCAGGCTCCTGCTCCCGCTCAAAATGTCACCAGAGAAGGCGAGAAGCAGATCGTGTCGATACGGGCGAAAGGCGGATATGCGCCAAAAATGAGTACGGCTACCGCAGGCATCCCCACTACCTTACGCGTCACGACAGAACGCACCTTCGATTGTTCCTCGCAGCTCCGTATTCCAAGCCTCAACATAAGCGAAGCACTGCCCCCATCGGGTACGAGGGAAATCTCTCTTGGAATCCTGAAACCGGGTATGCTCCAAGGCACCTGCGGCATGGGAATGTATCGATTCGACATCATCGTTGAGGGTTGATCTATGCGCAATGCGACTTACATCATTATCCCGCTCATCGCCCTTGCTATCATGGAAGGAATCTCACTTCTTGCGCTCAAAGCTTCAAAGAATACATCCTCTAGCGACACGAAAACGACGGAGCCATCACCCGCCCAGGCACCCCAACCGACAACAAAAACCCAACCGACACCCGAGGAATCAACAGAAGCCCTGGATCTTCCTCCATATCCACCGACCGCTGATCCTCCCTCGTCGGGTATGAGCAATGCCTTTGGAACTTTTCCCCCACCCACAACCCAAGTCGTGAATGGGAAAACAGAGCGGACCATCCACATGGGAGTCAGGCAATATGTATGGGAGCCGAAACGACTTACCGTAAAAAAAGGCGAACTGGTACGCCTCGTCATCCATAATGCCGATGTGAAGCACGGGCTCGTTATTCCGGAGCTCGGAGTCAATCAAGATATCCCCCCTGAGGGGGCTGTCGTAGAATTTACGCCCGAGAAAAGAGGCACCTTCGAATTTTTCTGCTCCGTATGGTGCGGCGAACGCCACATGGAGATGCAAGGCAGCATCACCGTGGAATAAAAAAACCGCCAGTGAGATATCCAAGAGAAATCAGGCGGTTTTTTTATGATTCATCAAAGTCTCGTACATCCGCAATCAAATAGCGTCGATAGCGGTCTTCATCTTCTCTTCCGCCTGCGAAGCGATGGCGGAGAGCTCGGCATTGTCGAGCATGTTCATGGCGACGGTAGGCATGATGCCCGAAACGACGACAGCATCATCTTGCTCGTAGACGATGACATTGCAAGGCAGAAAGAGGCCTATCTCTTTCTCCGCCTCGAGCGCCTTATGGGCGAGGGCGGGATTGCATACCCCGAGGATGGTATATTTTCCATACTCTATATCAAGCTTCTTTTTAAGCGTCGCTGCGACATCTATCTCTGTCAAGACGCCGAATCCCTGCTCTTTCAAAGCTTCCTTGGCCTTTTCCATGACCGCGACATAGTCGAGGCCGGTTATTTTTTTACTGAAAGAATAGTGCATAGTGTTGGTAGTATGTGAGTTATTCTCCTGCGCGCGGCATCGGCCGATCGCGATTACTTGCCATCCGAATATCCCCACTCCTTCGACCACCTTTTCATATCCTCGATTTCCTTCGTTTGGGCCGTGATGATATCCTGACCCAGTTTTTTCATCTCCGGCCGTTCCGTCATGGAAAGCATCATGCGAGACATCATAATCGCCATCTCATGATGCATTGTCATTTGTCGTATGAATTCCTGGTCGAAATTGGAAGCAGTCTCAAGGCTTGACATGTCACCCTGTCCTCCACCCATCATACCCCCGCCACCCATTCCCTGCGATCCCATAGCAGTTCCTCGGGCCGGAACCTCTTTGCCGAACCAATCCTTGTACCATGTCCGCATATCGGTTATCTCAGCACTCTGTGATCGTATGATATCGCCTGCGAGATTCTTTATTTCCTGACGCTCCGATTTCTTCAAAGCGAGATTCGCCATCGTGATCGCATCCTCATGATGAGGGATCATCTGCTCGATAAAACGGGCATCTATGCCCCCTTGCATCATTCCCTGTTTCGCGTTCCCCATCATCCCCCGGCCCGCCTGCTCCCCGTTCATCATTCCCCAATTATTGCTTCCCATACCCCCGACCACAAAAGCGGTAAGGATGCCTCCGAGCACCAAACCTCCAACCCCGTACGCTATATTGTCTTTGTTCATACATGTGTCTTAATGCTTATTTATTTGCGTTTCAATCGATAGACCTTGAGAATCTCCTCCTTCGCCTTCGCTTCCTTGCCGCTTTTTATCTGCCCTATGGCGCAGGTCTCAAGATGGCTCTCCATCATGATGTCTTCGATAGCGGTCAAGGCCTGCTTCACGGCGGAGGTCTGCGTGATGATGTCGATGCAATACGCGTCCTTGTCGATCATTTCTCCGAGCCCCCGGACCTGGCCTTCGATGATCTTGAGCCGCCGGCCCACTTTCTGCTTGATAGTATTCATAAAATAAAAGCGATATGCTCTCATAGTATACCCCCTTGGGGTATTTGTCAAAGGGCGCGATATACAAAAAATAGGGAGGTCGGGTTCTAGGAAAAAAGACCGCGAAACAAAGAAGTCTCTTTGGTGACTTCCTGGGCATCCTTCAGGTCTTCTTGAAATATATTCTCGAGCTCAAGGGCGAAGGCGGCGTCCTTGCTTACGACATTGAGCTCGTAGTTGAGCCTGAAACTCAGCCAGTCGAAATTGCAGCTTCCGACCGATGCCCATTTCCCATCGATAGCGATGGTTTTCGCATGAAGAATGCTTTTGCTGTATTGGAACAACCGGATATTCCGCCTCAAGAGTCGCCGGTAATAAACCCTGGCCAGACAGTCAGCCAAAAAATTATCCGATCGGAGCGGCAGGAGAATACGGACCTCCGCCCCCCTTTTCTTCGCATAATAAAGCGCCCGTCGCAAATCCCTTGTGAGGGAAAAATAAGGCGTTGTGATAGACACAGTATTTCTCGCGGTCGTGATATTTCGCAGGAACTCCCGATAAAGATCCTTGTCACGCAAGCGGAATGAATTGCCCGCGAGAAAAAACCGCTGCTTATCGGGAAGGGACCGCACGCGACCGATAGGATGCATCCGCTGAGCCTGCTCCCACGCGGACTGAAACGCGTCCCGGCAATCTGCGACGATCCCGTTCCCTTCCAATTTCACGCTCGTATCCCGCCAATCGCGGGCATCTTCTTCCACGATGACTCCTCCTATATGGGCTTCTTTCTCATCGACCACAAGCAGCTTCCGATGATCCCGTAAAAATATCGGCAATACGCGCTTGAGCGAAGGCGGAAGGATCGCTTTGTGAAAGAGAATTTCTATTCCGGCTTTCTTAAGATCGGCGCACACACCCATGGATCGATACAGGCCGAAACTCCCGACCGCATCGAGCAAAAGCCGGACCTTTACCCCTGCCGCCGCTTTCTGTCGGAAAATATCGAAAAATTCCTCGCTGATCGCCCCCTCGCATCCGAATATATACTGCTCAAGATCGATCGTTTTTTCCGCCCTCCGGCATGACGCGAGCATATCTTCCCAGGCCGAAGCCGAAGAAGTCGAAAATTTCCACGATGGGGATACGCTCATAGGGAATTCAATTCAGGCCACGATACGACAAACTGAGGCTTTTTACAAGTATAGCACGCACATATGCCCTAAAAGTCCATCGACACTATGGAAAATATTCATCCTCATCACGAGTATTTTCCCGAAAAGTTTCCAGCGCGTCCAAAATCGCATCTACCTTGCAGGTCGCAAGTCCGATGACTGTATCGGCTGCACCATAATAAACGAAGAGTTCATCCCCGACTATCATGGCTCCGGATGGAAATGTCACATTCGGCACCAATCCATCGCGCTCATATTCCGTAACGGGCTGCAGGATATAGCCGGAGGTTTTTGCGATAAGCTTGTGCGGTTCATGCATATCGGCTAACGCAGCAGAAACGGTCCAAGTATCCGACATTGATTCCGCAGAATAAAGAAAAAGCCATCCCCGATCCGTTTTTATCGGAGGGGCGCCGAGCTCCGGACCGCGGTGCAACCACCAGGCAGTTGTAAGGAGTGCCGTTTTAACCGAAGTTTGAAGAAAAAAATCCCAACTTCCCTCCTTATTCTCAAGTACTTCCTCTATGGAATCAAAATATCGAACTGCCACATGAGAATTGGTTGAGTCCGATGAAATGGTCAAAGCAAGGCCCACTCTTCCCCCACTAACCAGGTCAGGGAACAGCGCCGCCGCCTTTGATCGCACAGGCGGTCCGATAAGACCATGTTTTTTCACACTCAAAAAATCTTTTGTGGTAGCAAGGGCAATACGGATATTCGGTTTTTTCGTTTTATCCGAAATCGGTGAGTCTATCGCCGTGTAAGTGATATAAAAAGTATCACCGAACTTCGTGATGCGCGGATCCTCACAACCATACCGATCGTAATCCGTGTCCGGAAAAATGAAAGGCTCCTTCCTTGCTTCGAATTTTTTGCCATCATTGCTCTGCGCGTAGCCGATTGAAGATATCTGATTATCGAAATAAAAACCGGGACGAGTAAGCCGAGGATTTTTTTCCTTGAGCTTATCCGGGTAGGTCCTATACAGCATCCTGAAAAGATCCCCGTCTTGGACTATGCCGGGATTGAATACAGCTCTCTTCTCCCAGCCGATTTCGCTCCGTGGAGTGAGGACGGGTCGCGCATCCTCATTGCTCGGGTAGCGCGTGAGATGAAATCTTTCCGACTTTTGAAAATCTTTTTTCATATTTTCAGCATACTCCAAACCAATATCATCCGCCAGAGTCGAAGAAATATTGATTTCCTGGTCAATCTAAAGAAACAAAAGCCACCTCTCTTCCCAAAAGCAAGAGAGGGCCGTATACTCTATGAATGAAAATACTTCTCCCATTCACTCTCCTCATGCTCTTGCTCGTTGCGTATTTTGTTTTTCCCGAGCAGGGAAAAAATCCAGACGCGGAACCCGAATCCTTTGCTCGCCAAGAAGAGCCGAATGCACCCTCGCCACAACCGGAAGCGGCAGTTTCTCTTTCTCTTCTTCCCGCGGCGGTCATTCAAGGCGAGCCCGCGCGAATCGCCATTCAGGGTGTCGGCTCCCCCTCCGACATCGAATCACTTACCTTCGATGGCAAGCAACTCCCCGTATTTGCTGACGCGCACACAGTCGGAGCGCTCGTCGGTATCGATTTTCATAAAAAGCCAGGCTCGTATCCGATCGTCCTCACGCTCAAAAATGGCCGGACAATCGAAGAAAAATTCGATATCGGCGAAAGGCTTGTCGCAACGGAGAAATTCGACATCCCCGAACAACTCGGAGGCAACACCTCCGAGGCCGAGCACAAACTCTCAAGCTCCTTGGCGGAGGACACCACTCTCATACAGAGGGTTCTCGCCACTACCGCCTCGGAGAAACTCTGGGAGGGGCCGTTCCGCCTCCCTCTCGACGGAGCGCTCACGATTACCGATGTGTATGGATACAAAAGACAAACGGGATCCGTGAGCTTAAGCCACCAAGGCACGGACTTCCGCGCCTCCGAGGGAACCCCCGTCTATGCCATGAACCAGGGGAGAGTAGCCTTTTCCGGAACATTCCGGAACTACGGCGAGACCGTCATCATCGATCACGGCTTGGGCCTCATGACTTTTTACATGCACCTCTCAAAACGCGAAAAGGAGAAAGGCGAGAGCGTAGAGAAGGGAGATCTCATAGCCAAGAGCGGCAACACGGGCTATTCTCTCGGACCCCATCTCCATCTCTCCGTCCGCATCAACGGCTTCTCGATAGACCCCATGAAATTCCTCGAACTCATGGGTCCAAAGTGATTCTTTTTTGCCCGACAGACTTGATTGACGATTTCTTAAAAAGAAGGCGGTGGAGACATACCGACCACCTTACATCCCGACTGCAAAGGAATAGAAAAGCACGAGCACCGAAAAGAGCATCACCAAGAAGGTGAGTCTCATGAAAGTGTTCGAGAGGAACCCGTTTTTGTACTCCCCCATGATGTCTTTGTTGTTGCCGATTTTCGCGATCATGAAAAGAAGCGGCACCGAGGCGATCGCATTGAAAACAGCCGTGAAGATGAGCGCCTTGATGGGATCTATGCCGATGAAGTTGAAGCCGAGACCCGCAAGGGACGCGAGAATGATAATCATGTAAAAGCCTTTCGCCTTGCTGAACTTCCGATGCAGGCCTTCTTTCCATCCAAGGGCTTCGGTTATCGCGTACGAGGACGAGCCGGCGAGGACCGGTATCGCGAGAAGCCCGAGCCCGATCACTCCCACTGAAAAAATAACCTTCGCTATGAATCCCGCATTGGGGAAGTGTTGCACCAACGGCTCGAGCGCCCTTGCGGCATCGGCCGCCGTGTGGATTTCGGTAATGCCGGCTGCAAACAAAGTAGAGCCGCAAGCTATGACGATGAACCATGCCGTGACGCTCGCCAAGGTCATGCCGACAAAGTTATCGATCCTTAGGTTGCGAAGAAAGCGTTTGGTCGCTTTCGCGTCAGTGCCTATCTTGGACTTATTGTGCTGCGCGATTTCCTCCTCCACCACTTCCGAGGTATCCCAAAAGAAAAGATACGGCGATATGGTAGTGCCTATCATGCCGACAAGAATGTATACCATTTCCTTGCTTAGGGTGGGCGTCAAGGTAAAGGTGCTACGAAACACTTCCATCCAATCCTGCTCGATCAGGAAGACAGTAAGAGGGTAGGCGAAAAGCGTCAGAGCGAACCACTTCAACATTTTCGCATAGGCCTTGTAGCTTACGAACACGACCAAGAGAACGATGAGGAGCGCGTACAAAATCGCAAGAAGTGAAAAAGGAAGATCGACGAAGAGCTGCGTCGTCGCGGCCATGGCCCCCAAGTCCGCGCCTATGTTGAGCGTATTCGCGACGACGACGAGCCCCACCGCGGTGTAGAGCCATTTTTTGCTGTAATTTTCTTTTATGACTGTGGCGAGACCCTTTCCGCTGATCGCTCCGATACGCGCGCAGCTTTCTTGCACGGTCAAAAGCAATGGATACATCAGAGGGAACGCCCAGAGCAGGCCGAACCCATACCCCGCTCCCGCCTGCGAATAAGTCGCGATGCCGGACGGATCGTCATCGGCCGCCCCCGTCACGAGCCCGGGTCCGAGCACCCTCAAAAAGCGATTATATCGCTTCTTGTTGAGGATGTGTTTATAAAAATTGTATGCGTATCGATGAGGTCTCTCAGGCCCACGATGAGTCTCTTTCTCCTCCTCATTGAAACGGCTCGGTGAATTTGTCATGCGAATATATTCCCGTATTCATCTCTACACCCAAGCATACTACATTTATGAGGATCTGTATCGGCTCAAAGACACCTCGCACATACCAAATTATTTTTGGTTCTGAAACCATTTTCGAAAATTTTCGGAGAGGGAGGGATTCGGTCACAGATAATCCGTTCACCGCAGTATTCGGATTTCCGCGACCCCGGCTCGCGGTTTCGTCTACTGACGAAACATCGCTCCGCCCTTCTCATCCTCACGGAAGCCGAACAGTCGGCTTCCTCCTTTCCTCTGTTCGCTTTGCTCACTGCGGAAAGGGAGGGATTCGAACCCTCGATACCTTGCGGTATGCACGCTTTCCAAGCGTGTGCCTTCGACCACTCG
>CALMHZ010000011.1 GCA_937864125.1 uncultured bacterium
AGTCTTTGCGGGGAGGGGACGCGGATGCCGGCCTCTATTGGCTGGGCCGGATGCTTGAAGCGGGAGAGGATCCGCTCTATGTGGCGCGGAGGCTCATCCGATTCGCTTCGGAAGACATCGGGATCGCGAATTCGTTCGCCCTGCCTCAAGCGGTGGCCGCGTATGACGCGTGCCGCTTTATCGGAATGCCCGAGTGCGAGCTTGCTCTCGCGCAGGCGGTCGTGTATCTTGCCAAGTCCAAGAAATCAAACGCGCTTTACAGAGGGTATGGGCAGGTGAAAGAAGATATACACTCGTTTCCGAATGAGCCTGTCCCGCTCCATCTGCGCAATGCGCCGACGAAGCTTATGAAAAATCTCGGATATGGAAAAGGGTACAAATACACCCCGGACTTCCAGGATCCCGACGAGGCAAGTCAGGAGTATCTGCCCGCCAAGCTGAAGGGAAGAAGATATATTCATCCTTTGGAGAGTTGACCGAATGCGCGGCATGTGATAGGGTGGATCCCGTGCATCGATACATGATTCACTGATAAACGCCCTTGCGAAAGGGCTTCGTTGTTTTTTTACAAAAAAGGAAGATGAATGCAAGGTGTGGAAGAGGATAATAAGCAAGGTGAAAAGAGTGGATCAGAAGAAACAAAAAGTCTGCTTGGAGTGGAGAAATTCCTTGAAACGACGAGGAGGTTCTTCGAGGCCGATATGTCGCACCCCGAGTCGGCATTCGTGATGGAGGAGTAATCGGTTGGAGCCCCTTTGACTTTTTGTCGAGGGGATTTTTATTATCAAGCGAAGCGAGTGAAATGAGGTTCGGCTTGCGTTTCCGAGCGCAGTACCGGTACGACCAGATTCAACAGCCGTTATTTGGAAGTTCTTATCGGAGCTTAAAGCCCCTCTTTTTATTCAGTGGGCGAATTTTCCCTCTTGACAAAATATGGAATTTCAGTATCATGAAGTACTGATCGCAATGGTGCGGTCGGTTCGTTCGCCCTCACCATAGGGCTTTAACAAAGGAGACTTTTGATGAATGCAGAACAGAAACGACTCGCGATCATCGCGACCAAAGGCACGCTTGATTGGGCCTACCCGCCCTTCATTCTTGCATCCACCGCGGCAGCCTTGGGATATGAGGTGCAGATATTCTTCACATTCTACGGTTTGCAGCTTTTGAAGAAGGATGTTTCGGATCTCAAGGTGAGCCCATTGGGTAACCCTGGAATGCCCATGAAGATGCCGTTCGGACCGAAATGGTTCAAGGGCATCAACTGGAATATCCCCAATGCCATCCAGTCTTTGGTGCCGGGGTACGAGAACCTTGCCTCCACCCTGATGAAGATGACGATTAAGAACAATGGCGTAGCTACGATCCACGACCTTCGCGCCTTATGCCATGAGGCCGATGTAAAATTCATCGCCTGTCAGATGACGGTGGAATTGTTCGGGTTTCAGCCGAGCGATTTCCTCGATGGGATCGAGTATGGCGGCGCGGCTACTTTTTTCGAGTTTGCCGGCGAAACGGACATCTGTCTGTTTATCTGAAGCTTGTCAGTCAGCGTATCACCCATCGGTGAGGCTCTTATCCTAAGGCCTCACTTTTTTTATGTGGAATATGGTAGTATGAAAGGGCTAGGCTCTTGTTTTTCTTATCGTATGTTGTGGATTTTCTTATTGGTGGTGCTGGTAGCAGGAATGGCGTTTTGGCTGTTCGCAAGCAGGCGCCTCTTTCAAAACATAGAAGAGGGAAGGTACGAGCTTATCGAACGGCGGAAGCTTTACGAGCTTCGGGACTATGAGTCGTTCATCGGAAGCGAGGTGAAACTCCCAGGAGACATTCTTTCCGCCTCGAATCAAGGATTTGGGATATTGAGCGAGCATCTTTTCCCCTCGAAGCATTCTCGTTTGGGGGTCAAGGAGGAAAGGGCGAGCGGGGAGACTCCTTTTTTGCATACGATAATATGCGCTCGGCCGAAGTCGAGCGCCGAAGCCTCTTCCTCCATAGATCACACTCGCATCAAAACCGTGCTGTATCCGGGGAGAGTAGTGGCGGCGCGGTCTTTTTCTTGGTATCCTACGGAGAGGCGTGTCAGCCGATATGCTTCCTTGCTTGAATCCGCGCTTATTCGTGATGGATTTACGCTGGCGGGTGAGCCGGAGCTTGTTCTTTATAATGCCCCATTCTCACCGCCGTTTTTTCTGAGGAGCGAAATCTTGATAGAAGTGAAAGGCTGATTGTGTTTCGGAGTAAGTATCCATTACCGCGGTATGAACATATGCGAACTCGGCCATGTTGTGTTGTATGTATCTGACATAGTTCGGTCAGCCGATTTTTATCGCGACGCGCTTGGATTCCGTGAAATCGAACGAGGACGAGGAATGGCGCTTTTCTCCTCGGGCAGAACGCATCATGAGCTTCTGCTCCTCGAAGTGGGCGGCGCTCCGAGAGCAAGGCACGCGCCGGAGCCCGGGCTTTATCATATCGGGTTCAAGATCGGCGATACGCCCGAAGATATTCGGGACGCGTACAAGGAGCTCTCCGCGAAGGGAGTGACGATCGTGGGATCGGGAGACCATACCGTCACGCACAGTCTCTATATCCTCGATCCGGATGGAAATGAGTTGGAGCTGTATGCCGATGTATCGGATGTGTGGAAGAAGGATCCGCGCGCCGTGCTCTCTCCGGTAAGGCCGCTCCGCCTCGAAGATTGAGAGGCGGTAGGTCGTGCGGGAGGCGCGAAATGCGTGATATGATGGCCGGGAGATATAAGTCGTTTTACATCCAATAGAGTATGGACAGGGATACGCTGCCGCGTTATGTCGCAGAACGCATGAAGTCGGGAGTTTCCAAGGCGCAACTCCAAGAAGAATTGTCCGCGGTCGGCTGGTCGGAAGAAGAAGTAGCGCTCGCCTATAGATCCTCCCTCATCGCGGCGGGGATTCCGGTGCCGGACAGGGAAACTCTTTCTCCGCTTCCGAAAAAATCGTCGGCAGTGGATGTGGTCGTGAACATGTTCTCATTCCTTCTCCTTGGCATCATAGCCATCGCTCTCGGCACCTTGTATTTCCAGATCATCAATTTTTGGTTTCCCGATACGCTCGACAGGACCGGGTATGGAGGAAGCGGCGCCTCGGCGAGCGCTGTCCATTATTCCATAGCCGCGCTTATCATCGCCTTTCCTTTGTATGTCATCGCCATTCGGCTATGGTTTCGAAAGTTCCGAGAGAGCGGGGAGTATGTCGAGTCAAAGATTTCCTCGTGGCTTACCTATATCGTTCTTTTCATCGCCTCCGCTACGCTGGTCGGCGATCTCATCACCACCCTTTTCACATTCCTGCAAGGAGAGGTGAGCGCGCGGTTTTCTCTCAAAGCGGTCACTATTTTCGGTATCGCGGGAATCATTTTCGGCTTTTATTTCATTGAACGAAAAAAAATACAGTACAAGAGAGCTATCCCAAGAAAAGTTTTTCAGCGAATCGGGATAGCCGTGGCGAGCATGATCTTGATCGGCATAGTGCTCGGATTCTTCACGGCAGGATCTCCTGATACGGCAAGGATGCGGGCTTTCGACGCGGAGCGATCAAGCGATCTTTCCTCACTCTCCCATTGCATCGAGGCATATGCGCGGGATTTGGGACAGCTTCCGCTTTCTTTCGCCGATCTTTCCCAATCGAGCCAATACTCATACTGCGATCAATTCATGCGGGATCCGGAAACCGATGAGTCTTATACGTATTCCGTCGTTACTCCTGAACGACTTCAAGGATCGGCGCGCGTCGGGGAGTTCAAGCTTTGCGCCGTCTTCGCGCTTGCTTCCGAGGCTTCCTACGACACCGACGCTCTCGTTCGCTCCGATGGCGCGAGCAGGCTCTGGAATGACCATGGGGCCGGCTTAAGCTGTGACACCGCTACCGCGCAGCTTCTAATGCAGGGCGGCCCGTTTCCCCCTTCGGGAGCCGCGCCTTCGCCGCTTCCTTCTGATGCCAGAGCGTTTCCGCAATCAAAACCATAGCCGCGAGACATGCGTTTCTTTCGGTGGTATACTCTTTTGCATACACTCCTTCTTTAGCTATGAAAAGAAAATTTCCCGCTTCTTCTCCGCCGACGCTTCTTGGCCACATCCATACTCCGGAAGACTTACGGAAGTTGAGCAAAACAGATCTTCCCCGGGTGGCGGATGAGTTGCGAGCTTTCATCATTGAAGCCGTTTCCACGCAAGGCGGGCATTTCGGGGCCAGCCTCGGGGTGGTCGAGCTGACAGTGGCTCTCCATTTCGTTTTCAATACTCCGTTTGACCGATTGGTGTGGGATGTCGGACACCAGGCGTATGGGCACAAGATACTTACCGGGCGCAGGGATCTTTTCCACACGAACCGATCGCACGGAGGACTGAGCGGATTTCCGAAGCGCGCCGAGAGCGAATATGACGCTTTCGGCGTGGGGCACGCGTCGACTTCGATTTCGGCAGGCCTCGGGATGAGTATCGCCGCTCGGACGAAAAACGAACTCGATCGGCAGGTGGTGGTCGTCATCGGTGACGGCGCTCTCGGGGGCGGCATGGCGTTCGAAGCCCTCAATCATGCCGGGAGCACGAACGCGAATATCCTCGTCATCGTCAACGATAACGGGATGAGCATCGATCCGAATGTCGGCGCGCTGAAAGAATATCTGACGAAAATATCGGCTTCGCATACTTTTAACGCCCTGCGGAGCGAGACGAGCAACATTTTGAGGAAGCTCTCCCAGTACGGACCGAATGTCGAGGGGCTGGCATTGCAGCTTGAGCGATCGATCAAAGGAACGCTGTTTCGGCAGAGCAATTTTTTCGAAAGCCTCAATTTCCGCTATTTCGGTCCGATCGACGGCCATGATGTCTTGGGCCTCGAGCAGGTGCTCCGTGACCTGCGGGACATACCCGGACCCAAGATCCTCCACTGCATAACCAAAAAGGGAAAGGGATATAAATTTTCCGAAGAGGGCGACTCGACCGTGTGGCATTCTCCGGGGCTGTTCGACAAGAAGACGGGAGAAATCCGAAAAGCTTCTTCGGCGATGCCCGCTCCTCCGAAGTATCAGGAAGTATTCGGATCGACATTGCTTGAACTCGCGAAACACAACGAGAGAATTATGGCGGTCACTCCCGCGATGCTGAGCGGATCCTCTCTCGGAGATATGATGCGGGCGATGCCGGATCGAACCTTCGATGTGGGAATCGCCGAACAGCACGCCGTGACTTTTTCCGCGGGGCTCGCCTCGGAGGGGTATATCCCTTTCTGCAATATCTATTCGACCTTCATGCAGCGCGCCTATGACCAGGTGATACATGACATTGCCTTGCAGAACTTGCGGGTGGTGCTCTGTCTCGACCGGGCGGGGCTCGTGGGCACGGACGGCGCGACTCATCATGGCGCCTATGACATAGCGTTTTTTCGGGCCATTCCGAACATGATCGTCAGCGCTCCTATGGACGAGGTGGATCTGCGGAATCTCATGTACACCGCTCAGTCCGATCGAATCGGGGGTCCGTTCGCTTTGCGGTATCCGCGCGGCGCGGGCACGATTATCGACTGGCAAAAACCTTTCGAATATATCGAAGTGGGCACGGGTCGGCGTTTGAGGGAAGGAAAGGATATCGCCATCTTGTCTTTGGGGACGGTGGGGAATATGGTAGCGAACGCGGCGGCGGCGCTCTCGCGAGAGGGAATAGAGGCGGCGCATTACGACCTTCGTTTCGCCAAGCCTCTCGATGAACGGATGCTTCATGAGGTATTTGCTCGGTTCTCGTATGTCATCACCATCGAGGATGGGAGCATCGTGGGAGGGGTGGGGAGCGGGATCTTGGAATTCATGGCGGAACATGAGTATCACGCGACCGTCGTGCGTCTTGGGATTCCGGATCGGTTTATCGAGCACGGAAGCGTCGATGAGCTGCAATCGGAGTGCGGGTATGATCTGGATTCTTTTTTGGTTGCGGCGCGTTCGCTGGCACGGGCGGCCAAAACAGCAAAGGAGCAGCGGAAAACATCTCCGGAATAAGGGGGGATTGGCATGTAGATGAAAAGAGGCTTCATTGTTTTTCCGAGTGACACGCCAGCCGGAATATGATAGGCTCGGATGGTACGGAAAGGCTTTGATTTGTCACTCAGCGTCTATTATATGCAAAAAAGCAAAGCGTCGATACTCGCCTACTTCGGGAAGAACCTCGGCATGGTGATCGGGATCGTTCTTATTTGGAGGGGAATATGGCATATTTTGGATGCCGCTGACCGGGCTTTCTTCAATGACAACGGATTGTTCACCGCGGTGCTTGGCATTCTTCTTGGCCTCGCGATTCTCTATCTGCCGGATAAGGACTTGAAGGAGCTTGAAAAGCTTTGACGCGCAGTCCGGATCCCACTCTCTGCTCCATGCCTGATTTTTGAATACGCGGACTTATGGAATCTTTCATCGTTTCTTTGCTGGTGTGGAGCGCGCTTCTTTTGGGATTGCTCGGCACGGTGGTGCCTTTCTTGCCCGGGCTCGGCCTCATGTTTTCGGGGATTCTTTTGCATGTATGGTATTTCGGTTCCGAGGATATCGGGATACCGCTTCTTTCCGTCCTCGGGGGCGTGACCGTTCTTTCGATGCTGCTCGACAGTCTCGGGAGCGCGTACGGTGCCGCGCGATTCGGATCGAGCAGATGGGGAGTTATCGGATCCCTTGCCGGGGGAGTGGCGGGGCTTTTCCTTTTCAGCGCTCCCGGTCTTCTACTCGGAGTGTTCTTCGGAGCCGTGCTCGGGGAAGCCTTCTTTGCAAAGAAAGACATGCGCCAGTCGCTTCACGCGGGATGGGGAAGCGTCCTCGGGTTTCTCGGGAGCACGATTATCAAGGTCATTTTGGGGTTCGCCTTTCTTCTGGTGTTTATTTTTACGGTATATTTCTGAGAAATTGAGAATTTCGATCTGAAGAGAGAAAGTTTTTCGATGAATACAATAACCATATGCGATTACGGGATCTATCGGAGGAGGAGGCTCGGGTGATCGAGTCGAAGGGGACCGAGCCGCCCCGCTCCGGAGAATATGATCAGTTCGATAAAGAGGGCGTGTTCACCTGCCGGAGGTGCGGCGCGTATCTTTATAAGTCGGGTGACAAGTTCGAATCGCGTTGCGGTTGGCCGAGCTTCGACGCGGAAATTTTGGGGGCCGTGGAACGAATATTGGATCCTGACGGAAGGCGTACGGAAATTATCTGCCGTCGGTGCCAGGGACATCTGGGGCATGTATTCGTCGGGGAACAGCTTACCGTCAAAAATACCCGTCATTGCGTGAATTCCGTGTCACTTCTTTTCGTACCGAAAAAATCCCGAAGGGAGCACGGAGATGAGGAATATGAGCGTGCTTATTTCGGAACCGGCTGTTTTTGGTGCAGCGAAGCTTCCTTTCGGATGCTTCGAGGCGTGATATCCGTCACTCCCGGATATGCCGGAGGAAGCACCGGGAATCCGACATATGAAACGGTTTCCACGGGAACGACCGGACACGCCGAGGTGGTCCGAGTCGAATTCGATCCGCGGCGGATTTCCTATGAAGCGCTTCTGGATATGTTTTTCCTTTCACATGATCCGACGACGCCCGATCGCCAGGGGAACGATGTGGGAACGCAGTATCGCTCGATCGTTCTTTATGAACAAGACATCCACCGGGAGATTGCGGAGGCGGCCATACAACGACTTGCCAAGGATCATGTGTTCGGCGCCGCTATCGTCACCGAGGTGAAAGCGCTTGAGCGTTTTTACGAAGCGGAAGAATATCATCATCGCTATTTCGAAAAAAATCCGGCGGAAGGGTATTGTCGGGCCGTCGTTGCTCCCAAGCTGTCCCATCTCGCGTCCTCCCTGGCTTCGTATATGAAATAAAATTTTTTCCTTGTAAGCATGGGGCGGGATTTGACAGCGAAAGGGAAAAATCATACGATAGGCGCTGTCAGTCGCCGACTGGCTCTGCGGCATCCGTCGCGGGAAGGTTCTTTGAGAGGAGAGGGTAGGAATGATTACTTGTGTTAACTCACCAGGGCTTGGATCAAGGGAGGCAGTATCTTCCAGTATTGAAATATATAGGCCGGAGCATCCGTATTCTTTGGTCGGAGGTATGTCCCAGGAGATTCCCGTGTGTAATTGGTACGCAATGACCGGAAATCAAGGAGGAATAAAAATGGATTCTTCGAGCAAGTCCTTTCTCGGTATTCCGGTGGATGAAGACGAGCGCTCCATGTTTTTTGTGGGGCACAGCAGTACGCCCGGGGTTGTCGCTCCTTTCCCTTTAGACTACGCGAAATCCTTGCTTGCTCTGCCGCTGTCGGAAGTGACGATACCTATTCCCATGGGAGCAATCGACACCGCGGTTTTCATTGACGCATTACGCAAGTTTGTCGTGGTCTCCTGATCGCCGTACTTTTGAGGGAGAGAGCCCTAAGGCCTCGTGAACAGCACATTGTTTGCGGGGCCTCTTTTTTATCTCAGGCCCTCCACATAAAGAAGATAAAGAAAGAGGTAAGAAAAAAACCGATGAGAGATTATCTGTCATCGGTTTTAAAGCTTCCTGCTTCGTGCTTTACAAAAACATCATTTATATCCTGCGGACTGCCTTTCGATTCCGGCGTGTTTCTCCCAAGACGCTGAGGAGAATCATGAACCCTCCGATGCCAAACATCGCAAGCGAGCTCGGTTCGGGCACCGCGGAAACCGTATCCGGTACGAGGATGAATCCGGGAGGCGCCATGCCTTCTATGAGAGCGTCACTCGTGAGCCCGAAGCTTGCGTTATAGGCGAACACTTCATCCTTCCCGTTTTTTCCGTCCTTGGCGTACATATCACCCCACATCGGAGGCGCATCCGAGATGAGGCGGAACACATCCAACATCCCTTCCCCGAAAAACTTCACTCCATAGATGGGGGCGGGGATTCCGGGGTTGTCATTGCCTCCTCTCTCGAACCACCCCAATTCCCATCCCGGAGTAGAGCCGGGAAGGACATTTTCGACCTTGAAAGTTTCGGAAGTCTCCACGATAAGATGCGTGAGATCGGCCTGTGTCGTTGACCACATGTAATCATAGATCCACGACCCGCCGCGGTTTTTCACAGAGTAAGAGATCGATGCGTTTCCATCGCTCCACCCTCCTCCTCCGATAAGTCCATCGCCGGGATCGCTGTCGATCGCGCCCGTTATGGCTGTTGCGTTCGCAGCCGAAATGGACAGAGCGAAAAGACAAATACTGCCAATACTTTTTTTATGCATGTAAACCAAATTGCTGAACATACTTTGCTAATTCAATGCCTGATATTGCTCTTATCATTCCACTACTTTGGCAAAACTGTAAACACTCAGCAGTAAATTCTCCAGTCGTCACCAAAAAACCTTGTTTTATACTTTTATCATTCGAGATTGCGCCAAAAAAATCTCTTGCCGCATGAACAGCCACATTTCCGCGATAACGCTTGCATTGTGCGGCTACTCGCTCTATGCCATTGGATGTGTTTCGAGTAGAAAGCACATCAATTCCCCCATCGTGACTCTTACCAGTAACTTTAACATTGGGGTAGCCTAAGTAATGCATTAATTCTCTGACTAATTCTTCAAATTCAGACGGCTTAATTTCATATAACTTTTCTCGAATCTCTGACAGACTCATTGACTGCCAAATCTTGACATCAATAACTGGTTTTTTAGCCACTTCTACCTTCTTGACACCAAATATTTCCAACCAATCATTAATAGTAAACAATTCATCAACCCCTTCTTCTGCTAAACCATCAACAATTTTTTCAAACAAGATTCCCTTTTCACGAAGTTTCTGGCGAATACGGTCATCAATCGTATCTTTCATCCAATATGAATAAATATTGACACCCTTTGTTTGTCCACGCCGATGAACTCTATCTTCGGCTTGCCACATTACAGCAGGATTCCACCAGTGGTCGAAATGTATAACATAAGATGCTTCTGTTAAATTTAATCCCTCTCCGCCTGAACGAACTGATGCAATTAAGACTGGAACATCTTTTCTCTTCTTGAATTTTTCGATTTCATTTCT
>CALMHZ010000012.1 GCA_937864125.1 uncultured bacterium
GGCGTACGGGACGGAGAGGTGCTGATCGTCGACGACTTCACTGGCCGCATCATGCATGGGCGGAGATATAGCGACGGCCTTCACCAGGCGATCGAGGCGAAAGAGGGAGTCGCGGTGCAACGGGAGTCGCGTACCCTCGCCACGATCACTTTTCAGAATTACTTCCGCATCTATGAGAAGCTCGCGGGCATGACGGGGACCGCGACGACTTCCGCCGAGGAATTCGCCAAGGTATACAAGCTGGATGTCACCGAGATTCCGACGCACAGGCGTACCGTCCGCCAAGATCTTCCTGACATCATTTACAAAACTGAAACGATGAAGTTTCGGAAGATCGCCGAGAAAATAAAGGAAATCCACGCAAAGGGGCAGCCGGTGCTCGTGGGGACGATCGCGATCGAAAAGTCCGAGTATCTCGCGGCTCTCCTCGAGCGGGAGGGCGTCCCGCACAAGGTGCTCAATGCGAAGTTTCATGAACAAGAGGCGTCCATCGTCGCGGGCGCGGGCCAGATGGGCGCGGTGACGATCGCGACCAACATGGCGGGCCGGGGAACGGACATCAAGCTCGGGGAGGGCGTCAAGGAAGTGGGAGGACTCTTTATCATCGGCACCGAGCGGCATGAGGCCCGCCGTATCGACAATCAGCTACGCGGGCGGGCCGGCCGGCAAGGCGATCCCGGAGTAACGCAGTTTTTCATCTCTCTCGAAGATGAGCTCATGCGGCGATTCGGAGGAGACCGCTTGAAGGGAATGATGACTTCCATGGGATT
This sequence comes from uncultured bacterium, assembly GCA_937864125.1. Taxonomy (GTDB): domain Bacteria; phylum Patescibacteriota; class Minisyncoccia; order Moranbacterales; family UBA1568; genus JAGOTT01. Next base: position 771 of record CALMHZ010000012.1, read on the forward strand.
GCCGGATGAGGAGCCTATCGAGAGCGGGGCCATATCGAAAATGATCGAGGGAGCGCAGAGTAAGATAGAGGGGTTCAATTTCGATATTCGCAAACATGTTCTCGACTACGACGATGTTATGAACAAGCAGCGCGAAGTTATCTATCGCAAGCGTCGAGAAACACTGAGGGCGCGCGATATGAAGGGACACACTTCCTCGCTGGTTGAGGAGGAATTCGAGAAGATGATTTCTTTTCATTGCGCGTCTGAAGAGCCGGAATGGGGAGTGAAGGAGATAGCCGCGGACGTGAACGAGCTTTTCCCCTCTTTGGATTCGACGCTTCTCCAGAAGAAGCTGGAAAATATCCGCGACGATCGATCGCGCGATGAGGTTGAAAAAAGAACCCTTATCAAGGAACATATATTCGGAATCGCCAAGGAAAAAATCGCTGAAAAGGAGGCAGCGATGGGGGAAGCATGGGATCGGGCGCAGCGCATGCTCTACATCCAATCGATAGATCAGCTGTGGATGAACCACCTCGATGAGATCGAGTATCTGCGACAAGGAATCGGATTGCGAGGATACGGGCAGAAAGACCCGCTCGTAGAGTATAAGCGCGAGGCGTACGGCATATTTGTCGGACTTCTCGATGCGATCCGGAAGACCTATCTGCTCACGGTGCTCAAAGTGGAACCCGTAGCCATGCAATCCGTATCCGCTCAGCCGTCGAAAAATATGATTTTCTCGGGTGCTTCGGAAGTGGAGCAGTTTGGTGCCGCAAAAGGAGAGGGGGGTGGAGGGAGCGCGGAACCCGTGAAGCAGCAGCCCCTGCATGCCGAACAGACAGCCGGCCGCAACGATCCGTGCCCCTGCGGATCAGGAAAGAAATACAAGAAATGCCACGGGGCGTAGGAACATCTATTGGCTTGAATATTATGCGGATTCTTGATGAAGTGCTCAGTGGCCCGTGGATGGCCAAGGCGGCCGAAGTCGCCGCGCGGGCGACGTGCGGACGCTCGAAGTGCGGATCGGTAATTGTCCGGAATAACGAGATTATCGGCGAAGGATTCAATTCTCCGCCGGGAAATGCGGACAATCAAAGGCGGTGCGATGTCGAAAAATCTTCATATCATGCGAAGGTGACGGACAAGACCTGCTGCGTGCATGCCGAGGAGCGGGCGATCATGGATGCGCTTCGGCGGAATCCGGAAAAACTTCCCGGTTCGACGTTGTGGTTCATCCGCCTTGATGCGGAAGGAAAGCCGAAGTTTTCCGGACGACCCTACTGCACGATCTGCAGCAAGCTCGCGCTCGATGCCGGTATAGCCGAATTCGTCCTCTATCACGAGGAAGGCATCACCGCATACCCCACGGACGAATACAACGACCTATCGTACGGGTTTTTTTTCGAAAATGAGAAATGAACGACGACACGCTCCGGAAAACGTACGATCGGATCGCCGAGGACTGGCACAAGGATCACCAGGATGATTCCTGGTGGATTGACGGCACGGATGCGTTCATAGGGTTCTTGGGGAAAGGCGCCTTGGTGTTCGATGCCGGCTGTGGCGGAGGAACAAAATCAAAGTATCTCCTCGAACGCGGGCTCAAGGTGATCGGAGCGGATTTCTCCGAGAAGCTGATCTGGATAGCCAGGAGGGATGTTCCTGCGGCGGAGTTCCATGTGCTTGACCTGTGGGATGCGGCAAGCCTTCCGAATCGATTCGACGGGATATTCCTTCAGGCGGTGCTGCTCCATATTCCCAAGGCGGAAGCGCGCGAGTTTCTCCGCGGGCTCCTTTCGCTTCTCAAGCCGGGAGGATATATCTATATCGCCGTCAAAGAACCATGGGAAGACGAACCGGAGGAACGGATGGTGAAAGAGGATGACTACGGCTATCCGTATGAACGGTTTTTCAGTTTTTATTTTCCCGATGAAATCCGCGAACATTTCAGGGCGCTTGATTTGGAGATAGTCTTCGAAGCTGTGCCGGAGACCTCGCATGATACCAGGTGGATACAGATGATAGGGAGAAAATAAAGGCCAAAAAATAAAAAACCCCGATTCCGCAGCTCTTATGCAAGGGCGTTGCCTTGGGTCGAGCGTGGGCGCAATGGAATCGGGGGGTGTGAGGAAAGGGAGAAGGGGGATGGGTTGGGGAAAAATTTGTGGATTCGTGATGAATCCTGCCCCTCCCAAAATCCCTTTGCCTCACACAAGCAGTATACTCCTCCTCGCTAATTCTTTGCAAGGTACCAAGAGAGGTCCGTAGGGCGCCGCCTCTTTAGGCGGGCGCCGCTTGTTTTTTGACGGGTGCCGCATGCGAATCGCAGTTTTTTCTTTTCTCTTTTGCATATTTTCGGAGAAAATTTTGCATTGCGGAAAAAAGCAAGTATACTGACCTTGTTTCCGAATATCCATTGATGACTGAACGAATGAAAAAAATTGCCAAGCGGAAAAATCATCATATAGGGCTTGTTTATAGTATTTTTCGTGAGATATTATTTTTGTGCCTGTTGTTTGTCGGAGGAGGGGTGGCGGGTTTCTTTTTGGTGTATTTTTTTCGTGTGCCGAATTCCGACGACTTGCTCGAGCGTCCGCTCGCCGAGACCTCGATCATTTATGATCGGACCGGCGAAGAAGTGCTCTATGAGATCCACGGGGAGGAAAATAGGAAAATACTTTCTCATGAAGACATCCCGCTTCTCGTGCGGCAGGCGACCATAGCGGCGGAGGATGATGCCTACTATCGTCATTTCGGCTTCGATCCCGTATCGATCTTCCGCGCGTTCCTCAAGAATATGGAAGAAGGCGAAATCGTCCAGGGCGGTTCGACGATCACTCAGCAGGTGGCTCGGATTTTCTATCTCGATCGGGAGCAGTCTTTCGCTCGGAAGCTCAACGAGATCGTTCTGGCTTTCAAGATCGACCGTCAGTATCCGAAAGAGGCCATCTTGGATCTCTATCTTAACGCCATTCCGTATGGCTCGAATGCCTACGGCATACAGGCGGCATCCGAAGTATTTTTTGGAAAAAATGCCAAGGACCTCTCGGTGGACGAGGCAGCTTTTCTCGCGGCGCTTCCCAAGGCGACGACCGCCTTATCTCCGTATCGCGCGCCGAATACCGCTTTGGCGTTACGGCAAAAGCAAATCATCGAACGGATGGCGGAGCTTGGATTGATCCGGGAAGATCAAAAGGTCGAAGCATTGGCCAGGGATACTTTTTCATACCTCCGACCGCGGCGCGATAGTATCGTAGCTCCCCATTTCGTGGTATCGGTGCTCGAGGAGCTGGAAAAGCGCTATGGACGGGAAACCCTCGAAACCGGGGGACTTCGTATCAAAACAACGCTTGATCTGGCAACTCAAGATAAGGCCGAGGCGAGTATCATCCGGGGAGTGGAGCGCAACCGAGCCCGGAACGCGGGAAACGCCGCGCTTGTGGCGGTCGAAGTGGAAACCGGAGAGGTCATGGCTCTCGTTGGGAGTCGGGATTATTTCGATACGGAGATCGACGGGCAG
>CALMHZ010000013.1 GCA_937864125.1 uncultured bacterium
GATTTTTTTGGTCTCTCATCAACGCCTTCGAGATGCTCGTTTCGCTTACGACGCTTTATTTTTCCTATGTGTTCCTCGAAAAGAAGGATGTTCCTCTCGCATATAAGTTTGGTGGAGTGGTACTTGCTCTTCCGTATATTCTCCTTATTCCGACGATGTACAACATCCAAGGATTTGATCTCGCGCTCTGCGAGGCGATCGAGGGTCCAGCCATTTACTATTTCTACTTTTTCGAAGTTCTCATTTCCACATGGCTTCTCGCGTATCTTGTGAGAATGATCATTACGGCGGGCGCGGAAAATCGCAAGAGGGTCAGCTATTTTTCACTTGGGGTTATCTGTTTCCTATTGTCTTTTTCGGGCGCAAATATCGTCGCGAGCTATACGGAAAATTGGGACATCCTTCACTACGGTCTGTTCGGCGTTCCGATTTTTGTCGGTTTTCTCGCTTATCTCATTGTCCGGTATCGCGCGTTTAATATGAAACTCATGGGCGCTCAGGTCCTCGTGCTCGCACTCGTCATTCTCGTCGGTTCGCAGTTTTTCTTCGCGGAAACTCTTATAAACCAGGTTCTCACCGTGGCGACATTCGTGCTTGTATCAGTGTTTGGCTGGATATTAATGCGCTCCGTCCAGACGGAAGTCGAGCGCAAGGAAGAGCTGCAGGAGATGGCGACGAGGCTTTCCATCACGAACGAGGAACTCAAGCGTCTCGACAGCTCGAAGTCCGAATTCATCTCGATCGCGTCGCACCAGCTGCGCACTCCTCTTACCGCGATCAAGGGGTTCCTCTCGCTCATCCTCGAAGGGTCATACGGAAAGATTAGCCCGCAGATCGAGGATGTCATCAACAAGGTATACGCGGCCAACGAGCACCTCGTAGAGCTCGTGGAGAACCTCCTCAATGTCTCGCGTATCGATTCAGGAAGGATCCAATACCAATTCGCGCCCGCGGATATCACGGAGATCATCCGCGACCTTGCCGACTCCATGACAATCATCGCAAAGGGTCGGGGTCTTACGCTCTCGTTCGCGTATCCGGAGCAATCGATAGAGCCCTTCGCTATGGACGCTTCGAAGATACGGGAAGTCATCTCCAACCTTGTCGACAATGCCATCAAATACACCAAAGAGGGGGGCGTCAGCGTCTCGCTCGAGCGACGCGGCGATACGGTCCGGATCATCGTCTCGGATACAGGCATGGGAATCGATCCCGCGGATGTTCGTCAGATTTTTCAGAAGTTCCGTCGGGGGGATGGCGCCGGAAAGGTGGATGTTTCGGGGACCGGACTCGGGTTGTATGTCGCGAAGGCGTTCATCGAGGCGCACCAGGGGAAAATTCTTGTGCATTCAGACGGGGCGGGGAAGGGATCTCGGTTTATCGTGGAACTTCCTTTCCGGAAGGAATGACATGAATCTGGTGGAAATTGTTGCGTGAAAGAGCGCTTCTTGGTATGCTGAATCGTGATGTAATGAAATGATATGCCGAAAATACTCCTGGTTGAAGACGACCCTCTTATCGCGGAAATTTATATGAAGAAATTCGCCTCGGCCGGGTTCGAGGTGGTCAATGTCACTACAGGGAAAGCCGTGCTGAAAGCGGTGGCCGAGGGCGAGTACGACCTTGTGCTGCTTGATCTCGTTATACCGGAAATGAGCGGCATGGAAGTGCTCGAAGAGCTTCGTAAGAATCCGAAGTATCCGCCTCATTTGAAAATCATCGTGTTCAGCAATCTTTCCGATCCGGAGGATCGCAAACGCGCGGTGGATCTCGGCGCGAACGGATTCATACAAAAAACCGAATATACTCCTTCGAAACTCATCGTCGAGGTCAACCGCCTTCTGCAGGTTTTTTCGGAACAGGAGAAGAATGAGAACAAATCCGCCGCGCCGATTGCAAAAACCGGAAAGCGGATATTGTTTATCGAAGATGAGCCCGTATTCGTGGATATGTTCGGTCGCCGGCTCGCGCAGGACGGGTACGATATCGTCTCACATGAAAATGGTCTTTCGGGGATCGAAGCGGCCATGAAGGAACACTTCGATCTCATCATCACCGACGCCATGCTTCCGCATATGACCGGGCAGGAAATTATCGAACGCTTGAAAACGGATGAAAAGACGAGTCATATACCGATCTTTCTCCTTTCCGCGTCGCTTGAAGCTGAGGAGATGGAGCGGCTGTCGCAGTCATCCGATGTGTTCAAGGCGTTCCTTAAGACGCAGATCACGCCGACGGAGCTTGCTCGCGAAGTGGAGTCGTTGTTTCAGAATAATGGGTAATGATATGAATATGAAAGAGCGGGTGCTTGTTGCCGATATTCCGAATCACATCGGAGAAACCATAACGATCGCCGGGTGGGTCTCAGTTCGCCGCGATCATGGCAAGCTTGTTTTTCTTGATATCCGAGACCGAAGCGGCTCCGTGCAGGCCATCGTGCTGCCTTCCTCAGGGGAGGCTTACGAGGCGGTAAAGGATATCCGTAACGAAAATGTGGTCCGTATCGGCGGGCTCGTCAAAGAGCGTCCTGGAGGAGCCGAAAAGGCAGGATCCGTTCTTGGGGGCGTGGAAATAGAAGTGCTGTCTATAGGGAAGCTCTCAGGAGAGGAAGCCGCCCTCCCGTTCGATTTGTCCTCACCCGTTCTCGACCTTAACATCGATACGCTTCTTGATCATCGGACTTTGGCGCTTCGCCACCCCAAGCAGCGGGCGATTTTCAAGATATACGCGACCGTACTTGCGGCGTATGGCGACCACATGCGCGAGGCGGGATTTCTTGAGATAAAAACGCCGAAATTGGTCGCCTCTGCCACGGAAGGTGGAGCGAATGTTTTTACCGTGGATTATTTCGGACGCAAAGCATACTTGGCGCAAAGTCCGCAATTTTATAAGCAAGCAGGCATATCCGTGTTCGAGCGGGTATTCGAGGTAGGTCCGGTTTTTCGGGCAGAACCGCATTTTACTACCCGCCATGTGAACGAGTACATCGGACTTGATGCCGAGCTTGCTTTCATCGAGAGCTTTACGGAAGTCATGGATGAGCTTGAGGCGGCCATGAACCATATTTTTTCAACCGTGGAACAGAAGTGCCAAGCGGAACTTGCGCTGCACGAGACTGCTGTCCCGACCTTGGTGCCGTTTCCTCGCTTGCGATTGAGCGAGGCCCTCATTATCCTCAAGGAAAAGTACGGGAAAGAAGTCGAGGGGAGCGATATAGACGCCGAGGGAGAGCGGATGATAGGCGAGTATGCGAAGGAAACCTTCGGTTCCGATTTTATTTTTCTGACCCACTATCCGACGGACCTCCGCCCGTTTTATACCATGCCGAACGCCGATGACCCGTCGGTAACCGAAAGTTTCGATCTTCTGTATCGAGGACTTGAGATCGCGAGCGGCGGCCAGCGTATCCATGATTTCCACCAGCTGGTGGAAAGTATCAGAAAGCGCGGAATGAACGCGGATGATTTCGCCTCATACCTCGATGTATTTCGGTATGGATGCCCGCCGCATGGAGGCTGGGGGCTTGGGTCGGAGCGTATCATCCAAAAATTGCTCGGACTCGGCACGATCAAGGAGGCTCTGTTGTATCCTCGCGATGTGAAGCGGTTGTCTCCATAAAAATGGCTGAGGTTGGATATTTTTTGAAAAGGGGGGTACAATGATATCTACTCTCTTTATAAGCGCAATCCCATGCCAGGCATGCTCCATAGCATAAAAAGGAATGTTTCCGACCGATTTTTTGGTCAGTTTTCGCTCGATATCGGCATCGATCTTGGGACGGCAAATACGCTCGTGTATGTAAAAGGCCGCGGCATCATCATCAATGAGCCTTCTATCGTGGCGGTCAACCAGCGCACGGGTCAGATCCTCGCCATCGGAAAACAGGCGAAAAAAATGGTGGGAAAGACCCCGGCGCATATCGTGGTCACGCGTCCGCTCGTCAATGGCGTCATCTCGGATTTCGATGTGACCCAGCAGATGCTGCAGTATTTCATCGGCAAAGTGCACAAAGGAAGCATGATGTTCCTCAGGCGGCCGCGGGTGCTTATCGGCATCCCGTCCGGGGTGACCGAGGTGGAAAAACGCGCCGTGGTCGAGGCGGCACAAAATGCGGGGGCCCGAGCCGCCTTCCTTATCGATGAGCCGATGGCTGCGGCTATCGGAGCCCGACTGCCGGTGACGGAGGCCGCGGGCAACATGGTGGTGGATATCGGCGGCGGGACGACGGAGATAGCGGTCCTTTCTCTCGGAGGCGTGGTGCTGTCGCGGAGCTTGCGGGTTGCGGGGGATAAGATGAATCAGGACATCGTCCGGTATTGCCGCGACGAGTTCAATCTTCTTATCGGTGAGAGGACCGCGGAAGAGACAAAGATCGCTATCGGCAGCGCTTTCCCTTTGCGGGAAAAACTTACGATGCCGATTCGCGGACGAGACCTTGTATCGGGGCTGCCGAAAGAAGTGATCGTCACCGATGAGCATATCCGTGAAGCATTGTCTCACTCGATACGCATCATCACGAACGCCATCAAGACAATCGTAGAGGAGACGCCGCCTGAATTGCTTTCCGATGTGATGGGACGGGGCATCATTCTTGCGGGTGGCGGAAGCCTGATCCGTGGCATCGATAAGCTGTTCGCCAATCAGACAAGCATCCCGATCCGCCTCATGGAGGACCCTCTTACGGCGGTCGTTCGGGGGACGGGCATCGTGCTCGATGATATGGACGGCTTGAGGGATGTGCTTATCGAGACCGAGACCGCGGGCGCGCTTCGATAATTGAAAGGCTATGATGTCCAAGCGGGGATGGTTACAATCCAAACTCTTTCAGACGCTGCTCGTCCTCGGCGTGCTCTTCGGCATCGCGCTTTGGAATCCAGCGGGAGTGTTTTCTGTGGGACGAGGGATCATGCACACCATTTTGTGGCCGTTCGAGGCCGGCCTTTCGTTTCTGTCGTTTGAAGCCAGGGAAACCGCGAAATTTCTTTCGTCCATCGGGGATCTGAAGCAGGAAAACGAGGTATTGAGAGAGGAGAATTTGAAGCTTCGTTCGGAGAATGCGGAACTCCTTTTCTTGCGATCGGAAAATGACACGGTAAGGGCGGCGGCGGGCATCGAGATCCGAAAAAAATTCCAACTTCTTTCAAGCGAGGTGATCGCGCAAGGAGGGGAGGCTGCTCTTGATTCCATCATTATAAACAAAGGAGCTCTGCAGGGAGTTGTTGCAGGTATGCCCGCGATTGTCGGAGAGGGAGTGCTCATAGGGATGGTCGATGAGGTGTATCCCGCAAGTTCGAAGGTCGTTTTGCTTTCGAGCTCCAAAAGCACGGTCGGCGGCATCACGGTCGAGCGCGGTGCGAAGACGAAGACCGTGAAGGCGAGCTTCAACCGCATCGGCGGCATGTGCCCGCGGTGCGAGGGGCGCGGCGCGGTCGACGACATCGACCTCGCCCAGCTGTATGACGACAGCAAGTCGCTCAACGAGGGCGCGCTGACGATCCCGGGCTTCAGCATGGATGGCTGGTACGGGCGCATCTTCCGCGGCTGCGGGTTCTTCGACCCCGACAAGCCGATCAAGAAGTTCAACAAGAACGAGCGCCACGACCTGCTCTACAAGGAGCCGACCAAGATCAAGGTCGACGGCATCAACCTCACCTACGAGGGGCTGATCCCCCGGAT
>CALMHZ010000014.1 GCA_937864125.1 uncultured bacterium
CATTGTGAGCCAGTTCAACTAAGCTCGCGATTTCCCCTCGGGCTTTATCCAAAGCACACCCGAGACTGGTGGATATCTGGTGCTGGCATGCGAGCTCTCTTGTGAGACGAGCGATGGCTGATACCCCATCCCGATACGCCTCAGAGGCTGCGCGCTTGTATTGCAGAGCAGAGCTTCGCAGCAGGATATTTTCCTCCCGGATTTCAGCCACAGATCGGCCGCAGCAGATGGTTACGAGGGTACGACTCATTTGGGCGACTATCCTGGAATACCAAGGAGCTTCTCTCCTTTCCTTTTCATTGGTTAGTCTGAAATTTTTTTCCAAAGCTTGTTGCAAGCCATCGTGCACATCTACGGGGGTCAGGGCCATCTCGTTCTCCTTTTGAAACGGTTGTAAAAAAACACCAATATACTTTATCATAAAATATACATTATGTCAAGAGATGAATTGGAGGATAATCATGATACGCTATATAATAAAAGAATATATGTTTCCTGCCGGCCTTTCACTTATTCCCCTCATTTTTTATTCCCCTGATTTCATATCATCACATATACTATAAATACCCGTGTTATGCGCATATCATATTCCGCTCTCAGCACCTACCAAACCTGCCCGCTCAAGTATAAGTACCAGAACATCGACCATATCAAGGAGCCGAAATCCAAGGAGGCCGTATTCGGCACGCTCATCCACTCCGTCATGCAGTATATTCATTCCCCTGCCCTCATCGCTCCCTCCCTAGAGGACGCGATCAATTTCTTCTCGCAAAACTGGAATGAGGATATCTGGGCCAACGAGATGGAGGAACGATCGGCTTTTTCCCAAGGCGTGAAGATCATACAGGATTATTACGCGAAGAACGATCCGGCCGATTTCACCATCGTCGACCTCGAAAGCCGTTTCTCCATAGAGATCGGAAACGAGACGACCGGAAAACATATCATCGCGGGAATAATCGATCGGATCGACAAGACGCCGAACGGCTACGAGATCATAGATTACAAGACGGCGAAAAAAATGCCCTCCCAAGAAACCGTCGATACCAATCTCCAGCTCTCCATCTATCTTAAGGCCTTCCTGGCACGCTACCCGAAAGAACGCGAGAATCTGGATCAGATCACCGTATCGCTCTATTTCCTCAAGCATGGGGCTAAGCTTTCAGCGACGAGGACCGAAGAACAGCTTGCCGAACTTGATCGGATATTCCTTGAAGTAATCGAGTCGATCGAAGCCGGAAAATTCGATCCCGTTCTGTCGGCCCTGTGCGATTGGTGCGGATATCAGAAGATATGCCCGCTTTGGAAGCACAAGTTCGTGGAAGAGCGGAAGATGGACTCGACCGAAGCCCGAAGCGTGATCGATGACTATATCGAAGCGAAAGAGGAAGCTTCGAGCGTCAAGCGGAAGCTCGCCGAGCTTCAGGAGAAAATATTCCTCTACATGCAGGACGAAGGCGTGGACCGGGTATTCGGCGGGAGAGGTATTATCGGAAAATCCCTCCGCAAGACCTATAAGTATGACGAGGCCGCGGTACGCGATATATTGGCTCCGCTCGGAAAACTCGATGAGGTCATGAAAATAGACGGCGTTGCGCTCAAGAAGGTCGCGGGCGAACTCCCCCTTGATACGAAAAAATCACTGGAAAATGCGCGAATTCTCGATAAAGAAAGCGTATCCCTGTCGGTGAAAAAGGGATCGCTCCTGGATGAGGAAGAGAGCGAGGCGTAAAAAAAGGGAGTTGATATGACTCCCTTGCCCCGTTAGCTTCACTTACAGCATGCCGATGTCGGTATGGCGCTCATCATTTGTATTTTCTGGGTCGCCTGAAAAAAACTGCGGCTCTATGGTTATCTCGGGAAAAAATTTTTTTAACCATGACAGCACCTGCAGCTCCGTCGCTTCGGTCGAAAAAACATATACTTTCCCATGTTTTTTCAAGAAAGCGTATCGTCCTTTTTCACCATGAAGTTTTTCAATGGTCAAAGGACAAGTCAGATACAAAAGCGAGCAGCTTTCCATTGAAACAAATAAAGCGGCATCCCATGTTCCTGATGCCACTCCTTGCAACACCTGCGACTGATCGTCAGTCACCAACACTCGAGTACCCATACACCCCCCCTCCCTCTTTCAATGGTGAAAAAATTGTTCAAGAACGCGCTTCTCCTCCCATGCTATCATATCCGAGGCCTATTCGAAAATCGGGGCGCATAAAAAACCCTCATATGCCTTCATTCCCCCACATATACAAGGCTCTTGATTTTTGCCTCGGTTTGCAGTACTCTTTTTAGAGAGCAGCACGCCTGTTCTTATTTTTTATAAAGCGTTTTTTGGGGAGTAGCCAAGCGGTAAGGCAGTGGGTTCTGGTCCCACCATGCGAAGGTTCGATCCCTTCCTCCCCAGCAAAAAGCGAAATGTCGTGACATGTATCTTGATATACTCGCGGGAATTTTCATAGGCCTCACGGCCTCGATGGCATCCGGTCTCCCTTCAGGCGAGCTCATTATGTTCGCAGTGGCTGCAGCACTCGCTCCCGATATCGATTTTATCGTCTACCTCATACGCCACCGCGGACAGGTAGGCAAGTACGCCCATGAACATCGGGATCTGTTCCATAGGCCGCTTCTCGTCTCTGGACTCGGCGGCGCTCTGATCGCCTTTCTCGTCAGTCCTATCCATGGGATTATTTGGTTCCTTGGAACGCTCTGGCATTTTGTTCACGATACTTTCGATGGAGGTTTCGGTATCCGATGGCTTGATCCTTTTTACCCTGGATACTTCACGCTGGCTTCCTATAGTCCACAGCGTCATTTCAAAAATAAAACCGAACAACGCGCCATCGCTACGGAATATGGCAACCCGCAAAACTGGTGGCTCGTGAGATGGGACAAGAAGCGCTTGCTCTATAGGATCTTGTTCACCCTGCTTCTCGGGCTCGTGGCGTACCTGGTCAGGTAGGGCAGATGGCTTATGAAGAAGTGAGGGCATGTCCGCATCAGTCATGTGATTATATT
>CALMHZ010000015.1 GCA_937864125.1 uncultured bacterium
GGAGCCAAACGGACCCTCCTGTGTACCGGGACTCCTTCCTTCACCCACAGTACGAACCTTCTCCTCCCGGGAAGCGCCGACTACACCGCAACGGCAGGAGACAGGATCGAAGTCCTCGCCATCACCACGACGCAGTTCCGCCTCTCCCTCCTTCAGACCTCGGTGCTTCACTTCGCCACCAAATCCCTCTTCCCTTCGACGGGCGTAAGCAGCGCGCTTTACCTCGACAAATCGACCGGACTCATCTGGCGATGGGATACGGGAACGAGCTCGTATGTGGGGGCGCCGTTTCCGATCGATAGCTCGGGGAATGTCATCGCGAATGTGAGTCATCGCACAGGGACGCTGGCTGGCCTGCTCGCACTAGCGGGAGGGGCCGGAGAGATCGGTGTCGCGACGGATGCGGACGCACTTGTTGTATTTAACGGCACGGCTCTAGGGGCCAAGGCATATTATCGGAGCACCAAAAGCGGAGAGGTGTGGCTCCACGGAACCTTAACGAATCTGACTGGCGGAGTAAGCCAGATAGCCAATATAGTTACCTCTACCGTAAATATGGGCAGCGTCGTCGTTGATGTGGCGGCAAATACTTTCATCGCGCCTGTAGGAGCAAAATATATACGAGCAACGGTATACTTTACCGTTGATTCAGCCACCGCCTTAACGATAGGATCCAAGATAACCTGTTCTATTTTGGGCGCATTCGATATAGATGTCCTTGTAATGACACAGGCACTGCAGGCACTAGGAAATAAAGTGCTTCTAGGTGGTATCAGTACAGCAAGCATATCTCCTTATATAGACAATGGTGAGCTCCTGAAGCTGAATTTTTTGCATGAGGATGCGTCGGATGTGTATGCGTCGTGTAATTTTGACGCATGTATCGAGTTTTTTAACGCGAATTGATAAGCGGTATGAATATTGTTTTCGGAGGAAGCTCTGCGATGAGAGGAGTGACGAGCGAACAGGACTTTTCCCTTACGGTAAACGAAAATCCAGCGATCGCTGCTCCTGTTTATTCTCCTTTCGTAGATAGGGACGCTAATTTTTCTACGATTACGGGGTCGCTAACGGCGAATAATTTTATCATCTCTGTCACTCCCTCCCTCGTTTTTCCTGGAACGCCCGTTTTCGAATCGGTTACGCCTAATACGGCCACTGTTGACGCTGCCGGTGCCGTTACCCGGGTGGCGGATGGGGATGCAAAGATATTGGTACGATTTCCTTCGCCTCTCGGGGTGCGTGGTGTCGCGAGGCGAATGTCAGCAACTGGCAGCACCACGGCAAAATATTTTCAGTCATTCGTCTCAGGGACGCTCGGTGCTCATGTGAATGCGACGATGACCGCGATGGTTTCCGGGAAAACGCCAAGTGACACGACAAAGAATCTATTTACATCTAATAATTACAGTTTGTCAGCTCCTGCAGCGGTGAGAAATCCAAATGTATTCACGGGCTCTATCGACTTATCCGCGATCAGCATTATCAATGGCAGCGGGAGCGGTGGATATATTCACCCGGCGATGTTGATTTCACCGCGTCATATTATCGGAGCGACGCATTATCAGCCAGGATCGACCGTGGTATTCATGGGGGCGGACGGAGTCATGCAAGTCGCGAATGTGATTTCACGACAGAATCATGTCGGATCGGCTTTGACCTTGAGCGGGTATACGGACATTCAGGTAGCGTATTTGGACAGGGCGATAACCGGCATTACACCGTTTAAAACCCTCCCTGGTAATTGGCGTACCTATCTGCCTACGGGGCATAGAGAGGTCGCGTACGGTTCTTCTGAGTACAAGACAATAAAGTTAGCCGCCCTGACAAAGACGGCGCATAATTCAAACGGGGGGAACGCCGATCAGATCAGTATTACTGAAGTCATCGAATTGAATGACACCGATTACGGATTGAGCGCTGTCATTTATAACCTACCATTTGCTACTGTCTTGCCTACTCAGGCCTGGCACAGTCCGACTATCGGAGGCGACTCGGGAGGACCGGTATTTATCCTTGTCGATGGGAGTCTTGTCTTATTGATGTGCTGGTGGGTCGGAGGTGGTGGTACGAATCTTGCGGATATGAATGTCTATATCAATGCGGCGATGAACAGCCTCGCCACGGCGGCAGGCGATCCGGCAGCCGGGACCTACGCGCTTTCGCACCCTGATCTCAGCGGATTCACAAGCTATTGACCGGCATCGCTTTGTTGCCATTCTGAAGCACCTGCATCTTCCTCGAAGGCCGTGCATTCTTCCCGGCCGCTCTTCCCCCTGGTCAATAAAGAGAAAAGGGAGTAGTATGGAATTCAATCAAAAGCGAAAGGATATTGTTTCATGCATCCAGCCCTTCTCGTCCGACAACTTAAAAAAACCTACGGCACGGGGGTGCACGCGCTCAAGGGGGTAGACATCGAAGTCGCTTCGGGCGATTTTTTCGCGTTGCTCGGGCCGAACGGGGCGGGCAAAACGACGCTTATCGGGATCATTTCAGGGCTCATGCGTCAGAGCGCGGGCTCGGTATCAGTGTTCGGAGTGGATATAGATGCGGATCGTGACAAGGCGAAGTCTCTCATCGGACTCGTGCCGCAAGAAATGAATTTCAATATTTTTGCGAAGGTACTGCATATCGTCGTCACGCAGGCGGGCTACTATGGCATCCCTCGTGAGGAAGCGTTGCCGCGGGCGGAAAAATACCTCCGCCTTCTCGGATTGTGGGAAAAACGAAACGAGGCGTCCCGCACGCTTTCGGGGGGAATGAAGCGGCGGCTTATGATAGCGCGCGCCTTGGTGCATGAGCCGAAGCTGCTCATTCTCGATGAGCCGACCGCGGGCGTCGATATCGAGCTCCGCCGCGAGATGTGGGATTTTTTGCGGAAACTGAATGAGGCGGGGACCACGATCATCCTTACCACGCACTATCTCGAGGAGGCCGAACAGATGTGTCGGAATCTCGCCATCATCAAATCGGGGAATATCGTCGCGCAAGGATCCATGAGGGAGCTTCTCGGCAACCTGCACTCCGAGACCTTCGTTTTCGATCTCGAACACCCTCTCGCTCCTGAGATGAAACAGTTGCTCGATCGTTTCGATGTGAAAGAGGTGGACGAACATACGATCGAGATGATCGTCCGCAAAGGCGAGACGCTTTCTCAGGCCGTGCTCGCGCTCGACCGGCTCGGCATAGAGGTGCGCAGTATGCGGAACAAGTCGAATCGCCTCGAGGAGCTGTTCGTGAATCTTACAAAAAAATAGTATGCCTTTCCGAAAATCATTTATCGCCTTCATGACTATTGTCCGCCAGGAAACGGGGCGATTTTTGAAGATATGGACGCAGACTTTGCTGCCTCCGGTCATTACGACGGCGCTTTATTTCATCATTTTCGGCACCTTCCTCGGCTCGCAGCTTGCCATGATCGACGGGTTCACCTACATGCAGTTCATCGTTCCGGGGGTGGTCATGCTGACGATCATTACGAACTCTTTCATGAATGTCGTAAGCTCGTTTTATTCGGCGAAATTCATGCGCCAGATAGAAGAGATCATCGTCTCTCCCGCTCCGATCTGGGCCGTAGTTTCCGGATTCGTTTCAGGCGGAGTGCTGCGCGGGCTCTTGACCGGAGGCGTGGTGCTCGCCATTTCCAATTTTTTCACGAACATTCCGCTCCACA
>CALMHZ010000016.1 GCA_937864125.1 uncultured bacterium
GCCGTGCCCGAGGATGCTCTTCCCGAGAGAATCGCTTCGGAGCGGGGAGCGGTTTCTACGGGGAAAAAGGCCGGAGCTCCGCTTAACCTCCCTGCTTTTTCGGAGGCCGAAGCGCAGTTTTTGGAGGAGTTTTCTTTTGAAAAAGGAACTGGTCAAGAGGAGCTTTTCTTGGAAGAAGAGGAAACTGATGCTTCATCCGAGAATGGTGAGAAGAATAACGCCCCCTCTCCACGGCCTTTAGCGCCGAGAGGAGAACCGACCGAAGAGGAGTACAAGCGGCGATTGAATGAGTTAATGAGAGGGTAATATTTCCCCCTATGGAATCAAAGCACTCAATTTTATTTTGGATCATCTTCGCCCTCTTCGCGGGAGCTTTTCTCTTCGGATGGTTTGTCTATTGGGAGGCAAAGAATCAGGGGCTGGGCGCACTTTCGGGGCTTGTTGAGAAATTGCCTTTTTCAGAAAGTCTTACGGGTAATATCTCGGCGATAGGATTTCTTGCCGATGCGGTGATGGATACGGACGGTGAAGATCGCACTTATCTCATATTGTTTCAAAACAACCTCGAACTTCGTCCCGGAGGCGGGTTCATCGGATCTTTCGGGATATTGAAGGTCAATGACGGCAAGGTGATCGATTTCGCTATCCATGATTCCGGAAATTTCGATGGCCGCATCCCGGACACGATAGCGCCGCCTTACCCCATGCAAGAAACCCTGGGGATAAAATCTTGGAAGTTGCGTGACTCGAACTGGGAACCGGACTTCCAGCTCAACGCGAAGAAGGCGATGGAATTTTATGCCCTGGGACAAGGCGGCGAGGTCTTCGATGGAGTGGTGGGTATCACCGCGAATGTCTTGTCTTCGTTTTTGCGCGTTACCGGGCCCATAGAAATTCCGGGGTATCCGGGCACCTATACGGCGGAAACCGCGGTGATCGACCTTGAGTATCAAGTGGAAAAAGGGTATGTCGATCAGGGTATCGAAGCCGGAGAGCGCAAATCCGTTATGGGACTTTTGGGAGATCAGGTCCTGTCCAAGGTCCGGGACCTGCCTCCTCAGGACCTCTTCGCTCTTTTTCAGGTTATTTTGGATGATCTGAACAAGAAGGATATACAGCTTTATTTCACGGATGAGAATCTCGAGGATCAGGTCCTATCCGCGGGGTGGGCCGGAGCCTTCGATGGGGCGGCGCCTGACGATTTTGTCATGGCGGTTGATGCCAACCTTAACTCCTGGAAGAGCGATGCCGTCGTCAAGCGATCGCTTCGATATGAAGTGGACCTGTCGACAGAAATACCAAAAGCGAAAGCGACCATTCATTATGAGCATACCGGCAAGGTCAGGGATTTCATGACCAAGGATTATCAGACTTTTCTTCGGCTCTATGTGCCGGATGGAAGCTGGCTTAAGGCCGTGTCCGGCAATGCTTCAGAGCCCGTGTTCGGGCAATTGAAAGGCAAGAAATACTTCGGCGCCCTGGTGCATGTCCCACTCGGGGCGTCGAAGGATGTTTCTTTCGAATATGATCTTCCGAAAGATTTGGATCGAAATTTCTATGATTTGAAAATACAGAAGCAGGCCGGAGTGAACGATATTCCCGTATCCATAATCATAACGAAAAAAGACGGTACGAAAATGACGCAAGAGACGGTGCTCAACCAAGATTTCATTCTGAGCAAGCAATAAGCGGCCGGCTCTCCAAAAAAGAGTGAAGGAGGAGGCGGGGGCGCGCACGCGCTTCCGCTTCTCTTTTTTTCGAGTTATACTGGAATTCTTATCAGAGAGAAGGACATACGCCACAAGAGATCCTATGCGTTTCGATATATGTTCCATATTTCCAGAAAGCTTCGACTCCTATTTCGGCGCGTCCATATTGAAGCGCGCCCAAGCGTCCGGGAAAATCGAGATACGGACTTGGAATATCCGGGACTTCGCCCGCGATAAGCACGGCACCACCGATGATACTCCGTATGGAGGAGGGGCCGGGATGCTCATGAAGCCCGAGCCGTTATTCGAGTGCGTGGACGCGGTGCTCGCCGAAGGTCCTTCTCGTGAAGAGACCCGGGTTATTTTATTTTCAGCCAAGGGAAAGTTGTTCACCGAGAAAGATGCGGTGCGCCTTACCCGTTACAAACGGCTTATCCTCCTTTGCGGCCGCTACGAGGGAGTGGATGAGCGGGTGGCGGAGCATCTTGCCGACGAGGAGGTTTCGATCGGGGAGTATGTTCTCACCGGAGGAGAGCTCCCCGCCATGGTCGTGACGGATGCGGTGGCGCGCTTGTTGGGAGGAGTCCTCGGGAATGATGAAAGCGCACAGACCGAGTCACATACCGAAGAAGGCGTATTGGAATGTCCGCAGTATACCAAGCCGGAAGAATATCGGGGGTATTCGGTGCCCAAGGTATTGCTTTCCGGACATCACGCGGAGATAGAAAGATGGCGGAAAGAGCATTCGAAGAAGTCCGATATGCTTCTTAAAGGATGAATATACCGTATGGGAATAGAACGGGAAAAAAAAAGAAAGCAACGGATGTTCCAATCAAGTGACAAGCCTCTCTTGGTCACCGTTTTTTTGCTATTGGGCGTGGGGCTCATCATGGTCGCGAGCGCCGGCGTATCGTACGGCAATATCCGCTTCGATGATGGATACTATTTTTTCAAGCGCCAGCTCCTCGGCATCGGAGTGGGTCTCTTCGCGTTGTTTTTTTTCCAGCGCATCCCATACATGTGGTGGAAAAAAATATCCATACCTCTTTTTTTGCTGGCGATAGGGCTGTTGGTTCTCGTGCTTATTCCCGGTATCGGGACCGAAGCATACGGAGCCTCTCGGTGGATCGATATCGGTCCGGTCTCTTTCCAACCCTCGGAGATAATGAAATTTTCTCTCATCGTTTATTTTTCGGCATGGCTTTCCGGGAAAGCGCTATCGCGCCGAACGGATTTCAATGAGAGCGTCGTTCCGTTCGTCATCGTGCTCCTCATCGTCAGCTTCCTTATCATGAAACAACCGGATACCGGAACGCTCGGAATACTTTTTCTCATCTCGCTCGTACTTTTTTTCGCTTCCGGCGCCAAGCTTTCGCACATAGGCCTGCTTGTCGGCTCCGGTTTGTTTGGCCTGCTTATTTTGGTATGGCTCGCTCCGTATCGCATGAGCCGCATGATGGTATTCCTCAATCCGGATCATGATCCGAGCGGCGCGGGATATCAGATCACGCAGGCGCTTATCGCCTTGGGCTCCGGTGGGCTTATGGGGCTCGGCTTGGGGCATAGCCGACAGAAATTCGCCTATCTTCCTGAGCCGATGACCGATTCCATATTCGCTATCCTCGGAGAAGAGCTCGGGATGATCGGGGCGACTTTCCTCATAGCTCTTTTTCTCTTTTTCGCCTATCGGGGATTCCGCATAGCCACATTCGCGCCGGATGAATTCAGCCGATCGCTTGCGATCGGAATCGTGGCGTGGATCGTGCTCCAGGCGTTCGTGAATATTTTCGCCATTATCGGGCTCATACCGCTTACCGGCGTGCCGCTTCCCTTCATAAGCTATGGAGGAACTTCGGTGGCGGTGCTTCTCGGGGCGGTAGGCATATTGCTCAACATCTCCAAACACTCTAAAATAAGAAAGTAACGGGCTTGAGCCGGAGGAACTAAAAATGTTATCGCTATGGCAGACGAAAAACGGATAGTGCTTACGGGAGGCCTCTCGGGAGGCCATACCTTCCCCCTCATCGCGGTTGCCCGTACCATCAAGGCTCGGGCGGGAACTTCGACGAGCTTCCTTTACATCGGTTCCCGGGGGCAATTCGAAGAGCGGTCGATGACAGCGGAGGGTATTCCCGTGCGCTATATCCTTTCGGGGAAAATCCGTCGATATTTTTCGTGGCAGAACTTCATCGATCCTTTCAAGGTGCCCATAGGATTTCTCCAGTCCCTGTGGCACCTTTTTCTCTATATGCCCGATGTCGTTTTCGCGAAAGGGGGATCGGTATCGGTGCCGGTATGTCTTGCGGCATGGGTGCTTCATATTCCTATTCTGATCCATGATTCGGATGCGGTGCCGGGTCGCGCCAACGCTCTTCTTGCAAAATTCGCCTCTCGTATCGCTTTGGCCTATCCTTCGGCTCAAGCATATTTCCCTCCGAGAAAAACAGCCCTTACCGGCAATCCCGTCCGTACCGAAATACTGTCCGGTGATCGGAGCTCCGCCGATGCTCGGTTCGGATTTACGGCGGATCGTCCGGTCGTCGTGGTGCTTGGCGGCAGCCTGGGCGCGCAGGCGCTCAACAGGGCGATCGTGCGCGTCCTTCCGCAATTGCTCCGAGAGGCGTATGTTCTCCATCAGACGGGTCAGAACAATTATCAAGAAGTAGTCATGCTCGCGGGGGAAATGGGGGTGAAGGCGGGGCATGAAGGATATGTGCCCGTGCCCTTTCTTGAGGCTGCCGACCTCGGACTTGCGTTCGCGCGCGCTGACTTGATAGTTTCCCGCGCGGGGGCCGGATCGATCGCGGAAATCGCCGCTTGTGGGAAACCAGCGATACTCGTACCCCTTTCGAGCGCGGCGAATGATGAGCAGAGGAAGAACGCCTATGATGTCGCTCATGTAGGCGGGGCGCTGGTGCTCGAGGAATCGAATCTTGGCGAGCATATCCTTTTCTCCAAGATAGACGAGCTGTTGCGGAACCCTGAGCTTCGTTCAAGCATGGGTCAGAATGTGCGGGTATTTCATAATCCGATGGCGGCGGATATGATCGCGGAAGGGGTGTTGTCCTTGGCTGACTAAGAGAGGGGGAGCGATGATGGTTTGATAAAAATTCGCGCTATGACTCACGCTATGATTCCTGAGATACGAATGAATGCGCTCGTTGGCATGCGGGTGCATCTGGTTGGCGTCAAAGGCGCCGGCATGGCCGCCCTCGCCGAGATACTGGTCAAGGCGGGCGCGCTTGTTTCCGGATCCGATACCGAGGAAGTGTTTTTTACCGATGGCGTCCTTGAGCAGGCGGGCATCGCTCCTTTGGTCGGATTTTCCGCGGAACACCTCGATGAGAATACCTCTCTCATTATCTATTCGACCGCCTATGATCCGAAGAAAAATCCCGAGCTTGTTTCAGCCGCCACAAGAAACATCCCGATCCTAAGTTACCCTGAGGCAGTGGGACTCCTCACCAAAGAGAAGCTGAGTCTTCTCGTAACCGGTACTCATGGAAAGACGACGACTTCCGCCCTCCTCGCGGAGGTGCTCCGCAAGGGAGGCTTGGATCCGTCCGCCATCATAGGAGGGCGCGTAAGGGATTGGAAGGGGAACGCGCTCTCGGGCACGGGTACTTATTTCGTGCTTGAGGCGGACGAATACCAGAACAAGCTTCCGCACTACGCGCCGTTCGCGGTCATACTGACGAGCGTCGATTGGGATCACCCCGATTTTTTCCCTGATTTCGAATCGTACAAGAGAGTGTTTGCGGAATTCGTCAGACGCATACCGCGCCATGGAGTCCTTGTCTATTGCAATGATTCCGCCGCCGTAACCGAAATCGCCAAGGAAGCCATTTGCGAGAAGCGAAGCTATGGATTTCATGAAGACTCCGATTTTGTTATTCGGAATCATGAAACGATCGAGGCAAGCGAGGGGGACAGGGAGGGAGAAAAGCAGCAGTTCGATATTTTTTCTGAGGGAATTTCCCTCGGCCGCTTTTCCCTTCGGTTGGCAGGGAAGCATAATGCGCAGAATGCTACCGCGGTCGTGGCGCTCGCGCGATGGTTGAAGGTGCCAAAGGACGCTATCGCACACGGGCTTGCTTCATTTTTGGGAACGAGCCGGCGTTTCGAATATATCGGTGAAAGGAATGGCGCCCTCGTGTACGATGACTACGCGCATCATCCGGAAGAGCTGCGCGCGACTCTCGCCGCATTCCGCGCGCTTTATCCCGACCGAAGGCTCACCGCGATATTTCACCCCCATACTTTCAGCCGCACCAAGGCGTTGCTTTCAGAATTTTCTCAGAGCTTTGACATGGCGGATCGGGTGCTGGTTCTCCCTGTCTATGGAAGCGCCCGAGAGACGGAAAAAAGCGTTTCTTCGGCCGATCTGGTCGAGGAAATCAATCGGTATGTCCCTTTGAAGGCAGAGTTTATGGAAAATATAAAAGCTGTCGTAGAGGAGCTGGAAGGAAGCATGGGCAAAGAAGACCTCATCGTTACCTTCGGTGCGGGCAACGTGTGGGAAATAGGAATAAAACTTGTGCGGAAAAATTCTCGGGATCATAAAAAATAAAACTATGACTTTTAAAAGCAATATACCTCTCGCCCAGTACACGACTTTCCGTATCGGAGGAACGGCTCGGCTCTTTGCCGATGTCGGAAACGCCATGGAGCTTGCCGAGTGCTATGAGCGCGCGCAGAAAGATGATCTGCCCGTGTTCGTCTTTTCCGGCGGAAGCAACATCGTCTTTTCCGACCAAGGATTTCCCGGTCTGGTCATCCGCCTGACAGACGGAGGATTGCAGATCGATGAGAAAAGAAGCCGGATTTCCGTAGGCGCCGGAATACCGCTCGGGGTCTTGGTGGAACGGGCGAACAAGGCGGGACTGTCGGGGTTAGAGAACCTTGCCGGTATTCCGGGATCGGTCGGGGGAGCCATCCGCGGAAATGCCGGCGCCTTCGGAGTCGAGATAGGGGACAGCGTTTTTTCCGTCAAAGCCTTTCATAGCGAGTCCGGAATGGTGCGGGAATTTAGCAAGAAAGAATGCGATTTTTCTTATCGCCACAGTTTTTTCAAGACGCATCCGAAATATATCATCGTATCGGCGGAATTTCGCCTGACGCCGACCACGCATCCGGATCGACTCTTGGAAGCTTCTCGGGAGATAGTAGCGCTCCGGGAAGCCAAGCATCCCCAGGAAGTGTTTTGCGCGGGGTCTTTCTTTATGAATCCGGTAGTGGAAAATCCGAAGCTTCATGAGGAGTTTCAAAAGGACACGGGCAAGGAGTCGAAAAATAAGCGCTTGCCTGCCGGATGGCTCATCGATCATGTGGGGTTGCGGGGGAAAATGATCGGTCACGCGAAGGTGAGCGAGGCACACCCGAATTATCTTATCAATACAGGCGGCGCCACGGCAGAAGAGGTGCTGACACTCGCGAGCATTGTCAAGCAGCGCGTCCGAGACGAAGCGGGAGTGATGCTTGCCGCGGAGGTGCAGCTTATCGGCTTTGGAGCGCCACACTAGAAGCGTTTCGCTGGGATTCGGGAAGAAAGTCGGGTCCTCGAGTGTATTAAAAGGGCAGGATAGACGCTAATCCTTAGGCTCAAGCTATGAAAACACGATTTTTGTTGCAGGGGATCGCCATCAGCCCATCTGAAAAAAAATATATATTGAAACGACTGGCGGAGATAGAGGACCTGTTTCATAAGACTTCTTTGTTTGAAATCGAGCTTGCGCGTGATAAAAAGGGATTTTTTCGGGTAGAAGTGAATGTCCGGGATCTCCATGCCCTTCATCGCGCGGAAGAGACTTCCAAAAGTATCGAGGGCTCCATCGATATGGTCATAGGAAAGTTAAGGACCCATATCGTGAAAGAAAAAGGAAAGCGGCGGGATCTTCACGAGCGAGGCGCGCGCTCGATCAAAAAAATGCTCGTGGTAGACGCGGGCGCGAGATTCTGATAGACTGAAAAGGTAAAGTCGTATAAAAAAATAAAAGGATTTGCCGTATGAAGGGATTCAATAAGACGACGGAAAGCACTGTGCTTCTCATAGTCATCGGCGGGCTGTTCGCATCAACATTCGTGTTTATTACGGGTTTGTAGTCAGGGGTTGCGTTGCGGTTGGGCAAAGGCTTGCGTTTTGACGCAAGCCTTTTTCTTTGATAGAATCAGATGGCTTTTTTGAAGGAAAATTTCGAGATGAAAGGGAAAATGGTCTTCCGTAAGGCTCTCGAGCGGGACGAATATCCGCCGCTGCTAGTTTGATAACGATTTCTATGAATTTTTTGAAAAAGGTGTTCGGTTCGAATGAACGGGTAGTAGACAGGCTCCGGCCGATGGTGGAATCGGTCAATGCCCTTGCTTCGGATATCGAGGCCCTTTCCGACGATGCGTTGCGCGCGAAGACGGAGAGCCTGCGTGAGCGGCTGAAAAACGGTGAAACCGAGGACGATATCCTCCCCGAGGCATTTGCCGTGGTGCGCGAAGCCGCGTACCGTGTGATCGGCGAACGGCATTATGATGTCCAGCTGCTCGGGGGCATCGTACTCCACAATGGGCAGATCGCGGAAATGAAAACAGGGGAAGGGAAAACGCTCACTTCGACTCTCGCGGTGTATTTGAACGCGCTTTCCGGCAAGGGAGTGCATGTGGTGACCGTCAACGACTATCTTGCCAAACGCGACGCGAATTGGATGGGCCGAGTCTACCATTTTCTGGGTCTTTCCACCGCCTGCGTGCTTCAGCAGGGATCTTCCTATCGATTCGAGCCGAAAGTGGATGATGGCGATGAGGTATCGGTCGAAATGGAAAATATGATCCCGGTGACCCGGAAGGAAGCGTATGCCGCGGACATCACCTATGGGACGAACAACGAGTTCGGCTTCGATTACCTTCGGGACAATATGGTGGGGAGCCTCGAAGAAATGGTGCAGCGTCCGCTTCACTATGCGATCGTCGACGAGGTGGACTCGATATTGATCGACGAGGCGCGCACGCCGCTCATCATCTCCGCTCCAGATAACGAATCTACCAAGCTGTATGAGAAATTCGCGAAGATCGTTCCTCGTCTCCACGCTGAAACCGACTATATCGTCGATGAAAAATTCAAGTCGGTAACTCTGACCGACGCCGGAATTTCCCATGTCGAGGAATTGCTCGGGATGCAGAACCTTTACGAGCAAGGGAATATCCAATATGTGCATCACCTCGAGCAATCCCTCAAGGCGAC
>CALMHZ010000017.1 GCA_937864125.1 uncultured bacterium
TACCAAACGACGCCTGCGAGCGAGGCGAGGATGATAACTCCGAGAGAAATGATTCCTTTTTTATTCATAGATACCTGGTGAAACATATCTCTCCTTCGAGGCTAGCGAGAAAGAGGGCGTCCTGTCAAATGTCTCTGAGTACCTTGAGAGGCTGCGACCCTATTCGAGTACCCGCGCGCTCTTCACCACTTCTTCGAAGGCCCGGTCTATGACGGGATTATAGGAGTCTTGAGGAAAACGATATTCGAATGAATAGGTTTTTTTCGTTTTCTCGGAAAAGAGGATGAATAGTCTGCTTTCCATTATTTCATGCTTGGACGCACCGGGGTATGGGAACGGATCGGAAAGTTTGGGGTATTCAACACCCGATCCGATGGGGACAGAAATCTCGTTGAACCGATCTCGCTGAAGCGCGAACTGATACCCGTCATCGTAGACGAGATGCTTGCTCATGATAGCCTCGGCAACGGAGAATCCCTTTCCTTTCCCTATCTTGCCATTGAAGTATTCGGGCAGGGGACTCCGATACATACTAATCCAGCTTTCATCATTTTCTTCGGGATAGATGGTTGAATTCTCACTCACTCTCCAGGTTTTGGGAAGCAAGGCTTCGACGCCGGCAAGCTTGAAATCATGTTTCTCCCAAAGGGATACATCCAAAACATCAGTCGGCCATTCCATAGCAAGGCTTTGCCAGCTAGCTTGGGTTTGAGTATCGGCATTCGAGACCGTGTTCTCTCCTTGCTTTTCTATTGGCTGAGGCGAGGTTGCGATCGGCCGCTCGGGGGACACAGCTTGTTTGGAATACCAAAAGCAAGCTGCTCCCAGAAAAGCGATAATAATGGCCACGGCGATGAGCGTTGTTCTCTTGTACATAAAAATTCATGGAATATGCTTCTTTGTGAAAGCTATCGGAAAGAAAGCATACTGTCAATGTCCATGAGTGCCTTGAAAGGCTCCCGCCTACTCAATCACCCGCGCGCTCCCCACCATCCCTTCGAAGGCTCGGCGATGACGGGGCTACAAGCCATTACTCCATATGATCGATGATCGACAGCAAGCGCTCCTGATATTTCCTCACATCCCCTCGAACGCTGAGTCTGAATTCCTCATGTTCATCAAGTGATTTTTTCCTTTTCAAAGCTTCGAACTCCTCGTCATCCTCTTGGATCGCCTTCAAAACACGCTCCTTTGACTCATCCTTCGAAAGTTTCAACCAGTTGATTTTCGAAATTATCTGTTCATCGGCGCTGTCATACCCGGGTCCGCATTTGTAAGGCATGGACACCAGACACGCGATCTGCATCTGAGACCTCATATCATGCGGACTATATATATGATGATCCTCCAAGTATTGCCACGGAATCAGATCGAAAAAAGAACTCCTCCGACCAGGATTCCGATAACACCAATCCATATAACGGCTGATTTCTTTATTCGCATATCCTATTCAAACTGAATCATTCCCCAAAAAAGGTTCGAAAAAACTCTTCAGTCTTTGCGCTACAATCCCTTATTCCATCCGCTCTATGACCTGAAGCACGCGGATGTAATACTCTTGTGATTTTTTGCTCACATCAAGGCGCCATCTCTCATCTTCCGTCAAAGACCCTTTGCCCGTCAGCTCATTGAATTCTTCAATCTCCTCTTCCTGGGCATTTAAAATAAGTTCTCGGGCTTCTTCTTTGGTAAGTTTGAGTAAAGTAATTTCCTGTAATATATCCTTTTCTGAATAATCAGAATACCCACATTTCACTGGCGCGTATACAAAACAATCCTCTAACACATTTTGAGTTCCGTTCACATTCTTCCATAAAAATGTTTGGCCCCACTCATAGCGAAGAAGGAAAACACATCCGACAATAAGGACGGTAACAACAAACAAAACTACGGATAATTGACAGTGTTGGTAAAGAAAACGGCTCTCCGGAGAGTTCCTCCG
>CALMHZ010000018.1 GCA_937864125.1 uncultured bacterium
CGAATCCCCTTCCGGGAACACGCGTTGCTCGAAAAAATAGGCGAGCAGTATGGAAACGACCAGAAAGAATATCTTTTGATTTTTTTTCGTCATACGCTTCATGGCTTTCGTGTTCCTTTGAAAAAATCATCAGCGGCGCTTTCCATAAGAGAGAGGAGCACCTCCCGGCTGTCACCGGGTGCGATTTTGTTCTCCTGCTCATGGCCGCATCTTACGCATCGATGAAGCAAGCGCTCCTCGCTGTTTTTCCTGCGAGAGGATACGGGGGCCATAAGTCCGCCGCATGACGCCAGCCTATCCCCAGGGAAGACATCGACATGAAGGCTATGAAGGCACGACGGACAATGATTGGTGTATCCATCCCCGACCACGAATTCTCCGCAGTGCGCGCAAAGGAAGTCTTCTTTCTTTTTTTGAAATCTTCGAGACGACATATGATCCTTGACGGCTACGGAATACTCCCGTATCATACCTTGATGTTCATTACAAAGAAAGGAGTCCATCATGGCAAACCCCATCGTACTGCTTTGCGTCCTCAATATCCTTCCTCAGTCCGTTCTTGAAATTATCGCCGAAATCAGGGCATTGGAGGACGGAGGGTCACATTCTCCCTTCGGTGGGTCGAAGAAAATCGGCCCGTATGCCAAAAGGAGATATGGCGAGAAAAGGGTCTTCGCGCCCTTTGACACCGACGAAAAATCCTGCAGGGAAGGGCTCGCGCGGCTGGTCGGCTCCAGAGAGAGAAAAACGGGTCTGGCGGCCGAAGATTCTTTCGGCTTCAGGATAACCTACAAGGGTCTGTTCCTCCTTCCGGAAATCATAAGGGACATACGGAAACAATACCCCCTCCCCGCCATCCCACAACCCGTGCGAGTATTTCAGCCAAAAGAAGACGTGCCCTGGATGCTCTCGCCTCAAGAGCTGGGTCGGCTGGCGGATGACTACAAGAGACGATATGCTTGAAAATAAAACATCGGAGGCTCGCAACACGAGACCTCCGATTTTTCTTTTCATCGCTTTCCTCTTCTTCTTATTCGATACCGATAAGCTCGGTCTCGAAAATCAGCACGGAATTCGGTGGGATGGCGGCACCGGCTCCGCGGGAGCCGTACCCCATCTCAGAAGGAATGGTGAGCTTTCTCTTTTCTCCGATTTTCATTCCGAGAAGTCCCTCGTCCCACCCGCGAATCACCTGTCCCGCGCCGAGCGTAAAAGAGAACGGCTCTCCCCGGTCGACGCTCGAATCGAACTTCGTGCCATCAAGCAATGTCCCTGTATAGTGCACGGAGATGGTGTCACCTTTCTTGGTCACCGTCTCGCCCGAACCTTCCTTGATCGTTTCTATGAGAAGCTTATCCATACTTGTTTGGCTTTTAGATGTATTATCCATATCTTGCGGTTTAGAGGCGCTCTCTTTGGCTGCTTCTGAATCTTTGCCCGACGAGGTCTCCTGCGGCTTTTTATCCATTTTTATCGACGCTTGATCCGGGGTGAATTCACCGAATTCATGTACCGAAGCAAAATAATAAAGCGCGCCGAGAAACACAAGGCCTCCCAATACTATGAACATTTTATTCATGCCCATTCTTTATGTTGCTTATCCGTGAGCGGGTAAACGGAATCGAACCGTCATCCTCAGCTTGGAAGGCTGATATAATAACCATTATACGATACCCGCGGCTCTCTTTCAATCCTCTTTCCTCACCGCTTTTGGCACGGGAGGGCCTCCGAGCCCGGTAAAGGGATCGATATTGATATTCTCCTTGTGGACCCCCATGCCCACGAGCACTCCGCACATCGCCTCGGTAAAGGCCGGCGCTCCTATGACATAATAGTGTGCCGCGGGCACTCCTGGCAAGTATTTCCGCAGCATCCGCTCATCGATATACCCCCGCTCCTCTCCCTTCTTCTCGGGCGCGCTTGATTCAAGAGAAAGCGTCCAAATATACGAGAAATGAGGAAGGGTCATCGCCAAAAGCTCCTCATGAAAAGCGGCGTCCTTCAATAGTCGATTCGAGTAGAAAAGATAGTACGGGCGCGAATCCCCGTTTTTCTCCGCCTCCCGAAGGATGGAACGCGCGGGAGTAATGCCTACTCCGCCTGCGACCAAGACCACGGGATTCATATCCTCCGCTGGGACCGTGCATCGCCCGACCGCCGCGGAGGAAACAATCGTCTCCCCGAGGGGCATATTCCACAAAGTCTTCTTGAATCCGCTCTCTCCTTCCCGCATGACAAAACACAGATCGGTATCCGACGGGGCCGAGGCGATAGAAAAAGAGCGCACCCCGCCGCGAGCATCCGCCTCGACCAGGCGATCCTGGGGGATTCTCAAAACAACATATTGACCGGCCTGAAACACGAAACCAAGGGGCTTCTCAAAAGCAAACAGTCTTGTCCGATCGGCTATTTCTTCTGAGCGCTTCAATACCAAGGTGAACATCTGCATATCCTTTGAATATCTTAGCGTATTCCAAACTTTCTATCATCCTTTTTTACTCGACGGCACCAGGCGTTTCTTTTCCACACAATAAGGCTGTCGGGGCACTCGGAATCGAACCGAGACTAAATGGTCCCAAACCACTCGTACTACCACTATACTATGCCCCGGCTCCAACACTCCTGCTTCCGCGGTCTCCGGCCCCGCCAAAATACCCATCCATCATATCCGCAAATGAAAATTATGGCAAGAGAAAGCAAAATCCCGCACGCTTCCGGCACGGGATTCCGCCCTATCTTTTCTTTTATCAGAACCGATCACCCTATAGGGGCGATCGGATTCCATAAGTACTACTTTACAGCCTCTTTCAAGCTCTTGCCGGCGGTAAATTTCGGCACCGTCATTGCGGGGATCATGATCTTCGCCTTCGTCTGAGGATTGATACCCTCGCGAGCGGCGCGATCTGAGACACGGAATGTACCGAAGCCGGTAAGAGTTACCTTGTTCCCCTTGCGAAGCTCATCGGTGACGACATCCACCATCGCTTCGATCGTCGCTTCGACATCCTTTTTCGAAAGATCGGTCTTCGAACACACGGCGTGCACGAGTGCGTCTTTGTTCATATTCATCATAGTTTCCACCTACCTTTCTAGTTTTCCGGCTCCGGTACCCCCGAAGCGTCTATAAATTCTCCTCCGATACTATTCTAACTTTTCGCTGAAAAAAAGCAAATCCCAGTATTGTCAAGCCTGGCTCTTCTTACCGGGCGAACTCTACCGAACGGGTTTCTCTCATTACGACCACGCGGATCTCACCGGGATACTTGAGTTCCTCTTGGATCCGGTTCGCGATATCCTTGGCAAGTTTCATCGCGCCTAAGTCATCGGTCTTTTCGGGGTTGACGAATATGCGCACCTCACGCCCCGCCTGGATCGCATAGGATTTCTCGACCGCGGTAAATGAGTTGATGAGCGATTCCAACTCTTCTAGCCGCTTGATATATTTTTCCGCGGTCTCTTTCCGCGCGCCGGGACGCGAGGCGGATATGGCATCGGCCGCGGTCACGATATACGATTCGACGGACGCATGCGGATACTCATCATGATGCGACTTCATGGCGTCGACCACTTCTTGCTGCACGCCGAATTTCTCCAGGATCCGGATACCGATATTGACATGAGTCCCTTCGATCTCATGATCGACGGCCTTGCCGATATCATGAAGCAGACCGGCTTTTTTAGCGACAGAGACATTCGCTCCGAGCTCGGCTGCAAGCGCACCCGCCACATACGATACCTCAAGCGTATGAATGAGCACATTTTGCTTATAGCTGTACCGGAAGCGCAATCGCCCGAGGATATAAAGCAGCTTCGGGTGAAGCCCCGCCACTCCCGCCTCATACGCCGCCGCCTCTCCCGCCTCCTTGATCTTCTGATCCACCTCCTTGCGGGCCTCTTCGACGGCCTCTTCCGGCAGAACCTGGAAGAGTCCGGCATGGGCTTCGGGCTGGAGGTGGAGATGATCCGCCTCGCCCGCGAGCTCGATTTGCTGACTTCCCCGTACGCCTTCACGCCGGCGGAAGCGCGGGCGATGGCCGAGGCGGGCGCGGATCTGCTGGTCGCCCACGTCGGGTTGACGACCAAGGGGATGATCGGGGCGCAGACGGCGATGAGCCTCGAAGAGGCGACGGAGCGGGTGCGGGCGATGCACGACGTCGCCAAGGCGGCCAACCCGGACGTCCTGGTGCTCTGCCACGGCGGGCCGATCGCCGAGGCGGAGGACGCGGCGGCGACCCTGGCGGC
>CALMHZ010000019.1 GCA_937864125.1 uncultured bacterium
CAGTGTAATCTCGGCCGCGCCGATCGCGCCTGCAACCAGCAGGGTCACCAATAGCGCGGTCAAGCGGCGGACGGCACGCCGTGTGCGGACACGTATAAACATGGAGGGCAGTTACAGAAACCGGGCCGTGGTTGGAACGAATATCGTGCGCTGTTTACACGGGGTCAATGGAAAAAGCCAGTCGCGCCGCAAACGGCGCTGCGCCCCACCGTGATGCAACCGCGTTGGACAAAAAAAACCCCGCCGGTTAAGGCGGGGTAGAATCTCGATATCGCCCCCTGTTAACCACCATCGGCGTTGCGCGAACCACATGGCAGTGAAATAGCGAACCGAGTTTGTTCCGACCTCTCGCAAGGCCGGAATGTCAGAAGCTCCGACCGGGATTCCGGCAAGAAACGCTTCGAGAAGCGGTATGCCGAATCCCTCATAGCGCGAAGGAAAAACAAACGCGGAGGCAAGAAGGTAAACCGCCGCGAGATCGCCCTGCTCTATGAATCCGGGGAAAAATACCTTCTTTTCCAAATGATTCTCCGCGATCGTCCGATCGATTTCCATGTCGAAATGATGTCCCTTTCTGTTTCCCGCGATGACGACGGACATTTCCGGAAGCTTCCCCTCTATCTTTGCAAAAGCGCGAAGAAACAAGGGGAGATTTTTTCTTGGTTGGAGTGTCCCTACGGAAAGAAGGAACCTCCGGGGAAGATGATATTTTTTCCGCACCGCCTCAAGATCAAGCGGCCCACGGAGGGAAGTTTTGAAATCGACCGATACGGCATTGGGAACGACGGCAATCTTTGATTCATCCACGCCGTAGCGGGAAATGATCTCCTCGCGAGTGAAGGAAGAAGGCGCGATCAGCATATCCGCCCTTTTCATGGTATGAGGAATGAACAAGGCGAGCAGCTGTCTGTCGGAAAACGAGATCAGTTCGGGGAACACCCGGAAGGAAATATCGTGGATATGCGACACTACCCAGGTGCGCGATGGAACGAAAGCCGGCAGGATATATTGGGTATGGAATATATCGACATGACGACGAAACAGGAAAAGCGGTACGGACACGAGGTTCCAAAAAAAGCGGTTCCTCCCCCACAGAGAGACGACGCGTACCGCGTGATGATCGCGAATGCCGAGAAGGCTCTGAAGCTCGCTTAGGAACCGAGGCTCTTTTCGATCCGTCAAAAGCCAATACTCGTACTCCGTCTCGAGAAGCAGGAGCTCCCTCACAAGATTGAGGAAGACCGCCTCGTCTCCGGTGCGCCTTCTTCCGATCAGACGGATATCTATGGCAATAATTTTCATAGGGACAGATTATAAGGGCAAGATAAAAACCTTCCGCCTCAGGACTGCTCGGAGACTTCCCTCTTTTCAATCCGTACCAGGGCAACCGCGAAAAGCGCCCACAGGAACCCAAGCAGGATCCCTGAATTGAAAAGATCGAAAACGATGATTCCCGGAATGACCGAAAGGAAGAATATCGCAAAGATCGAATCTTCCGTCAATACGAGTGCGTCCTTCTCCTTCCATATCTGGCGCAGGAACCGGCTCCAGGAAACAAAGAGAAACGAAACCAATCCGATGAGTCCGAGAAGTCCGCTTCCGAGCCACACTTCGAGAAAGACATTGCTCGCGTTGAGGCCCGCGCCGCGCTCATCGGTTCCGAGGATGGCCGAGATGCCCCCCCAGCCGATGCCCAGATATGGATGCTCTTTTATTTTTTGTATCGAGGTTGTATAGATATCCTTACGGATTTCAACATTCGGATCCGGCCGAAAAATCGTCAGCACGGCATGGCCGGCCGCTTTTTCAGCTTCGATCTGCTCGATATCGATGTGCCGGCAGTTGTTTTTCGACAGTTCTGACATATCATGCAAGACCCGGGGAAGCGCCGTATCCTTGCTATCGCACGAGACGGTGATTTTCTGATCTCCCGACACGATGCTCCCTGCTCGTCCGGAAAGATCGAATGCCGTGAGTGGAATAAAGATGACGAAAAGGAGAGCGAGCAAAAATGAGCCGGCGACCTGGGCAACAAGTATCCAAAAAAATCTCACATTTCTATAAATATAGGTGGAAATTCCTCCAAAAATGATGAGGGAGGCAAACATGCCGAGCCAGGCGCTTCGGCTGACCGTAAGAAGCAAGACGGTAAACACCAGCGCCAGCGCAAAAAAGAATACAGCTCCCATACCGCGCCGCGCCGAGTGATTTTCCTCTTGCCGCCGGTGTCCATAAAGCCATATTCCGAGAGAGAAAATAAGCGCTCCGAAAAAAACGATGTACATTCCCAGCCAGTCGGGCTCCGGAAACAGCGCGTTGGGACGTCCGGGCATGACCTCGAAGGCGTCGAGCGAAAGCGTGGATCGTATGCCCTGGAAAAGACTGAAGCCTAAAGTGACAAGTCCCGACGCAAAAATAAAAGGAAATACCCGATAGACATCTTCCTTGGACTGTATGTATAGCCTCGCGAGGAGGAATATCCCGCCGAACGAAGAAAGTACCAGCGCAAGCTTGAAAGAAGTCTCCGGCGTATCAGAAACAAAAATCGAAAGGAACGCCCCCGCGGGAATGGCCAAGAGAAACGCGTCCCCGAAACCAAGGGAAGGGAAGGGTGGCAAAGTCTTTTTAAGAAGCCCTCTTACAAGAAGCCCGACAAGCATGCTGACTTCCAGAAATTGATACGGCCGTATGTCGATGCCAAATGTGGTGGGAGCCATATTGACGATTTCAAGTGGCAGCACGCTTAAAAGAAGAAGAAACATCCATCCGGGACGATACATCGTCGCCAGTATCGAGAGGAAAAGGAAAAAGACGAAATCCGCCGTACCGAGAGGAAGTACTCCGAAGATAAAAAGGAGGATAAGGCCGATATGCAAAAGCACTGAGCCGGAAAGGAGGGCGTATCCCATGGGAGACATCTTCAGAAAATGATGCATAGGGTCAGCGTCGTTGTGAATTATGCTCCAAAATCCGCACTATCCCCTCCGCCATTTCTGAAAAAGAAAAATCCGCGGCTCTTTTCTCTCCCGCGCGAATGAGCTCGCGACGCAAAGAGTCATCGCTCAACAGCCTCTCCATCCCCGCTTCGATAGCGGAAACATCGGAAGGGTCGACCAAAAGCGCGGCCTCCTGGGCTATCTCCGGAAGGGCGCCACCGCTTCCCGCGACTACCGGCACCTTGGAAGCGAACGCCTCGAGCACGGGAAGCCCGAATCCTTCGTAAAGGGACGGATATACGAACATGAGAGCCCCCTCGTACAACGCGGGGATATCTTCTTCGGGAACAAACCCGAGGATCGACACCGCGTTTTCGATTCCAAGCCGCGAAGCAATGGATTTTACATCGACCGCGAGAACATTTTCCTTTGCGAACACGGTACCAGAAATGACAAGCGGCGGGGCAGAGGGATGTTTTTTTCGAAGGTCCGCATATGCCCTGAGCAAGCGCTCCGTATTCTTGCGGACCTCAAGTCCCCCGCCATGATATATATAGCCCTCGCGGAGACCATATCGATCGAGTATTGGTCGGAGGTCCTGCACGGAAATTTCTTTCCCGAATATCGGATTGTACCCCGGATAAAGCACGGTGATAGTCTCCTCCTTGAGAGAAAGGATGCGCGCGACATCCCTTGCGGTCGTTCGGGATACCGCGGCGAGATGATCGGCGCGCCGAATTCCTTTTTTGATGGCGGCATATGAAAGCTTTCGGGAAAGCGTAAAAAGATACCGTGGGAAAAAATGCGGGATCATATCATGCACGATCATCGTATGTCGTATGGTTTTTGGCATGATGGCGGCGGATTGCGCGAGACTGAGAAAGGCATCGCATCGATCTTCTTCCGCGTGCCGCGACAGCAGCTTTTCCCACATCCACTTCCGAGGAATGTCATCCCGCTTCCACAAGGGCAGAAAAGGCCTGAGAAAGAAATTTTCCGGAAGATCAAAAGAAAGCTGCGGAATCTCTTCGCAGTAGAGAAAAAATGAGTGCGAACCCGAAAGCGAAGGCGCCTGATGTCTTTCGATCAGCGCCTGAAGAATCCCGAGCGTCACCTGCCCGATCCCCGTGCCGGGCTTCCTCAAAAATGACGCGTCGATACCTATGTTCATAATAAGATAATTTTTCCCATAATACCGTGTTTTTACAAAAAAAGGAATGTCGCCGAAAGTGTTTTCCAGGCAAGAACCTTTGCCTTTATCTCCATTTCTCTTTATACTGGGTGCAATTATCAAATCGATAAAGCAAGTCTCATGACCTCCCTCAAGAACGGCACGACAGCGGCGCGGACTGAAAAGCGAAAAAAAGTGGCAGTGATAGGACTCGGCTATGTGGGACTTCCGCTCGCGGTGCGCGCGACTGAGCGTGGATACCTGGTGACCGGATATGATCAGGACAAACAAAAAATCGATCATATCAACAAGAAGGTGAGCCCGATCGAAGACAGGCGGCTTTCAGAGGACCTCAGGCAGTTCCCCTTTCAGGCGACCGCCGATGCGAAAAAAGCTCTCTCGGACGCGGATATCATCCTTATTTGCGTTCCTACGCCCGTCGACGAGATGTACCACCCGGATCTCGGTCCCGTAGAAGCGGCCTCGCGCGTCACGGCGTCACATGCCAAAAAAGGAGCCCTTGTCATACTCGAATCGACGGTCAATCCGGGAGTGTCGGAGGAAATCGTCCGACCGATATTTGAGGAAGCCGGATTCACCGTGGGAAAAGATATATTCATCTCCCACTGTCCCGAGCGGATCAATCCGGGTGATGAAAAATGGACGGTGAAGAACATTCCTCGCGTCGTCGGCTCTTTCGATAAGACGGGCCTTGCGCTATCGGTCGCGTTTTATGAGTCGATCGTGGACGGAGAGATCCGACCCATGAAATCGATACGGGAGGCAGAGGCGGTAAAAATCGTGGAGAACTCTTTTCGAGACATCAATATCGCCTTCGTCAACGAGCTTGCGCGCTCGTTCGATGTGCTCGATATCGACACGAAAGATGTGATCTTGGGAGCCGCGACCAAACCGTTTTCCTTTATGCCCCACTTCCCCTCCTGCGGCGTGGGCGGGCACTGCATTCCGGTAGATCCCTACTACCTCATCGAACGGGCGAAAAAATCGGGGTTCGACCATAGATTCCTCAAGATCGCGAGGGAGATAAACAACAGCATGCCGGACTATACGGTGGAGCTCCTTCAAGACGCGCTCAATGTGGTGAAGCTTCCGCTCAATGGGACCAAAGTCGTCGTCCTCGGACTTGCCTACAAGGCGAATATTGACGATATCCGCGAGTCTCCGTCGCTGCGCATCATCGATCGTTTACGCAAGCATGGCGCCAAAGTCGAGGTATTCGACCCCCATCTTCCGGCGTCATCGAACAAAAAAACTCTCGAAGCGGCCCTCAAAGGAGCCTCGGGTGCCATTTTGGCCACCGACCATCGCGAATTCATCCAAGGCCTCACCGAAGAGCTCCTCAAACACTCCGGACTCCTGGTATTGATCGATGGGAAAAACTGTCTCGACAAGAAAATCATGAAAAGGTCGGGTGTAATATACAAAGGCATCGGAAGATAGTCCCTATGTTTCTCATTCTTCGCGCCGCCATATTCATCGCCGGTATCGGAACGCTCACCCTCTTCGGATTGCGCTATTTCGGATATGATATAAACTGGAATTACTGGGAGGAGCAGAAGTCCGGATGTCAGGACAAGCTCAATCAATGCCAGAAAGATTTCCTCAAGTCAGGTCTCGACGGAGCGAAGCAGACCTGCGAATGGGATTGCGTCGATCCGAAGATCCTCATCAAAAAACAGTAATCCGCTCCCGCTTCGGGCATAACATTGAGACACTATGCGCCTCATCATCAACATTCCCGCCTTCAATGAAGAAAAGAATATAGGAGATACTATTCGAAAAATCCCTCGCGCCTTCGAAGGAATAACCGAGGTGCTGATACAGGTAGTCGATGACGGGTCGATCGATAAGACGGTGGCCGTATCCAAAGAGGCGGGCGCCGACTTCATCGTCTCTCACCGGGTAAACCGCGGTATCGGCAAGACATTTCGGACATCTGTCGAAAACGCTCTCGAAAACGGAGCGGATATAATGGTGAATATCGATGCGGACGGGCAATTCGACTCGAATGACATAGGGAAACTCATCGGCCCGCTTCTCGACGGAAGCGCGGATCTCGTTACCGCCGATCGGTTTTCCGATCATAAGGCGGAGAATATTCCCTTTCTCAAGGACACGCTCAATCGATTCGCCGCCCGAATCATCGGATCGTTCATGAATGCGCCCATCTCCGATCTCACCTGCGGATTTCGGGCCTATTCCCGTGAAACTCTTCTTCGCCTCAATCTTCCCGGAGCGTTCACCTACACCCAAGAGGTCATCATCGATGCCCTCGGCAAAGACCTGAAAGTCCTCTGGGTGCCGGTCAAAGTCACTTATTTCGCGGGACGGAAATCCCGCGTCGTAAAAAGTATCGGAAAATACATCAGGAATAGCGGCAAAATCATCATGAAAGCGGTTCGCGATGTCCGGCCGCTCAAATTTTTCGGCATTCCAGGGCTTGCACTCATCATTTTCTCTCTCCTTACCTTCGCGTGGTTCCTCGGACTCTATCTTCAGGACTACAAGATCACCCCGTTCCGCAACTATCTCCTCGTGGCGATCACGCTCTTCCTCATCGGTCTCCAGTTTTTCGTGTTCGCGCTCGTCGCGGATATGATCCGCTCGAACCGGAAGATCACCGAAGAAATCTTCTATATCCTGAAAAAAGAGCGGTACGAACGCGGCCGCCGTGTTACTGATAAACCATCGGATCATTAAAACCAGGACTCAGGTGTCACCCCGAAAGCAAGCATTTGAGATGCCATAACACCAAGGCAATCATCACTATGAGAATCCTCTTCATTTCCAGGGCTTACCCGCCTATAATCGGCGGAATCGAGAATCAGAACCATGCCCTTGCGACCTGGCTCTCGCAAAAGGCGGAAGTCACGACCATCGCGAACAAGTATGGGAAAAAATTTCTGCCCTTGTTTTTGCCATACGCCTTGCTCGTAAGCATCGTACTCGCCCCGAAATACGATCGCGTGCTGCTCGGCGACGGCGTGCTCGCTATCGTCGGATTCATACTCAAGCGTTTATACCCGAGAAGGTATGTGGTGTCGATAGTCCACGGATTGGACATGAGCTACCGGAATTCCTTTTATCAAAAATACTGGGTCCGGATATTTCTCCCCTCCCTTGACGCCCTCATCTCCGTATCAAAAGCTACCGCGGCCATCGGAAAACAACATGGGATACCCGCGAAAAAATTCTTTATCATACCGAACGGCATTGCACCCCATCCTGACGCTGGCGTCCCTTCGCTCAAAGAGCTTGAAAACTTCCTTGATGAGCTGGTTTCCGGAAAGAAAATACTCCTCACTATCGGGCGGTTGAACAAACGCAAGGGGGTGGAATGGTTCATACGCAAAGTACTCCCGTCGCTTCCCGATGATTTTCTCTACCTGGTGGCGGGAGGGGGCAAAGAGAAAATCGCGATTCAAAAGGCGATCAAAGAAAGTTCCATGGAGCAGAAAGTCCGATTGCTTGGAGTCATCTCACCCCAAGAAAAATATCTTTTATTGCGCACGGCCCATCTCTTCATTCAACCGAATATCGCCGTTAAACACGATATCGAAGGATTCGGAATAGCGCTCATCGAGGCATCCATAGAAGGACTGCCCGTCATCGCCTCGGACATCGAAGGATTAAGCGAGGCTATCACGGACAAAAAAAACGGCCTCCTGGTCGAATCGGGAAACCCTGAGGCATTTCAAAACGCGATAAAGACTCTCCTTAAAGATGAGAACGGCCGAAAAGAATTCGGCAAGCAAGGCGCCGTTTTCACCGCCACTCATTATCATTGGAATGTCATCTCCGCCCGATACTTCGATTTTTTGACTGGAATGGGTCCCGTGTATGAGCGAAGAAGGAAAAGAGCCATCTCCGGCAATGAAACCAAATCGCTATGAGTCTTTTCTCAGATTTTATAGGATTTATTTTCGGCATCACGCTCTTTTTTCTCGCGGGATTCTTGACTCTCCGCGCCCTCTTCGGATCCAAGCATCCCTTCTCTGCTTTCGAAATAGGAGTTCTTTCTTTCGCTCTCGGCATCGGCATCCTTGATTTCTCGATGATATTCCTTGGAGCGCAGGGCGTGGCAATTACGAAAGCGACGGCGATCCTTTCGCTTATCGGGCTTCCCTTGTCGTTTCTTTTCATCCGCCACGCCCATTATCGAGTTTGTAAAAAAAAATCTCCCGTATCCCCGAATGATACCGGGGCAGCCCTCGAAAACGCCTCACCTTTTTCGTCAACGAAAAATGAGAAAATCGCCTTTGTCGTGCTTATCTCTCTCACCGTGCTGCTCCGGACGCTTTTCCTCGGCGATGCCGGGCTTCCTACCGCGACCGATTTGGGCCACCATATGTACTGGTCCAAGCAGATACAAGAAAGCGGCGAGATTCCCGTCTACGAAAAACGGGAGATTATCGGGGAAGACGGAAAGTTTTTCCTCTCCGATCCCGTTCCGATTTCAGACTTCATCGTGGGAGAGCACATTCCATTCGCGGCGCTCGCTTTCTTTTCAAGCAACTTTTTTTTCTCATCACTCCCTGTCACAGCCCTCTATCTTATAAATCTTCTCTCCCTTCTCGCGGTTTTTTCGCTGTCCGTCAGACTGACGGCCGGCATCTTGACCAAGCAATCCGTAAGCCCTTTCTCCGTCGGTCTCGCCGTACTCTTTTTCCTCGGTCCTCTGTTCGCATTCTCTTCTCCCGAATCGAAATTCGTTTCAG
Source organism: uncultured bacterium (assembly GCA_937864125.1). Lineage (GTDB taxonomy): Bacteria > Patescibacteriota > Minisyncoccia > Moranbacterales > UBA1568 > JAGOTT01. The sequence continues at coordinate 8,847 of CALMHZ010000019.1, forward strand.
GCGGCGTGGTAGGAAATCTTTTCGGTAATCTCTTCATCCCCGTTATCCTGGCCCTTCTCTTTCGGGCGTTGAGAGAAAAAGAACCTCGTTTCCTTGCGTTGGGGATATTCCTTTCCCTCACGCTCGCTTATACGCACCACCTCTCCTCCCTCGTGCTTCTTTTTATTTTTATGGGAATTTTTTTCTCGCTCCTCCTCCTTTTCCCCAGGGACGCAGTCGCCCTGGGCCGGCGCATCGGAAGACTCTTCCTTTCTCCCTATCCCCTCTTCGTCCTCGTGTGCGCGCTCCTCTTTTTCTTTTTTGTCGCCATGCCTACCTATATCGAAACCAACGCGGTCACGACCGCTATAGGCGCTCCTTCGAAAAGCACGCGGACCGGGCTGACCTTTTTCCAAGCATCCGACGCCTCGGGCCTGGCGCGGATCAGCCTCGGACTTTCCGCGCTTCTTCTCGGGTTTTTCGTTCGGAAGATCCGCAACTCGATCGGATTCTCCTTCATCCTCGGTTGGACAGGGTCGCTGCTTGCCATGACGCTTGCGCCACACCTGCTCTTCTTGGATATCCCCTCGAACAGGATCGGCGCCTATCTTGCCGCCCCGCTCGCCCTGCTTTCAGGGGCACTCGTCGCGCTCATCCCGTTTTTTCTCAAGGCGCGGCCACGCAAGCATCCGCATTCTTATATTCCGGGAAAAATCTTCCTCTTCGCCCTCCTCATAGTATTCGGATTCTCCGCGTGGAACGGATCCAATGACAATCAGTCATCGCTCCCCTCTACCGCGAAAAAAGCCCAGATGAGGGAAACCTATGACGGCGCGGCCTACCTCGCCTCACGATTGCGGGAAGATGATATAGTCCTCAAGGATCATAACTATTTGGTCGGAGACTCTTGGATAAAACTGTTTTTCATGCGTGGCTATGAATACCCGCTTTCCCGGGGCTTCTTCAAGCGATATGAAGACGAGACGAAACCGAGGGAGCAATGCACCCTCCTTATGATCTCGACACCCAATCTGCGGGATGGTGAAAAATGCTTCGAAGATCTCGGAGTCAATCTTGTCATGGTACACCCCGAGTATGATGCGTCACAATTCGAAAAATCATCGGCGTTTTCCAGGATCTATTCGGGAAAATCTCTTCACATATATGAACGAAAATAAATCCGTCGCCAACCCACTTTCAAACCACCTGCGGAATTCCCTTCGGGGGCTTGAGCCAGATACGAGGATGATTCTTTTTTGCATCGCCTTGTTTCTGGCGAGCGCGTGGTTTCTTGCCTGGAAAATAGATCGCGATCTTCGTTTCGCGGGCGATCAAGATTCCTTCACCATTGCGTTCGAAAGCCGGGATTCTCGATCTCTGGGGTTTTTTATTCAAAATCATGCCGCGGACCAAACCTTTACCTATAAGATAGCGCGCGACAAAAAAATAGAAAGAACCGACAAGAAATTCGTTCCTCAGGGCGCGCGGGAAAGCATCCCCCTCCCTCCGATCGAAACCGGAGGCAAAGTCTCCATCGTCGTCGAGAGCGAGGGCGGACAACGGCAAGAAATCTATCGATAGCGACAGAGTGGTTCGATAAAAAAACAGCCGGATTTCCGGCTGTCATATGGGTGTTGCTACCTATTTTTTATGATATCTCGCTTGCAACAGGCGAAGATATCCCGCTATCGCTTCAGATTGATTCGACACGAGCCAAAAGAGAGTCCTGCGTCCTTTCCTCCATATCCCGGAATATACGATGAGGCTTGATATGGAGCCTATTGCAAGAAGGACGGCGGTCAGCAGGAGAAAAATATGGTCCAGCCGATGAACCCTGCCACAACCAGCACATCGATCCGTTCCATGAGATACGCCGAGAGTATCATGGAAAACATGCAGGCTCTGACAAACAATCCGAGTATTCTTTCAGGCTCGATGAGAGCGGTTGTCGCGTACCACAAAGACAAAAGCTTCGTGTGTATTCCCCTGAAAAAACATCCCAAAACGACCACATATTCGAACCAGTCCAATGCTCCCCACTCTGCGCTCGACTCCATCTCCATCCCCTTCTAAACCGTTTCCAAACCCTCCACAACAGAGGGAGAATGTTGTACAATGATTCTATATGATAAAAAATAAGAAAATGATCTCCTTGTAAAAGAACGAATGAATAGAGTAATTTTTACCATAAAAGTATTCCTATGTCAACAAAAAACATCCTGCTTGCCACCCGCCCCATCGTTCCGCCCTGGGATGAGGCTTCGAAAAATTTCGCGTACTTCCTCGCACGCTCGGTGACGAATGCGAACATCACACTGCTTACCACCAAAGAATCGGTGACCGGCCTTCCAGATACTGTCACGCAGTTTCCCTTATACGAATCATCGCAGCTCGGATTTTCCGCGAAACTCGCCCTTTTGCGTTATCTTCGCGATCATCGCAGAGACTTCGACATCACCCATTATCTCTTCACGCCGGCCAGACGGAACGCGCTCATCATAAAAAATCTCGCCCGGCCGACGAAAGGAAAGACCATTCAGACCGTAGCGACCCTGCGCGAGGACCTCTACGCCCCCCAGGAACTCAAGGCCCTTCTCTTCGCCGACGCGATCGTCACCTACACGGAAACCTCAAAAAACCGGCTCAAGGAACTCGGTTGCAAGAATGTGCATCGTATTTATCCCGGCATAGACCTCTCGCTGTACGCGCCGAAAAACAAAGACCAGGACCTGCTCGACGAGTTTCATTTCACCAAGGACCATTTTATCGCCATGTATCCTGGCGAGTACTCGAGGCTCGGCGCGACCGACATGATCGTAGAATCGCTCATGCATCACTTCAATACGCGCCCCGAGTCCAATCTCAGATTCATTTTCGCGTGTCGGATAAAAAATGAAGCGGACGTGAAAAAAAAGCGCGAAATATACGAGGCGCTCAAACTTGCCGATCTTCTTTCCAAGATAGCTTTTTCCGATACGAGCTTCGATATGCCCGCGCTCTACAATATCGCCGATGTCGTGATATTCCCCGTGGGGAACATGGTGGGAAAATTCGATATTCCCCTCGTGATCATCGAGGCATACGCCTGCGGAAAACCCGTAATACTCTCGGATCTCGCGGAGTTCGAGGAATTCTCAAACGAAGATATATCGGTTACCATACCGAGAGACTCGAATGAGTCATTGCTGAAAGCATTGCACACGCTCGAGGATGACAGGGAAAAACGGGAGACTTTGGGGAAAAACGCGCGGATGTTCGTCGAAAAAAACTTCGATCTCAAAACTACGGCGAGAGAATACGAAGCGCTGTATCAGTCGCTGTAGCCACCGGCCAACCCCGCATCCCTCTTTG
>CALMHZ010000020.1 GCA_937864125.1 uncultured bacterium
TATCCGGTAATCCTCATGGCGGAGGTCCCGTCGTATGAACTTTGACAATAGGAGGCTATCATGCCCGAACGGAAAAATGACCTGCCAGTAGAAGATTTGGCCAAAGCGGAGCGGCTTTTGGCGGAAATCGGCAAAACGGAGCGTGCAATTGAAAGTATAAACCTAACGCTGAATGCCGCGGTAGAACAATTGAAAGGAGTGGCAGCCATAAAGTCTCACCTCTATCAAGAAAAACTCGACCTTCTTCTTCGCCAGCTGTTCGAGTTCGCCGAAAAAAATCGAAAGGCGCTCACTCATGACAAGAAAGTAGTCAAAATTTGCAGCGGAGAATTCGGTTGGCGCCTGAGCGGCAGGTCGGTAGAGATTCCAAAGACTAAGGAGAGGGCGGTCATTAAAAGCTTCCAAAAGCTCAAGCTCTCCAAATATCTCCAGGTAACTTATAAAATAGCAAAAGGCGCCATACTCAAAGACCCGAAGCAGGCTCTCGCGGTAGACGGAGTGACCATCGCTCAACATGAAATCTTCTTCGCCAAGCCATCCACTCTGAAAACAGCCATAACAAGGAGAGTGGAGTATTTTAAAAAAAGGCTCAAGAAAAACGCGAAGTGAAAGATGCTCGCTGCGCATTTCCGCCATGTCTCTGACCACTGGCGGGTTTTTTATTGAAAAAAGTCGAAAAGCGCACCATTGACACGCGCCAGATTTTCTGCTTTAATACTCAAGCTCTTCCAGAAGAGCGCTTTGTCACTTTAACAATATGAAATGGAGATACTGAATGGCACCACCACTCACCTGCACCACCGCCTGGATGAACCTGGAAACGGGAAACATCCAACTGAAAATGAACCGACTGATCAAACAGGAGGATCACTCAAAATTACGAACGACTCTCACCAGGCTGCTTAAAACTCGCGGCATAAATTTCCGAACATATACCAAGGATGACCGATTGCTTATGGAGCCAACCTTTTGCTTTTACGGACAGGGTACGGAGGAGATAAGCCCCTGGATTCGAGACATCCTCGAAGAAGTAGGCTTCGGGAAAAATGTCGAAATAAAATACAAGTTTGTTTCAGCAGACCTCTTCGGCGCTGGCCTCAAGTCAAAAGTGACCATTCTCCCCTCCAATTATTTCTCTCCACAGTAACCCGAAGTTCCCTGGCCCCTGAAGTCACGGTAGGGATCTGATCCACCCCTACCCGCTTTCATAAGCGAAACTTCGGGCGCTCCTGAACCCTTGGCGCTCATCTCCTTGCGCCAAGGGTTCTTTTTTTTCCCTCGTGCGCCTGCTATGCTATGGATACCATTATGATAACACTTGAAACCCCGTTGTCCGCATTGCCAGCTTTCAAGAAAAATACCCTCGGGAGACTCGCTCATCTCGACATACGGACGGTCGAGGATATTTTGCGGCACATTCCCCGCTATTATGAAGATTACTCCGAAATCAAACCGATAGCGGATCTTGCTTCAGGCGACCTCTGCACCATAGAAGGCGCCGTCGCCCATCTTTCCATCGGGACGACTTTCCGCAAACACATCCATGTCACGGAAGCGACGATACAAGATTCGACCGGCAGCGTCCGGGCCCTTTGGTTCGGCAACCGATTCATTTCCGGCACCCTCAAGGAAGGCCAGACCGTGAGAATTTCGGGCACGGTATCCGAAGATCAGAACGGGCTTGTCTTTCAAAGTCCCGATTACGAACGGGCGACGCGCGACGCGACGCATACCGCGCGGCTCATCCCGATTTATCCGGAAACCGCCGGCATTACCTCGCGTTTTTTTCGCTGGCAAATCCTCGAGATACTCAAACAGCTTCCTCCCATTCCGGATCCCTTGCCTCGAACCGTTCTCGAGCGCCTTCACCTCCCTACGCTGACATCGGCCATCCGATCGCTTCACTTCCC
>CALMHZ010000021.1 GCA_937864125.1 uncultured bacterium
TTTCTATTCGAAAAAGCTTAGACACTTTAATCTTGACTCTTTTTTCTCTCCCCTCAACTAACCAGCCTCGAGGAAATAAAATGCCGCCCGCATCATATGTATTACAAAAACCAAAGGGTTTTTCAATATGGTAACCTTTCATTTCAATAAGTGCCTCCTCGTCAGTAAACGTAGTATTCACCCGAGCCGAAAAATTACAGCCGTTTCGAGTGCCGAAGGGCACATACAACTTTAAGACCGGCAACCTTTCTTTATCAATCACCACACTTGTTACATCCACAGCAATCCAATCCGGATGAGCATATCCAATGTATGGAGTAGTTATATAGCCATGGACGAAATATAATATCAACAAAGCTACAATAACATACTTGAAAGAAATTTTTGGTTTCATATCATGATTGTTACCCAATGAACTCGTTGCCTGTACTCTGCCATGTATCTGAGTGTTGAGTTTCTGCACAAATACGCTCTTTGGCAAAGTGTCATATGCCTCCCCAATCCACTTATGAATTATCGCGACCACTGTGGCACATAACCCAGCGGCGAGCATTGCGCCAAATATCATGACAGAAGCCTCATTTTCTCCAGAACCGTTCGAAAACCAGAAAATAAATATGATACTAAAAATACTGAACCAAAGAGCGAATTTTTTTATGAAACTGTGCTTCATATAAATTTACATTTTATTTCTTTTAAAAATGATACCACACAATAAAAGCGGAGGGGAAACCCTCCGCTCTTATTCTACTCCTTATTTCTTTTCTTCGTCTGCTGACTTGTCGTCTTCAGACTTTGCCTCCTCTGATGCTGGTTCAGTCTCGGCATCTTTTGGCGCATCGGTTGTGCCTTCGCCTTCGGACTTGGCTTCGCCTGTAGCGCCGGCTTGCGCCTCCTGAGCTGCCTTGTAGAGCTTCTCGCCGATCTTCTGGGCGGCTTGCGAGAGAGTCTCGGTCGCCTTCTTGATCGCGTCGAGGTCGTCTCCGTTTTTCACCTTGTTGAGCTCGGTGATGGCGTCCTCGACAGGCTTCTTCTCATCGGCGGTCAATTTGTCGCCCGCGTCCTTCATCGACTTTTCGGTCGTGTAGGAGAGAGAGTCTGCCATATTGCGCGTCTCGATGAGCTCTTTCTTCCGCTTGTCTTCCTCGGCATGGAGCTCGGCATCCTTGGTCATCCGCTCGATTTCCTCCTTGGCGAGTCCGGTCGAGGCTTCGATGCGGATATTCTGCGTCTTATTCGTCGCCTTGTCCTTGGCCGTCACCTTGAGGATACCGGAAGCATCGATATCGAAGGTTACTTCGATCTGCGGGATGCCGCGAGGAGCCGGCGGGATGCCATCGAGGATGAATCTCCCCAGGGATTTGTTGTCCGCAGCCATCTCGCGCTCGCCTTGGAGCACATGGATCTCGACTGATGGCTGGTTGTCGGCCGCGGTAGAGAAGGTCTGGCTCCGCTGCACCGGTACGGTCGTGTTGCGCTCGATGAGTGGCGTGCGCACCCCTCCCATGGTCTCGATCCCCAAGGTAAGCGGAGTCACATCGAGGAGCAAGACATCCTTGACCGATCCTTCGAGGACCCCTCCTTGGATAGCGGCGCCCATGGCGACCACTTCGTCGGGATTCACCGAGATATTCGGCTTCTTGCCGAAGAACTTCTCGACCGTCGAGAGAACGAGCGGCATGCGGGTCATCCCTCCGACCAGGACCACTTCGCTTATATCCTTGGCCTCGAGTTTGGCATCCGCGAGCGCCTTCTTGACCGGTTCGAGAGTGGCTTCGACCAAGTCATGCACGATTTCCTCGAGCTTCGCGCGGGTAAGCTTGATGACGAGGTGCTTCGGCCCGTTCTGGTCGCTTGTGATGAAGGGCTGGTTGATTTCAGTGTCGTTGGCGGTCGAGAGCTCGATCTTCGCCTTCTCCGCGGCCTCCTTGAGGCGCTGTCCGGCCATCTTGTCGGCGCCGAGGTCGACACCGTGCGAGTTCTTGAACTCGGTGACCATCCAGTCGATGACCCGCTGGTCCCAGTCGTCGCCGCCGAGGTGCGTGTTGCCGGCGGTCGACTTCACCTCGAACACGCCGTCGCCGAGCTCGAGCACCGACACGTCGAACGTGCCGCCGCCGAGGTCGAACACGAGGATCGTCTGCTCGGCGCCTTCCTTGTCGAGGCCGTAGGCGAGCGCGGCCGCAGTGGGCTCGTTGATGATGCGCAGCACTTCGAGGCCCGCGATCTCGCCGGCCTCCTTGGTG
>CALMHZ010000022.1 GCA_937864125.1 uncultured bacterium
GGCGACGTGAGGTGGGACGAGTCTGCGCTGGGCGAGCACTCCGCCTTCGAAGCACGGATGATTTCCTCGATTTCCCAGATGGTTCCGTGTCCGCCGATATGGATTTCCATCACATCGCTGTGGATCACATGATCGCACTTGCGATAAAGATTATCCTTAAGCCGCTGGATGCTCCGCTCGTTGCCAGGAATGACGGAGGAAGAGAAAACGATGGTATCGCTTTTCTGGAGCTTCACGAAACGGTGATTGTCGGTGACGATCCGCGACAGCGCGGCGTTCGATTCGCCTTGCGCGCCGGTACAGATGAGCACCAGTTCCTTGTCCGGATACTTGTGCATGTCGTTGACGGTGATGAGCGTCTCCGGCTTCACTTTGAGATAGCCGAGCTCTTTGGCGACTTCGATATTCATTTTCATGCTGTACCCTTCGAGCGCGACTTTCTTTCCCGCCTGTTCGGCATACTCGATGAGATAGGTGATGCGGCGGATCTGCGAAGCGAAGGTGCCGATAATCACCCGGCCCGGAGCCATGCGGATCAGTTCCTGAAGATTCCGGTGCACCTCCTGCTCCGATGGCGGGAGACCTTTTTTCAACGCGCCGAGACTTTCGATGAGAAGGATCGTCGGACGAGGAAGTTCCTGCAAATGGGTATACGATATGGTTTCGCTACGGGAATCGAGCGGTTCGTTGGAAATCATCCAATCCCCCATATGTATGATGGATCCCGCGGGCGAGACGATCGCTATTCCCATCGAGTCCATGATGGAATGCTCCACTTCGAAGAATCGTATCTCGAATACTCCGAGCTTCAAACGGTCGTCGACCGAGTTTACGCGGATGGTCTTCAGGTACTTGGTATCCCCCTTGTACTGATCCTCCACCTTGCGCTTGATAAGAGCCAAGGTGAAATCGCGACTGACGATGACCGGGTAATTGAGCTGTTTGAGGAGGATCGGAGCCGCCCCGATATGGTCGAGGTGTCCGTGGGTGAAGATGACGCCGCGGATTCGGTCTTCCTTGCCTTTCAGATAATCGACATTCGGGACGATATAATCGATGCCGGGCATATCCTCTTCGGGGAATTGCACGCCCATGTCGATGATGACGATGTCGTTCCCGTATTCGAAGACCGTCATATTCCTCCCTACTTCTTCCTGTCCTCCGAGAGGGATGATCCGGAGAATGTCCGGCTGGATAGGAGGAACCACCGCCTGTTTTCCGGGGCGGATATCAACATTCCTCCGGGACTCCGGAGTCACGAATGCCTCCGGTCGCCTCCCCCGGCCTCGTCGGCTGCTCGAGTTACCGCTTCTTTTCTTCGTAACCGATTGCTCCTTTGGGAGCGAAGGGGTTCCATTCTGCGGATTCACGGCACCGGCGGGACGAAGCGTTCGCTCGATCGACTGCGCGCGATTATTCGCTTTTCCGCTTTCAAAGGATTTTTTCACATCTGCGCGACTCGCCGCCGCTCCTCCCTCATGAGGCGTTGTCCGTTCAGGCTTGTACGCCTGACTCCGGGCGACGACTCCTTCAAGCGCTCCGACAGAGAGGGCTTCTTTCAGCCCCGCGGACAAGACATCCGCGCGAGGAGAAATTGCTCCCGACGCTTCGGTAGTTTTGGCCTGAGGAGCATTGCTGCTGTAGGTATTCCTTTTCGGGAAATACCGCTTTTTTTTCTGAGATTCAATCATAAAAAACTTTAAATAAATTCATTAAACTACGAACGATTGTAAGAAAATGTGACCTATAACAAGGACCGTTTCCCAATCTTTAAGAGATAGCTCCTTAAGGAACCTGTCTCCAAAGAGGTATCAAAGTATTTTTTCACCGACCGAGAGCCGAAGCTTCTCGAAAAAAAATTTGAAACATCGTGTGCCGAAGGGGAGACTCGAACTCCCATGCCCTTGCGAGCGCAGCGACCTGAACGCTGTGTGTCTACCAATTCCACCACTTCGGCTGGAGCCCTGTGAAAGAGCCTTTCGCTTTCCCTTTTGTCTCTTTTGAGCGTCGAGGACGAATTTCAGGCAAGCATTTTTTTTAATTTTTCGACGAGCACGACCGGCGTCGGATCGGTACCATACTCGAGAGCGAGAGCATACGAGGCGAAATCCCCCAACAAAATGGTGCGAAACATTTTCTCGAAAACACCGCTCCCTCCCATATCGATGATCGTCGCTTCCGTTCCCTGGGCTCGAAGCAGGTCCGCCGTCGCTTCAAACCGCTTGAGATTCCTCGGATGATCCTCCTTATCGCGAAGCATGATAACGGCGAAAGCGCCCTGAGGGTTGGTGAACCCCACCATTTCATTGTGATTGAGCTCTGGAAAGAAGTTCCAAAAGGCGGGCGTCTTGGCGTTCTCGTTGAACTTTATTTTCCACACCATGGCCACCGCCTTGTACTTGGGAGAAGCATATACCACCGGCGTCTTTCCTGCAAGTTTTTTTGCCAATTTCCGCCCCGACTCCTCGAGCTCAGGCACCGCCTCTTCCAATCGAAGGGCGGAAGCCAGCATGTCTTCCTCCGTATCCCGAACCAACCCCTGAGTGGCCAGCACTCGGATAAGGGCCCCGAAAAAATATCCTGTCCCTATGCGCGGCTGGAAATGAGCGCTGGGAAGCGGCAAGAGGATATGAGGAATATCATATTTTTTACAAAGCTCTTCGAGCTTTCCTCCGGCAGAAATCCCTATTATCGGAAGGTGCGCCAACCGAGCTTCTTCGAACGAAGCGAGCGTCTCTTCGGTATTCCCCGAGTACGAAGAAATGATATTGAGACAGTTCTCATAGCTCTCTTTGGGCAATGTGTAAAATCGGTTTTGATATATGGATACCGATCGTCCGTTATTTTTTTGAAAAAGATCATCCAGATAGATGCGAAGCAGGTTGGCCGGCAAAGCCGACCCTCCCATCCCGGAGATCATGATCTTATCAAAAGTGCCTTCCACGGAAATCCCGCGCGCGCAATCCATCCCCACCCGGAACTGGCCCGGGCTTTCCCGTATCATCCGCAAAAAATCTGACGGATCCTGCTCATTGTTCATATGTCGTTCTTAGCTTCCCGCCCCCCCATCGCTCGATTGAAAGGCGGGGCATCATTAGATTATTCGATGTCTTAGGCTCCTACTTTTCTTTGTTTTTCCATACACGCTTCGTTTTAATATACCGCTTTTCCATGTCTCCGAGCCGCCCGGACGGAGTATTGATGGTAGATATGTCCACTCCTTTGATCGTAGTGGAAAATATATACGAGACGCTCGGACTATAAAGGAATACGGCGGGATTTTTTTCCGCGATGATATCGAGAAATGAACGCATGAGAGTGCGGTGAGCGTCGGCATTTCCTTCTTCTCGAAGCTTGAAGAGCAGATCATCCGCCTCCGCATCATTGAATAATGACAGGTTCAATCCCGACTCGCTTTTCTCGCTCGAATGCCAGAAGGAGTAAAAATCCGGATTTACCGAGGTTTTCTCACCGTAGAGCAGGGCATCATATTCCCGTCCACGGATGATATTTTGATTCAATTCCGGCAAGGACAGCACTCGTGTCGTCACGCGCGCCCCGATACCTTCCCAAGATTTCTTGAGAGCTTCCATAGTTGTCAGAAGTTCCGGCAAATCAGGAACCGTCATCTCGAATTGAAGGACGATGCCATCTTTGGCGCGTATGCCATCGGCACCCCGCTTCCAACCCTTTTCATCAAGCAACCGATTCGCCGCGTCCGGATCGTACGATGCCCCCGACGGCTCTCCTCCCTCCATGAAAAACAGAAGCGGCGAAGTGGCTATCGTCCCTCTCCCGCGAAGCACATCGCGGACCAGCGCTTCCCTATCGACAGCGCGAGCCAATGCCGCGCGAACTTCCGTATAGGCAAGAGGGACACTCCTTGAAGTGTTGAAAAACACTCCATATACCTGCGGAATATGGAAGTCGCGCACCGAGGTTCCTTTCTTTTCCGATAAGGCGGCTCCCCGATCGACGGAAACGGGGCTCATGCCGATAATCTCCTTCTTCTCATACGCGTCGATCATGCTCTCTTCATCCGGATAGAAATTGAAAGAAAGCTTTGTGATATGCGCCTCTCCGGCAAAATATTCTGGGAATGCGCGGAGCGAATACGAAAGAATATTCCCACTCGAATCCTTCTGATAATCAAAAAATCGGTAGGGTCCCGATCCGACCGGATTAAGATTCGCCTCAGCCAACGCGAATCGATCCGGGGCTATGGATTCCCATATATGCCGAGGAAGAATGCCCAAGGTAAGATGCTCAAGAAATCCGAAGTAAGGCTTTTTTAAAGTAAACACGACCGTTCGCGCATCCGGAGCGGAAACCTCGACGCCCTGCCAATTTTGCCGAAGCGGGCTCCGATATGCCGGATCTCTTACCGCATTGACGGTAAACACCACATCGCCCGAAGAAAGGTCGGTACCATCATGCCACTTCACTCCTGAGCGGAGCGTCACCGTGTATGTCTTTCCGTCTTCCGAAAGAGCATACTTTTCGGCGAGCTGCGGAACAACTCGCCCATTTTCATCATACCCGAACAAGCCGCTGTAGAGGACCTGGACCAAATCGGAATCCGCCATGTTCGCGGGCGACAAAAGAGGATTGATATACTGCGGCTGACCGACAATGCCTTCCGTATACTGGCCTCCCCGATCCGGAACAGGCTCGGTTGCCGCGACATACAGCGCGCCGATCCAAAAAAGAATCGCTCCTATGATCGCCACGCTAAGGAAAAGGACGGCTATTCTATCCCTCATCCGAAAAGATAAAAAGATGGAAACAAACCCTACCTCCCTCCATTTGTGGATGACATCCTTAAGAAAAATACTCTTATATTAATTTTTAGGGAAGCTGTGATGGCAAGGATATGCCGAGGATCGATCTAAGAGAGCTTCGTATTGATGATCGCGAGAAGAACGAATGCGCTTCCCAGGGCCACCGATCCATAGAACAAAAACTTTTCAAGACCCCTTTTCGTGTAATATCCGCCGAAATCCCCGCCGAATACCGAGCCAAGGCCGGATCCGCGATTTTGTAGCAATATGAAGATAATAAGGAGCACCGAAACAACCATTTGCGCCCAAAGAAGTGGCTTCATAGAGGGAAAAACGAAAGAAAAGAGTCCGAACGAGCTTTTTCCATACTAGCAAAGAACGGAGAAAGAGTCAACCGCGCTTTCCGAAATATGCCTACTTCGGGAAAAATCCGATATCTCCTGGAAGGGAACCATAGGTTTCATCTTTTCCTTCCTCCGTCTGCCGACGATGATATATTCCGAGTAAAAGCCCGATAATTACGAAGGAAACGAGCAGGGAGCTGCCTCCATAGGAAAGAAGAGGCGCCGGAATCCCTGTGACGGGAAGTGCTCCGATATTCATGCCCACATTGATGATGATCTGAATGGTAAAATAAGAAAATGCCCCAATGGCGATAAGGTATCCCGTATTGTCCCGCGCGGACTCCGCGATGCGCCGTATGCGATAAAGCAGCAGACCGTAGGCGAATAGGGTCGCGGCGAATCCGAGAAGACCCAATTCTTCCGCTATCACGGCGACAATGAAGTCCGTGTGTTTTTCCGGCAAAAACGAAAGCTGGGATTGCGACCCGTACCCCACTCCTTTTCCGAATATTCCTCCTGATCCGACGGCCGTCATCGATTGCAGCACATTGTATCCGCTTCCTCTCGGATCCAGCTCGGGATTCATGAAGGTCTCAATCCGGCTGCGCTGATAGTCTTCGAGAAAAAACCACCCCGAAAACGCAAGCAGTACGCCCACCAAACAGAGCGCCAAGACATGCTTAAGGCGTATCCCGGAAACGAAAATCATTCCGGCCCAGACGCCGGACAGCACGAGAGCGCTCCCGAGATCGGGTTGCCGCAACACGAGAAAAATGAATACGGAGGAAAGGACAAGCGAGGCCAAGATACGGACCCACTCGCCGAGCGTCGATCGCTTCTTCGCGATAAAGCTTGCCAGGAAGATAATCAAGGCTATTTTTGCTCCCTCCACCGGCTGGAACTGAAACACCCCGATATCGATCCACCCGGAGGTTCCTCGGACGGTCTTTCCGAAAACAATCGCCCCCAGGAGGAAAAGAATCGTCGCGAAATATATCGGGGTACTGAATTTTCCGATGTGGCGATAGTCGAAAAAAACAAGACCGAACATGAGAAGAATCCCGATACCTCCGAACACGGCCTGACGAAGAAAAAAATTTCCCGTCCATGTCCATTCCGGAGAAATCACGGAGAGGCTATACAAAGCAAGCAGGCTCATTCCGAAAAGAAAGATTGCCGATGCTATCAAAAGCCAGTCGATATCGAAAAATCGTCGCATACAAGAAAATACAGGCTCACTGCCAAAAAACTATTGTTTTTATCGGAATTCTTTAAGCGACCCGCGCCCGGAAAGCATCCGAATCATCACTTGCTTTCCCTTTCTTGAAACTTCCCCGTTCCTATGTATCGCTTGATGAAATTCTCCGAGTGATAGATGTCCGCTTCGGGCTCCACTTCGATAGTGGCCACTTCCCCGGGAAAAGCGCGCGGAAAACGAAGGCGGAAATCACGCTCTTCCTTGGAAAGAACCGTGTTCATTTCCGTTTGATTGAAGGCGACCGGCCTTCCATTCACATCTCGTAAAATAACTTTTACCGAAATGGAACCGAAATCAAACAAGCTGTCATTGGAGAGGGTGCCGGTAGCCTCGCTGAAAAATGGGCTATTCGTTACTTTTTCATACCGCTTATCCCGAATGGAAAGAACCGGTTTTTCCTGATAGCCGGAAAACTTCTCCCAAGTAGCATCAGAAAAAACGATGTGGACGGATTGGGGCCTGGAGGAAGAGCGCACTCCGATGGCGAGCAATGTCTTGGTCTCCTGGGGAAGGATGAAATTCCTGCCCTTCGCCTCTGCCAGTATCTCTCCCGACGATCCCTTCACTTGAAATGTATAGGTAAAGCTCGCGGCGCCGAGTTCGTCGTTCGGATTATAGATTGCTCCGAGAATGTCATAGACCCCCTCTTCCCCCGATGGGACGAAGGTCGCCTCGCGTACCACGATATCTTCCGGGGTATAGACGACCACGCACGCGCCGCAAGAACCGCCGCAATCGATACCGTCTTCATCTTGATTCTGCCGCTTGTCAAAACAAGTGGGATCCGGGATCGTCAAAAAATACCACGAGCTCCAAAAGAGCGCGACAAAAAAAACAATGAGGCCGATAATGGTTCCTCGCTTCAAGGCTCGTTCGGAAGATGTCATAGGAATTGAAAAAATACCGAGAGATTCTCTCGACTCCATTGTAGCACAAAAAAACAGCCTGCGGGCCGTTTCTTATGATACTGAAAGGTGTGAATCGGACGCAGACTCCCCTTGAGAATGCGGCTTATTCGAAGCGCTCTTGAAAAACAGGGTCTTGGCGGCGACCTACTCTCCCCCGCCTTGCGGCGAAGTACCATCGGCGCTGATAGGCTTAACGGCCGAGTTCGAAATGGGATCGGGTGTACCTCTATCGCAAAGACCACCAAGACTCTGTTTTCCAAGAGAAGTCAGAAGCTTTCTGTTGCCAACCGAAAAAAGAAAAAGAAGGTAATAGATAATATTAGTACTTCTCGACTCAACCCCTCTCAGGGCTTCCATCTGAAGCCTATCAACCTCGTCATCTCCGAGGATATCTCGTTCCGATAAATCGGAACAGCTGCCTTATCTTGAGCCTGGCTTCCCGCTTAGATGCTTTCAGCGGTTATCCTACCCGAACATAGCTACTCTGCAGTGCTCCTGGCGGAACAGCAGATACACCAGAGGTTCGTTCTTTCCGGTCCTCTCGTACTAGGAAAGAGATCTCTCAAGCAGCGGCGCCCACAGCAGATAGGAAACCAACCTGTCTCACGACGGTTTGAACCCAGCTCACGTACCACTTTAATTGGCGAACAGCCAAACCCTTGGGACCTTCTCCAGCCCCAGGATGTGATGAGCCGACATCGAGGTGCCAAACCTTGCCGTCGATATGGACTCTTGGGCAAGATCAGCCTGTTATCCCCAGGGTAACTTTTATCTGATGATCTTCCACACTCCTACGAGTAATGGTCGGTTCACTAACTTCTCCTTTCGGAACTGATCGACTGATCGGTCTTTCAGTAAAGCCAGCTTGTGCGTTTGCGCTATCGACCCGATTTCCATCCGGATCTAGCTGACCTTTGTAAACGCCTCCGTTGCATTTTAGGAGGCGACCGCCCCAGTCAAACTACCCACCAGGCACTGTCCCCCCGCCGGATATACGGCGGCAGGTGAGAGGTAAAATCTTTGCAGAGTGGTATTTCACTTGTCGACTCCACCACGCCCGAAGGCATGGCTTCATAGTCTCCCACCTATTCTCGGCAGCAAAAATCTTACATCAATACCAAGCTATAGTAAAGCTCCATGGGGTCTTTTCGTCTTGCTGCAGGGCGACGGCATCTTTACCGTCATTGCAATTTCACCGGGATCTTCGTTGAGACAGTTCCCAAATCGTTACGCCTTTCATGCGGGTCTGAACTTACCAGACAAGGAATTTCGCTGATCGCTCCTTTCGGCGATGTACCATATCTTCTTCCATCGAAAATCGATGGAGCACGGCGTATGGTATCTGAGGGTTTTCCATCGAAATGGAATCTTCCCTGCTGATCACTCCACGATTAACAGAGCTTCCCAGCATATAGCCATGTATTTTTTTAGGACCAATTCCGCATTACTACGGAATGAAGCAGCTTTTTGTTTATTGTTTACCGAAACTTTCGCCATAATCGTCCCAGTCCTTCCGGAACCTCCACTCAAGGAAGTCCCAGAACCTTAGGACGATTATAGTTATCGCCGACGTTCACTGGCGCTTCGGGGATTGGCGTGAACCGCTCCCGTTAACGTTCCAGCACTGGTCAGGCGTCACCCCCTATACATCCCCTTACGGGTTAGCAGAGAGCTGTGTTTTTGGTAAACAGTCGCTTGGGAAACTTTCGCTGCGCCCGGCCTTGCGACCGGGAAGGCATCTCGCAAACTTACGCCTAGCTTTTTTGCCGAGTTCCTTAACGAAGACTCTCCCGTTCGCCTTAGGCTACTCGCCCAGTCCACCTGTGTCGGTTTGCGGTACGGTTGGTCGTGTACGAACCTGAGAAGCTTTTCTTGGCACCTCGCTCCCCTTCCTTTTCCCGTGTTGCCACGAAAATCGGGAAATTTCTCGGAGTATTGCCTGCCGGATTTGCCTAACAGACCTCCTCAAAACCCCCACACCAATCCAATAAGGTGCGAAGGGTACAGAAATGCGTCACTCCATCGAATACACGAGCAGTTCCGGAATATTAACCGGATGGCCATCGACTACGCCTTTCGGCCTCGCCTTAGGACCGACTAACCCTGGGATGATCACCATGGCCCAGGAAACCTTTGACTTTCGGCGTGAGAGGATCTCACTCTCATTGCGGTTACTCATTCCAACATTCGCACTTCCGTACG
This sequence comes from uncultured bacterium, assembly GCA_937864125.1. Lineage (GTDB taxonomy): Bacteria > Patescibacteriota > Minisyncoccia > Moranbacterales > UBA1568 > JAGOTT01. The sequence goes on from CALMHZ010000022.1 coordinate 9,494, forward strand.
CTCCACGATGGGTCACCCCTGTCGCTTCAGCGCATACGGAACGCTCTCCTACCATCGTATCTTGCGATACGATCCGCAGCTTCGGTACCATGTTTAAGCCCCGTTACATTGTCGGCGCGAAGTCTCTAAACTAGTGAGCTATTACGCACTCTTTCAAGGATGGCTGCTTCTAAGCCAACCTCCTAGGTGTCTCGGAAACTTCACTTCCTTTCCCACTGAACATGGATTTTGGGACCTTAGCTTGCGGTCTGGGCTGTTTCCCTTTTGAGCTCCGAGCTTAGCCCCGGAGTTCTGACTGCCCCGATAACATACCTGGGTATTCGGAGTTTGGTTGAAAAACCTACGGTTGCCCGCGATTTCTCATCCAGTAGCTCTACCCCCCAGGCAGAGTGTCGGGACGCTAGCCCTCAAGCTATTTCGGAGAGAACCAGCTATTGCCGAACTCGATTGGAATTTCTCCCCTACACTCAAGTCATCCCCTCGTGTTGCACAGCGAGTGGGTTCGGGCCTCCACGCGATTTTACTCGCGCTTCACCCTGCTCAAGTGTAGCTCGTCCGGCTTCGGGTCTTGTCCACGCGACTTAACGCCCTTATCAGGCTCGCTTTCACTGCGTCTCCGGAGTTTTCACCTCCTTAGACATGCCGCGTAGAACAAAGTCGTTGGATCGTGCTGCAAAAAGCACGCGGTCACCCCATGTATAAATACAGGAGCTCCCACTCTTTGTTAGCATGTGGTTTCAGGTCTATTTCACCTCCCTCTCGGGATACTTTTCACCTTTCCCTCACGGTACTAGTTCGCTATCGATCTCGAACAATATTTAGCCTTGGAAGTTAGTGCTCCCTGATTCAAACGGGGTTTCTCCGGCCCCGCCCTACTTGGGTACGATCGCATCCGGCATCACTTCTTTTCGCGTACAGGGCTATTACCTTCTATGGCACAGCTTTCCAGAAATTTCCGCTAAGAAATGATGCGGGACCCCGATAAAACGAGTACGATCGCCCCGCAACCCCAAACGAGCAAGCTCGTTGGTTTAGGCTCTTCCGATTTCGCTCGCCACTACTTTCGGAATCTCATATGATTTATTTTCCTCCTGGTACTAAGATGTTTCAATTCCCAGGGTGCGCCCCATGATCCTATGTATTCAGATCATGGTATCCCAACATGACATTGGGATGGATTGCTCCATTCGGACATCCACGGATCAAAGCTTGTTTGACAGCTCCCCGAGGCTTTTCGCAGTCTACTACGTCCTTCATCGCTTGTTCGAGTCAAGGCATCCACCACATGCGTCAGTAACCTTCTCCTTTCTTCTTCATCTTGTCCGCAAAGTTCCGACGAATCGGAATCTCGCGGACAACCGGTTGACAACAGAAAACTTCCGTTCTCAGTTGTTTCGATTTTCTTCTGATAACATTTGCTTGACCTCTCCGACACAAGTTCCTCCCCCACTGTTCCACGCGCCATCTGGGCCTAGAGTTCTCTTTGTCGGAATGTATGCAATTGTCAATGTTCGTTTGCGCGGAAATGGAAATCAAGAACATGATTGCCGGACTCTACATTTCCCCACAAAAACGCTAGAAAACAAAAATGTCCCACTTCAAGACAGTAAGTACTATGATAGAGAAACTAAGAGAAGCTGTCAAGTAAAATGACATTTCAAGCGAACCCCTGCGGCGCTCCGGGAGAAAAACCTCTTTTCGGCTTGTTTTTGAGCGCTCCGAGCAGGTCTCGGAAGCGCTCTTTTATACCCGCCAAGCCTTCCGTGATTTCTTTTTATTGGCCCTCTGAGGAAGGATCGGATGCCGCGGGGTCGGAAAGAGGGGCTGCGGACCCGGGCTCAACGGTCGATGCTGAAGTCGGACTTGGTTCCGAAACGGGTACGGTCGGAGGGGTCGGAGCGACTACCGGCACGGGCTCATCCTTGGCGATGTTGCTTCTTCCGCTTTCAAGAGTCTCGATAAATACCGTCACCTGCTTGCGAATAGTATCCCCTTCCGCACCTTCCGGAAGGAATTCTAAGATTTTACGATATTCGCGGAGAGCGGCATCCCGGTCTTTTTTCTGTTCATACAAGATCCCGAGTCCGAGCCGCACATCGATCAACTTCTCGTTCGCCTTCAGGATATCCTCATACAACGCTTGTGCCTTGTCATAGTCATCCCCCTCGCCGCGCGCCTGATACAGTGACCCCAGGCTATAACGGTAGGTCACATTGCCGGGCTCAAGCGCAATCGCCTGCGAAATCGACTCTATGGCCTTGGTATTCTCCTTCAGGCGAGAAAGCGTCACGGCAAGATTGTAATGCGCGAGAGAAAGATTTTGTTTTTTCTCTATCGCTTTCTCAAAAAATGTTTTTGCCTCTTCGTACAAAGCGGTCTTCTCCGTCCCTTCTTCTTTCTTGGCATCTCCCATCGCGCGCTTGATCTGTCCGAGCTTCACGAGCAAGAGCGGGTTATTCGGTTCGAGATCAGAGGCCTTCTGATACGCATCAAACGCTTTCGGCAAAGCATCGGTCGCATAAAGCGCGCTATTTTCATACACCAAGCCCAAGGATTCGGCGATGCGCACATCAGCAGGAGCGATAGCGGATGCTCGCTCGGTTGACGCGATGGCATTTTGAATATAATTCACCATTTTCTGGGCATCCCCTTCTTCACGAGGCTTCGCCGCCTCCTGGTTGGCAAGAACCATATACGATTGTCCGAGACTGACGAAATATCGCGGCTCGCGAGAATAGAGTTCGGCGGCCCGACCAAGATTGCGGATCGACTGTTCGTTCACTTCTTGCTGCCTGAGCACGCTCCCGGCGTAGATATCCGCGACGAACGCCTTGCCGATGAAAGCGAAGAGGAACGCGACCCCGGCCGATACCACCATGAAAATAAACGCCAACGCGAGGGCGAATTTCGGAGACGCTTTCAACGAGAGGCTGAGGTACCGCGCGCTCATCTCGCTCTCCCACAGCAGTGCCGCCAAACCAAGGGAAGCGAGCAGCGTCCCGAAGATAAGAATCGTTCCGTTGAACGCGGACATGAAGCTTGCGATAAAAAGCATGATGATCGCGCTCCAAAGCCCGAGCGAAAACAGCTTGTTTTTTGCGCTGTCTACGGTCAACAAATATACGCCCAAGGAAATGAACGAGAATGCGAGCACGACAAACATGATCGTGCCCAAGACACCGATCGTCGGAAGCGCCTCGAGCAGCAGCCCAGGCCCCTGATCGAAACGGACCGTATAAAGCGAGTTATTGTTGTACTCCACGGAACGGTATTTGGAAAATGCGTACGCATAATTTCCCGGCCCCGTTCCCAAAAGGAAATGTCCGTCACCGAGAGTCGACTTCGCTATATCCCACGCGAAAGAGAGTTTCGGCAAAACCTCTACGGGGAGATTCGCTTTCGCGATGCGCATCTCTCCGACCATGAAGAAAGAAAGGATCACGACAAATACGAGCATGGGGACCCACACCCACTGCTCAGGCGGCCGCACGATTTTCGCAAGCATGAAGATAAGGAAGAATCCCAATCCCCCAAGGATGACCGGCCAGGTCACGAATGGGAACAATGCCGCGATCAAGAACAGGTTTCCCATCAGACTGAGGAACACCACGCCTGCCATGATCCATGTCAAGAAAGAAGCTTTTCTTTCTTTCCTGAAAAAAAGCGCGAAGAGCGCGGTAAGAAAGATGGGGATGGTCATCGAAAGCAAGGTGACGAGCGTGGAAACGGTCCCCGTAAGGGAAAGCGGGGAGCGGATCGCCACCGACTGCGGCAGAAACTGCACCCCCATGACGGCGAGAGTGCTCCAAAGCACGACCAAGGACGAAGCCCCGACCAATCCGCCGAACATCCATGTGAATCGTTTCGGAGTAAAGTGCGCGATCAGGAAGTAGTAAGCGAGCACAAGCGCGAGGATGGAAAGCAGGCCTCTCGAAGGGTCGCCGAAGGGGCCAAGCAGGCTGTGCCAGCGATCGAGAGAGAAAATTGTCGCGATGCCGTAAGTAACCACAAATAGAAGGATGGGGACATCGAGCGGTGTCCGCCGTATGCGCATTTCTCCTTGCATCACTCCCTTCGATACCCAGGAGACAAGCCCGATAAGCAACCAAAAATAGAAGTAGAGCTGTTTTTCGAAAGCGATTCCCTGAAAGGTCGCACCGGTAAAGAATATCGGAAATCCGAAAAAGAGAGCGAACAAGGAAACGGATATCGCGCCATCAAAGAATCTGCTCGCTATGCCTGTCTTTTTTTCCGGACTTCTTTTCGGAACCATATGGTCGCCGGGCTTCGCTTGTGTCCGAAACACCGGGATGGCCGAGGATACATTCTCATCGTTCGCTCTCCGCGTTGCAAACGGTATTTTCCCTTCTTCCATAAATATTATGAATACACATTATTTTATACTCTCCAGTATAAAGAATATCGCGCAAAAATACAATGAAACAAAGGGGCTGGAAAGCTTTAAAAAGGATAAAACTCTTCCCCGCTCCCCTTGTTTCTTGTTTTCTATCGGCGTTCAACCAGCCACCAGTCGATTTTTATCGGCGCCGTTATCGGCTCGGAAACGCGGATATCAAAGCCCACATAATCCCCCTCGTCATTAACATATTTTTCTACCCAGGAAAATCCGCCCGGATTTCCGGTAAAGCTCGTAAATACTTGGCTTCCTTTCATCATCGGGATCATCGCCTTCGTCATCACTCGGACACTCTTCCCATCCCGCTCCCCCGCCTCGTCCATCGCTTCTCCGCTGAAGTCGTCGCGGCCGTCTTGATCGGCATCGATCGCCTTGGGGTAGAGCACGGCCGTCCCGATCGTCGGCGCCTCAATGTCTTGGTTCTCGATCACGATGCCTCCCGTGGTGAGGAGTCTTGCCTTGATGCTCCCCCCGAGGAGGTCGACATTGCCTTCCTTGTCTGTGGCGACGAGGCGCTGCATGTCAAGGGTGGTGAAGAACTCGAGGAGGGCCTGGCTCTGGTCCGAGAGGGTCGTCATCTCTTCTTCGAGCGTCGCGAGGGAAGAGCGGGTGCGGGACTGTTCCTCCTCGAGGGCGAAGACGCGGGTGTCGAGGGCGGTCGTGCGGTCATCTGTTTTGGAGGAGGCTTTCTCGATGTCCGAGAGGGCCTCGCTTACGGAGAGGAGTTCGGCGTCGATCGAGGCCTGGAGGGAGCCCAAGGTGGTGACGTTCTGGTCGGTTTTGAGCGAGAGGGTGGCCAGCTTCTCATGCTCCTCGGCGAAGAGGGTGCCTTTCACGTCGGAGAACTTGGCGTAGAGGCCGTGGAGGGCGCCGTCTTGCATCGGGTTCTCGACGAAGGGCATGAGGAAGTCTCCTTGGGCGAGGGGTTTGTCTTCATTGAAGGATTTCCGATCGAAGTCGTAGCTGTAGGCTTCGTAGTCGGGGATCTGGAAACCAGCCGTCTGAGCGGAGTAGTGCCAGGCTCCTCCGTAGCGGTAGTAGATGCGGCCGTTGGTCGAATCGATGCAGATCGTGCCGTCGGTGTCGGTCGAAAAGGTGGTATCATCGCAGGCTCCGGCGTTCACCTTGGTCGTCAAGCCGTCTGCTCCGTTCACCTGGCCGGTTGCGGTCACGTTGCCGTTTGAGGCAAGGAGGAACTGCTCGACTCCCCCGTAGCTTGCCTTGATGAGGTTGGTTGTGACGCCGGTCGTCGCGGTGTTGACGGTGTCGATGCCGAGGACATTCAAGGTGGTCGTGGTGTTGGAAAGGCCGGTATTGATGGTGGGGAGGATGCGGAGGCCGGGGTAGGTCTTGGTGAGCGCGTCGTTTTTGGTGAGGGAGAAGGTGAAGTTCGCGGCGCCTACGGTGCTATCGGCATCGGTTGCAAGAGTGAGGCCCGAGACATCGAGGCGGGTCGAAGGGACGGTGGTGCCGAGGCCGAGACGATTGCTCGAATCATTCCAAAACAGATTCGTATTGTCTTGCTCCAGCGCCCCGGAAATACCTGCGAACAAAACGGATCCGATAGTCGGCGCGTACCAAGTAGGTGTGGCAGTTCCCCCGGAAACAAGAGCCTGTCCCGTCGAGCCGGCGGCGGACTGAAAGGCATAAGATGTCCCATCGGAATACGGGAGCGTCCCGGCTGCCCCTAAGGTCGTCGCGTTTGTTCCGCCCTTCGATATCGCGAGAACTCCCGTCATATTGGCGAGATTGCCATAGTAGGATCCGTCCTGGCCATCGAGAAGATCGGCATCGAGTGTCGATCCGGAGCCGTCATTCCCCGAAGTGAATACCGTTCCACCGGTCGTAAACGAGTATGTCTGATCCGCACTGAGATCCCCTACATCAAAGGCGCCGAAAAATGTCGCGCCGGATGATTCGAGTATTTTTATTTCAGAAAAAGCATTGCCGAGAATGATATCGAATGCGCCGCTCTGGCTCCAGTCCGAGGTGAGCGCGCTCAAGGCAAGGGTCGGAGTCCCTCCTTCCGCGGCCGAGGCCCCCGAAATTCCATTTCCCGCTGTTATCGTCGCGACATAATTTCCCACGGTATCTGTCGTAAGTAAAACGGCATTGGAAGCGATAGTAAAGACTCCGGCATCGGTGATGCTCGCGTCCCCGGAAAGCGTCGCGAACCCCGGATTGCCCGCGGTGACTCCGAGAAGCACTTGTCCTGATGTGCCGGCTGCCGTGGCGGAAATCGCCGAGGTCCCGTTGCCATACAGAACGCCTTTTGAAGTGAGGGTGGCGGCGCCGGTTCCGCCATATTGCGCTCCGATGACGGTCCCGTTCCAAAGGGCGCTCGTGAAGGTCTGGCCCGCGTTGAGAAGCGCCACGGTTCCGGTCGCATCGGGCAAGGTGATCGTCCGATCGGCCGTCGGGTTCGTAATAAGAAGCGTCGTCTCATTCAAATCATCCGCTCCGGTTCCTTCGAAGACGATCTGATTGCCCGTGGTGACATCGAAGAAAAATCGGGAAGCGATACCGGTCGTTCCTCCGATAGCAAGATCATCGGCTATGTCGGTAAGATATGTGAGTGTTCCGGTGTCCGTCCATTTGGAAGTTCCGGTACCGGCCGTATTGGAAATCCAGGTGAAGCCCGCGGTAGTCGAATCATAGGAGAGGACATACCCGTTCGTCGGAACATTGGTTGCTTCCAAGTCCACTTCCTCGATGGTGTTGTTGGCAATCTCAGCTCCGCTAATATCCGTCCCCAAGGTCGAGTTGATGGTAATGGATCCTGCTCCATTCGTAATGGTGATTCCTGTTCCCTGAGTCATCGTGGCAAGCGTATATCCCGAACCATTTCCGATAAGAACGGTTCCAGCGGCGGCAGCGGCGCCATTTATTCCGGTTCCGCCATACTGCGCTCCGACGACGGTCCCGTTCCAAAGGGCGCTCGTGAAGGTCTGGCCCGCGTTGAGAAGCGCCACGGTCCCCGTCGCATCGGGCAAGGTGATCGTCCGGTCGGCCGTCGGGTTCGCGACCGAAAGCGTGATCTCAAAAGCATCGATGACGGAGCCGTCGAAAGTAAGCGTGTGATTGGTTCCGTCGATGAAACATCCTCCGCTTGTGCAAGAACCGACATCGGTGATATCGCCCGCGCCGACCGCGCCGGAGGAAACCCATGTAAATCCTCCGGTGGCATTGCTGAAAGAAAGAAGGTATCCATCAGTGGGGGCATTGGTTGCCTCGAAATCCACCTCCTCGATGGTGTTATCGGCTATTTCCACCCCTGCCACGGAAGAAGCGCTCAGTGTCAACACTCCCGCCGAGGACAATGTTCCATCCCCCGAAAGAGCAGTAAAGCTGGGAACATTGGTGGCGTTTGCGACAAGAAGCTGTCCCGCGGTTCCGCTTGCGGAAGAAAGAGGCGAAGTGCCGTTCCCCAAAAGCACTCCGTTGGTAGGAAGCGTCGTAAGCCCCGTTCCCCCATTCGCCACGGCGATCGTCGTCCCCTGCCAAGTGCCGCTTGTCACCGTGCCGGTAGCCGTGATGCTCGAAAGATTCCCGGTCGTAATCACGGTGCCGGATGCATTGGGAAGGTTGATGCTCCGATCGGCGGAAGGATCGACGACGCCCAGTGTGGTTTCGAACGCGTCCGCTGTGGCTCCTTCGAACGCGAGCGTAGAGGCGGAGACATCGAAGAAAAATCCGGTATCGATGGCAGATCCCCCTAACACGAGGTCATCCGTCGTATCGGTAAGGAAGGTATAAGTACCGTTGTCCGTATATTTGGAAGATCCGGTACCCCCTGAGTTCGCGATCCAGGTGAAGCCGCCGGTCGTCGAATCATAGGAGAGGATGAAGCCGCCAGTCGGCGCGTTGGTCACTTCGAGATCGATTTCCTCGATCGTATTGCTTGCGATATTCGCCCCGACAACGCTCCCGATCCCGAGAGACAGGACCCCGGTATTGGAAAGGGAAGCGTCTCCCGAAAGCGTGACGAACGTAGGAATGTTCGATGCGTTCGCAACGAGCAATTGCCCGGATGTTCCCGTGGTCGTACCGAGCACGCCGCCTGCAGAATTGGTCACGAGGCCCGCGCTTGAAAGCCCCGAAAAGGTGATGGTGCCGCTTGATGTGATGCCTGCGGCCGAGGCGATGGCGCCAGTTGAATTGACCTGGAAGAGATCACCATTGCCTACGGTGAGGAGGGAAGCCGGGGTGGTGTCGCCGAGGCCGACATTGCCACGAAGCAAAGTCTGGGTGATGGAGGCGTTGCCTAAGACGACCTGGTTCGATTGCGTGGCCTGGGCCTGGTAGCCTACGGCGATCGCATTGGTGAGTCCGTCGACCGAAGTATTGGCGTCTCTTCCTATGAAGACGCTGTTAGCGTTAGTGCTGAGGGCGACACTCGAATTATATCCGGCTTGATAGCCCAAGGCGGTGTTGCCGGAGCCAGTGGTGTTGGATTGGCTGGCGTAAGCGCCGAGAAACGCATTATTAGCTCCGGTGGTGTTGAGACGGCCGGCCGATTTTCCGATGATAGTATTGGCGGAGCCCGTTGACAGATACCCGGCGGCATAATGGCCAAGTATGGTGTTGTAGCTATACGAACCACCTCCGTCATACCCGGCAGCCGTGTATCCGATGATAGTATTGGCGGTCCCGGTCTCGTTATACAATCCGGCAAAAGAACCGACATACGTATTTTCAAAACCGGTCGTATTGGAATTTCCAGCGACATTCCCGAAAAAAGAGTTATCAAAACCGGTCGTATTGTAACGACCCGCCTCATTCCCGAAAAAAGAGTTGCCGGATGTGGTGGTGGTGTATTGGCCCGCAGAATCGCCGAAAAAGGAATTGTAGCTTCCGGTTGTGTTGGCGTAACCGGCATAACTTCCAAAAAAGGCATTCTGAATTCCGGTCGTGTTCGAAAAGCCGGATTGGGATCCGACAAAGGTATTCTCCGCGCCCGTCATCGTCAGATTCCCCGCGTTTCCGAAGAAATAATTGTTCAAAGAAGGCTGCGCCGTAATGACAGGGGTGCCATTATACCTGTAGGCCGACCCGGCGGAAACATTGATACTTCCGGCGATATCCAATTTCTGAGTAGGCCCGCTTGTTCCCACTCCCACATTCCCCGACGCATCGATCACGAAGGGCGTGGTATCGCTTGCCTGGTCGCTTACGAGGAAGGAGTTGCCCGTTCCCGTGTTGGTGAGCGAAAGAGCGTTGGACCCGGTGATGGAAATGTCGGTCGATGCATCGAGCGTGAGAAGGTCCTTGAGCTCGGTGAAATCAAGGGAGTCCGCGGTGATGCTCCCGCCCCCGAGAGTCGTCCATGTAGGAATGCCGCTGCCCCCTGAAATGAGCGCCTGCCCGGCCGAGCCGACACTCGAGAATCCATACGAGGACCCGGTGGAGTACGCGATCGATCCGGCCGAGCCGAGGGTGGCGGAATTCGTACCGCCGCGGCTCACGGCAAGATATGTTTCGCTCCCAATCGTACCTGTCCCCGTCCAATAGGCAACCGACCCCATTGTGCCGGTCCCGCTCACGCTTCCCGCGCCCGAAGTGATATCGGAAAATATCGTTCCATCATTGGAAAATTGCCAGCTTTGAGTGGCTCCGTTATAGCGAAGCGCCGCGGGGGCGGTCGCGTTCGAAACCGTCAGATCGAAGTTCGAAGCAGAAGGGGAGGACCCCGATCCGATATTGAAAACTTCCGAACTGGTCCCGGTATCGGTATTCTGATCGTGAAGCCGGCCATCAGATCCGAGCAGCAGTTGCTTGGTGCCCGTTCCGGTAGGAAGTATCTTGATATCGATTTTTCCTTTGGCATCTAGGGCTGGGATATCGCCTCCGTTGGTGCCGAAAGTCTTTCCATTCAGAGTACGCGCGGTATTCGCGCTGAATGCCGAAGGGACGGAGGTGATTTTTTTCCGCGGCACGATTTCCGAGTCCTCGCCTATCCGTATGCCCAGATAATAATCCTTGTCGCCTGAAAAAAGATCTGGCGGAATGACCACCTTGCTTCCAAGAGTCGTTCGCATGACCCCATTGCGAACTTCTATTTCCTGCGCCTCCTCCCACAATCGGAAGCCCGCATCGGCATCGGAAGGGAAGGCATCCCGGACCGTTCGATCCTTGCTGTAAAGCCTGAATCGCACTTGATACTTTCCGTTTATCGGCTCATTTTTTACATCAAAGAGGGAAAGAGAAATGCTTATTTGTTCCAATGACTGCGAAAAAACGACTGCAGGTCCTCCCTGCCACCATAGGTGCATCCCCGCTATCAGTATCACAGCCAGGATGCGTATGAAGTTTTTATGGAATTTTTGTGTTACATATGTCTTCATTGGTGCTCTCAAATACCTCTCAGGAGAGAGGCTCAGCTCCTCGAATTATATCACAACAAGGAATTGTAAAGAAGGCTTCCGCGACTACTTATCGACCGCCCACCCGAACACATCTCCTACGGCTCCGGCGATAAGCTCGAACAAGGACACCTCGCGCGCGCCGGTATACACGGCGTACGGATCGCTCTTCGCGGTGTTACCCCACTTATCCCGGCTCGCTATGGTATAGATATAAGTCGATGCGGGGGCAAGTTCGGGAATGATGAGGCTGTGATTGGTGCCGTACGCTTCTTCGCGGATCACGCCCTCGGCGGCCTCGATGTTCTTCCCGTAGGATACTTCCGATAATGCGGGTTTGCTCGTCTCCCAGGTGATCACGAGTTGCGATCCTTTTTTATTTTTTTCGGTAAACGCCTCCCCTCTCACCGACAGGATCTCAAGGGGCGTGACATCTATCTCAGGAATGGTAAGGGCAGCCTCTCCTCCAAGAGCGATATCCCCGACCCGGAAATGTTCGCTCTGGTAAAGAGCATCCGTGGGAAGCGCCGGCTCAACGGCAGTCACGGGCTTCTCACTTTCTTTCGGAGCCGAAAGGGGCGCGGCGCTTATGGGAGCCGCTTGCGTCGGAGCTGTTTCAGGGGCCGCCGTGAAAAAACGCTGCCAGAGGAAAAAACCTGCCACGGCGAGAATCCCGGTGGCCACAAAAGAACCCAGGAATAAAAAAAGGCGTCGCTTGGGTTTCAAGGGAAGAGAAGGGACTGATGCGTCCGGAGGAATTTCAGGCATATCTTTACGAAAAAAAAGATACGATGCCCTTACTATATCACGAATACCGCTCATTCGACAGGGAGAGCGCTTGCCGAAGACGCGGTTTCCCCGTATGATTTTCAGGTATCCTTTTTGATTCACTCCTATGGATGATAAGCGGAGAGTGATCGTCATCATGGCAGGAGGATCCGGCACGCGGCTCTGGCCCCTCTCCCGGAAAGATGATCCGAAGCAGTTTCAAGCGCTCCTCTCGAAACACACCCTCCTCGAAGAGACATTCAAACGAGCTCTTTTGGTGGTGCCGGAACAGGACATATATATTTCAACCACCGCCCGCTACCAAGAAAAGGTTCAGGCGATACTCCCCAATGTTCCTACGGACAGGCTGATCATCGAACCGGAAGCGCGAGGCACGGCGGCAGCGATCCTTTTGGTCACTGCTTTTTTCGAAACTTTCTCATCCAGGACCATCATAGCGACCATCGCCTCCGATCACGCTATCGAAAACGATGACGCCTTTGCGGCCGCGCTTACACTGGGTCTCGACACGATAGCCGAAGACCCAACGAAACTCGCGGTCCTCGGCATCAATCCCACCGCTCCCGATACGGGTCTCGGCTACATAAAAATGGGAGGAGCTTTCAAGTCCGCGCATGACAAGGAGGTGTTTTTCGTCGAGGAATTCAAAGAAAAACCGACGAAAGATCAAGCGGAGATATATCTTGCGGACTGGAAATATCTCTGGAATGCAGGATATTTCATATTCGCTTCCGATACCATGGAAACATGGATGGGCGAATATATGGACAAGGGGGCGGCTACACTGAAGATCATCAAGGATGCCCTCGCGACGGATGACCAAGATATGCTGGAAACGGCTTATCAGGATTGTACGACGGATGCCATCGAACCCGTCCTTGTGGAAAAACTGCGCGAAGAATCGAGACTCGTTATTCCGACACATATGATATGGAGCGATATCGGAACGTGGAACAGTCTCTTTTCCTCGCTAAAAAACAAGTATGACACCGACCTTGTCTTAAGCGAGCGAGTCGTCGCGCATGCAAGCGGAAATACTCTTGTGCAAAGCCGTACAAAAAAGGTGGTCGCCCTTCTCGGGGTCAAAGATCTTATCATCATCGATACCGAGGACGCCCTCCTTATCGCCCACCGAAAAGATACGCAAGACATAAAAATTCTCCTCAAGTCCATGAAGGACCGGGGGTACGAACGCCTTCTTTAGATTTCGACCCGAGGAGCGAGAAGACACGTGGAATCAGAAATTTTTCGATGAATCAAGCCATTCTTGGAGTATGATTCGGGCGGCCTCCGCGTCATTGGATGACGCGATATTTTTCGCTCCCCGCTCCTTAAGATTCTCGATGGCCATTTTCGTCGTAAACATCTCGTTATGGAAAAAAACTTTCACCGACAAGGCTTTTTCCAAAACCTGACCGAATGATTTCCCGCCCGAGGCGGAATTCGAAGAGTGCGCATACAACGGAGCCCCGATTATTATCGTATCGGCTCCACGCTCTTTTATGATATCCTTGCACCGATCAAAAAGCGTAGCATCGTTCTTAAGGGTGGCGATCGCAAACGCGATGCGGGTCTCCCTCTCCGCGAAGGACACTCCGATCCGGGCCTCCCCCCAATCTATTCCAAGATAGTTTCCAGGTTCATTCATGACTCGTTCGAGTAACGATTTCTACTCCGCTCTCCGTAATAATGAGGGTATCCTCGAAGTGAGCGGACAAGCTCCCGTCCGCCGTCTTATATGTCCATCCGTCATCCGCGAGGCGGACCGCCGGACGCCCCATGTTCACCATAGGCTCAAGAGCGACGCTCATGCCCTTTCGAAAAGAAAAATTTTCCATACCTTTCACGAAATAATTCGGGATATTCGGCTCTTCATGAAGCTCCCGCCCCACCCCATGGCCGACGAGGTCCCGTACCACCGAAAAACCGTTCTGTTTCACCCGCGACTCGACCGCCTGCGCGAACCGCGAAAGCCGTACGCCTGAACGCAGCTTCGATATGCCCAGATCAAGACTCTCCTTCGTCGCCGTTATGAGTCGCGCGGCATCCGGAGCGATCGCGCCGACCGGAAACGTTCTCGCCATGTCCGTTATCATGCCCTGGTAGCGCATACCGATATCGAGCTTCAAAATATCGCCTTCCCTGAGGATACGGGATGAAGGTATTCCGTGCACGACTTCCTCATTCACCGAAATGCAGATCGCGGCAGGGAAAGGCTTCCCCCACTCGGATCCATATCCCTTGAATATGGGCATACCGCCTTGCTTGCGTATCAAGCGCTCTGCCTCTTCGCCGAGCAAGCGCGTTGAAATACCCGGAGCTACCGATAAGGCAAGCTCGGCGAGCACGACCGAAAGCCGGGCCCCCGATTCCCGCAACCCTTCTATCTCTTTCTCGGATTTGATCCATTCATTCATACGAGCCGATCGGTAATAATACGCTCTATCTCGCGGAAAATATTTTCCGGAGCATTGTTTCCCGGTATGCGCGAGAGCTGTCCTTTGGCTTCAAAATACTGGAGCACCGGCATGGTATCATCATGAAAAATCTTCCACCGTCTGCTCACTCCCTCGGGCGTATCATCGGTCCGTTGACTTACTTTCCCTCCGCACGCGGGACATCGCTCTTTTGCATCAAAAAAATTCTCGCCGAAAATAAGCTTCATGCCACAGTCAAGACAAGAGAATCGCCGCGAAATACGCTCGACGGAATCCGTTTCCGCAAGCTCTATGAAAATCACTTTTCGGAATCGCTTGCCATAGCGCTCGATCAAAGAAAGCACTTCATCGATCTGATTCTCCCGCCGCGGCGCCCCATCGATCATCACCGACTGTCCTCTCGGCATATCCCGGAGAGCATTCTCAAGCACCGCGTGCACGATCTCGTCCGGTACCAGCTGTTGACGGCGATTCATCATTTCGTTCACCTTCATCCCGAAAGGAGTTGGCTCCTGCGCCGACTTCCGCAATGCGGCTCCCATATCGATATGTTCGATCCCAAGCTTCACGCGGCACATTTCCGCTTGGGTGCTTTTTCCGCTTCCCGGCGGTCCGAGAAGAATAAAAGCTTCCGCGGCGTTCATGATTTCCATGATATATCCCTAAGGTTCCTATTAAAATCCCTCGTAGTTGCGCATCGCGAGCTGCCCTTGCATCTGCTTGATGATTTCAAGCACAACGGAGACGACGATAAGTACTGAGACGCCGCCGAGCTGGAGAGCTTGGATGTTCGTCACATTCTGCACGACAAAGGGAAGCACGGCGATGGATCCGAGAAAGATCGCGCCGGCAAGCGTGATACGATTGATGATGTGCCCGAGATATTGAGCGGTCGCATTCCCGGGACGGATACCCGGAATGAATCCTCCTTGTTTCTGGAGATTTTCGGAAATCTTGTATGGATCAAAGATGACGGCCGTATAAAAATAAGTGAACATAGCGACCAGCACGAAGTACATCCCTGAGTATATCCATGGATCCTGAAGAAACGCGTTGACAGCGATGGCGATATCCGCAACCTTCCCTCCGCCGGAGGAAGCGAGGTAGCTTGCTATCATGCTCGGAATAAGTATGATCGATACGGCGAAAATGATCGGGATGACCCCCGCCTGATTGACCTTGAGCGGCAGATGAGTGGAGGTCCCGCCATACACCCGGCTTCCCCGGACACGCTTGGCATACGATATCGGGATGATACGCTGTCCGTCGTTGACAAACACCACTCCCGCGATAGTAACCAGCGCGATCAGAAAAAAGAGGAGATAGGTAAAAGCCTGCGACGGATCCCATGTGGAAAAGAGACGCGCGAATGCCGTAGGGACACCCGCGATGATGCCCGCAAAAATAAGTATGGAAACCCCGTTCCCCAATCCTTTTTCCGTGATAAGCTCACCAAGCCACATGAGAAGCACGGTTCCCGCGACCGCCGTCACCACCATCACCGTCATCATGAAGGGCGAGAGATCACCCAATACATTCTGGGATCGCAGGAGAGAAATCATCGCGAACGACTGCACGGTAGCAAGCGGAAGGGTGAGCCACCTCGTCCACATATTGAATTTCTGCCGCCCCGCCTCCCCCTCTTCCTTGTTGAGCTTTTCAAGCTTGGGGAAAATCATCGTCATAAGCTGCATGATGATGGAGGCCGTGATGTAAGGGGCGACTCCGAGAAGCACGATGGAGATATTGGAAAGCCCTCCTCCAGAAAAAATATTCAGCAGACCGAGCAGCTGATTCCCCTCGAAAATACTCCGAAGCGCCAAGACATCCACCCCGGGAAGCGGGATATTCGCCGCGAATCGATACACGACCAAAACTCCGAGAATAAAGAGTATTTTCTCCCGTAATTCAGAAACGCCCCAGATTTTCCGAAGTGCGCTCATCATGATTTTTGGAATATCGTTTTTGTATGAGAAGGGGGAAAGGCAATATTACGCCTCTTTGACGGTGCTTCCACTTTTTTGTATCGCCAGAAGAGCCGTGTCGGAAAACCGTATCCGGGAATCGAACAAAAGCGCCTTAGAAAGAGTGCCGCTCGATATGACCTTGAATCCCCCCATCACATTTTTTGGTGAGAAAAGCTTCTTTTTAAGCAGGGTCGCGCGGCTTACCTCTTCTCCCGCCTCGAAATGACGATCAAGGAATGCGAGCGTGATAGCGGTCCGCTTCGATCGAGGAGACTTGAAGCCCTTCACTTTTTTCATCCTCTCGATAAGCGAAGTCCGTCCGCCTTCGAACAAAGGATCAACCGAAGATCCCGAGCGGGACTTCTGTCCTTTGGTGCCCCGGCCGGAAGTCGTCCCTCGACGCCCCCCGCGCGCGATGCGCTTGCGGCTCTTCTTCTTTTCGACTGAAAGTGTATGAATCTGCATAGTGATCTCTTATGACTTCAACGCATGTGTTATAGGCTCTTCTTCTTTCGCCTTCGCCTCTTTTATTGATGGAGATGACGGAGCGGTTTCTTCCGCTTTCGCGACATTCTTCAAATCCCCCAAGGCAAGGATGGTCGCGCGGGCGAGATTGAGCGAATTCGATGATCCGAGAGACTTCGATACCACGTCTTTCACTCCGAGAAGATCCATGACCGCGCGCACAGCACCTCCGGCGATGAGCCCCCGTCCTTCTTTTCCGGGCTTGAGCATCACTTTGGCGCTTCCATATTTCGCGCGCACATCATGAGCGATCGTTCCGCCGACGAGCGTGACGGTCGAAAGGCTCTTCTTCGCATCATTGAAGGCTTTCTGAATAGCATCGGACACATCGCTTCCCTTGGCGATTCCGACCCCGACTTTTCCCTTCCGATTGCCGATAACCAGCGTAGCACGGAATCGGAATCGGCGTCCTCCTTTTACCACACGGGTAACGCGCGCCAAATCAAGGAGTTTCTGATCATACTCCGGCTTCTCTCTCCGCCCCATTTTTTTCATCGGCTTTGCCATAGGATTTTCCGATCACTTTAGAAAATATTAAAAAAGGAGTCCGGCTTCTCTTGCGCCGTCCGCCACCGCCTTGACCTTTCCATGATATCGATACCCCGCTCGATCGAATACTACGGTCTTCAGTCCCAGAGCGAGACATTTTTCCCCGATATGCTTCCCGAGCTCGAATGCTCCGGAAACGGTGTTGGTTGCCGACTTCATGCCCCGAAGATCGGCGGACGCGACCGTCATCCCTTTGGTATCATCGATCGCCTGTACGGATATGTTCTTCAGGCTTCGGAAAACGACCAGGCGAGGACGGGTCTCGACGCCGGAAATCTTCGCGCGTATTCTGCGTACGCGCGCCTGCCGTTCTTCTTTTCGTGCGGTTTTCTTCAACATAGTCTTGAAAATATTCTTTATGCGGAAGCCTTCTTGCCTTCCTTGCGTCTTACTATCTCGCCCACATAACGGAAGCCTTTCCCTTTATATGGCTCAACCGGCTTGAGGCCTCTGATTTCCGCCGCAAACTGGCCGACTTTCTGCTTATCGATACCGGAAATAGTCAGGACATTCCCCTCTACTTTCGCCTCAAGTCCCTCGACGATGTCCACTTCGACCGGATGGGAAAATCCGAGCGCGAAATTGATTTTCTTTCCCTGTACCGCCATGCGGAAACCGACGCCATTTAGTTCCAATTGCTTCTGAAATCCGTTGGTGACGCCTTCTATCATATTGGAAAGAAGCTTGGCCGTGGTGCCCCAGATCGCCTGAGCGCGCTTCGATTCCCCGAGCTTGTTCACGGTGAATTTCCCGTCGGCAAATTCGACTGAAACATCGGTGTGATGAGCCAAAGAGAGCGTACCCTTGGCGCCGGTAAGCGACACGACATTCGCCTGTATCGACGCTTTGACGGTCGCAGGAACGACTACTGGTTTTTTTCCGATTCTACTCATAGGATTTCAATTACCAGACTTCACAGATATATTCCCCGCCCAACCCCTGGCGATAGGCATCCTCTCCGCTCATGACTCCTTTGGAAGTAGAGATGATCGCCGCTCCGTAGCCGTTTTTTACTTTTCGGATTTCGCCTTTCTTCGCGTACACGCGGCATCCTTCCCTGCTCACCCGACGGATCTCGCTTATGACAGGATCGCGCTTCAAGGGGGATGTTTCGGAATATTTAAGCGCGATAGTCAAAGTCTCACGGACGCCTTCGGTCTCTTTTGAGATGCCCCCGATAAATCCGCGACGCTCAAGAACTCCCGCGATGGCGAGTTTCAATTTCGAACAGGGAATCGAAACGGTCTTGTGACCGGCTCTCTGGGCATTTCGAATCCTGGTGAGCATGTCTGCGATTGGATCTAGCATATAAATATATTCTTACCTTCAAAAAAGATGTTCTTACCACGACGCCTTCCGCACCCCCGGGATTTCACCTTTGGAGGCAAGTTCTCGGAAGCAGATACGGCAGAGATCATACCGGCGGAGATACCCATGCTTCCGTCCGCACCTCCAACATCGATTAACGATACGAGTTGAAAATTTCGGATGTTTCTCTGCTCTCGCTTGTACTGAAGTCTTCGCCATAAGAAATTCTTTCGTGGGAAATAAAATTGTTTATTCTTCTGTCCGGAATGGAAACCCGAGCTTCCGAAACAATACCATGCCCTCGGTGCCGTTCAAAGCGGTAGTCGTTATGGTCACCTGGAGGCTGAACACCGTCTGCACCTTCTCCGGAATGATTTCGGGAAATATCATGTGCTCTTTCAGTCCGATATTGCAATTGCCGTTCTTGTCGACCGAAGTTGTCGATATGCCCTGAAAGTCACGGACGCGCGGCAAGGTGGCGTAGAAAAAACGATCCAAAAATTCCCACATGCGCTTTCCACGAAGCGTGACCTTTACCCCGACATCGAGCCCTTCGCGGATCTTGAATCCGGCGATAGCCTTTCGCGCCCGGGTCAGCATCGGCTTTTGTCCGGTCATCGTGGCCAAAGACTCCACGATTTCATCGACCCGTTGCTGCTCTTTCAAAAAACGCCCCAAACCGACATTCACAGTCACCTTGGCGATACGCGGCAATGCGAGTGCATTCTTCTGCCCGAGATCTTTTTTCAGATCCGGAAGAATTTCCTGGTATTTCGTTTTCATGAGTGACTGTTTCATAGTTCGATTCGCCAAAATTTCAGATGCTAAATGGATTTCCCGGATTTCCGGCTCACCCGGACCTTCTCCTTGCCCTCGATTTTATACCCGATTCGGGTAGGCTTGCCTGTATGCGGGCATACCAGCATAGCATTGGAAACATGAATTGGGAAGGGCAGCTCTATCCGCTCGCCTTTCGCGCCATCGCGACGCGCCTTCACATGTTTTTTCATGACATTCACCCCATCGACGACGATCTTCTCATCCTTGAGGATGACACGGACAATCTTTCCGCGCTTTCCGCGGTCTTTTCCGGTGATCACTTCGATTTCGTCTCCTTTTTTGAATTTCATAGGATTCTCCCGTTTACAAAACTTCCGGTGCCAGTGAAACGATCTTCGCGAATCCCTTCTCGCGAAGCTCGCGGGCGATAGGACCGAAAATGCGCGTTCCTTTCGGATCGACATTGTTCGCATCCACGATGACGGCGGCATTCTCATCGAAGCGGATATACGAATTATCCTTCCGACGATGGGCCTGGGCCTGGCGCACGATAACCGCCCGGACCTTGTCCCCCTTCTTCACCATGCCGCGGGGTTCGGCCGATTTCACGGATGCGACGATGACATCGCCCACGCGCGCATACCTCCGCCGCGTCCCGCCAAGCACCTTGAAGCACTTGATCACTTTCGCGCCGGAGTTATCCGCTACCTTTAAACTGCTTTCCGCTTGAATCATACTTCTCTTTTATACGAATCTTATCCTGCTTAGCCCATCGCGCCACGCGTCTTTCAGTATTATTTCTCTTGCGCGATGATCATGTGCCGTTTGCGTTTGCTCATCGGCCGGCATTCCTGGAAGAGAACCGACTCCCCGATCGTATGAGGACCGCCCTCCGCATGCACGAGATACTTTTTCGATACGAGATACTTCTTGCGGTACTTCGGATGGGTCTTCATCGTATCAACCTTGACGCTGATCGTTTTATCCATGGAGACGCTCGTAATAACGCCACGAAGCTTTGGAGCTTTCGATACCGTTTCTTCAGTTGAGCTTTTCTTGATTTCTTCCATACTCATGTATCTATGCCGTTAATGCTTCTTCTCGGGCAAGCGTCAAAATCCGGGCGATGTCCTTCTTCACAGCGCGATATTCGCGGTGATTTTTCGTCTCACGACCCGCTATCGCGAAGCGAAGCTCGCGCGACTTGGTCCGGAGCTCAAGCAGGAGCTTCTCCCGTTCGACTTCATTTTTCTCCCGTAATTCCTTGGTCTTCATAGTATTCTCTTATTCATTTCCATGCCGGTCGACAAACTTCGTCCTGAGGGAAAGCTTGTGGGCCGCAAGCCGCATCGCTTCCATCGCCAGCTCCCGAGAGATGCCGTCGAGCTCGAAGAGCATCCTTCCGGCAGTCACCTTGGCGACATAGTGATCGACGCTTCCCTTTCCCTTTCCCATCGGTGTCTGCTCACCCTTCTTGGTCATCGGTTTGTCCGGGAAAATCCGTATCCACACCTTCCCTCCACGATTGATGTATCGCGTCATCGCTCGGCGAGCCGATTCGATCTGACGCGCGGAAATAAGACCCGTCTCGACCGCCTTGAGACCGAAGCTTCCGAAGCTTACTTTTGCTCCGGCAGTCGTCGTTCCCTTCGGCCATCCGCCGCGGTGAACCTTTCGATGTTTTACTTTTCTCGGCATGAGCAACATATCGTTGTTCTGTTCTATGATTGAAAACTTCCTCTATTTGGCCTCCACATTCTCCGACACTTCCCGTTCCTCGAATTTTTCCCCCTTGAAAATCCATACCTTCACTCCGATCGTTCCGTAGGTGGTCCTGGCGACCGCCTGGGCGAAATCGATATCGGCCCGCAAGGTATGAAGAGGGATCTTTCCTCGGGAAATCCACTCCCTCCGGGACATCTCCGCTCCGCCAAGGCGTCCTGATATCTCTATCTTGGCTCCTTCGACATTCCGGCTCGTCATGACCTTCTCGATCGTCCCTTTCAGAATGCGTCGGAACGGCATGCGCTTTTCGATCTGTTCGGCGACCTGCTGTCCGACAAGCGCCGCATTCTCATCGGCCGCCTTGATTTCCTGCACATCTACTTTCAACTCGATCTTTTTTCCTGGGAAAAACGCTTTCTTCATCACTCGGGTCAGATCCTCGATTCCCGTTCCCCCGCGCCCGATAAGCACTCCGGGACGGGAAGTCGCTATGATGATGCGGATCATGCTCGCCGATCGCTCGATATACACATCGGCGATCGCGGCCGCTTTCCATTTCTTCTCGATGAAAGCGCGGATCTCGACATCCTCACGCAATTTTTTCTGAAAATTCCTCTCGTCAAACCAGCGTGATTTCCATCCCGCGGTAATGCCGAGCCTGAACCCAATTGGATGAACCTTCTGTCCCATAACGACTATATTTAGAATGATTTTCTTTGATAGACCCGCTTCACGACTTTTGCTCCCTTCGGCCCGCCTTGTTTGCCCTCTTGCTTTGCGATGACTCCCTTCTTCGCTTCCTTTACCTCTTCTCCTTCGAGAAGCGTCCGCGAAGCTCCCGGCTCTTCGATCTTCACTGGCATGGGAGCTACGGATGTCGGTACTCCGTCCGATCCCTTGCGTTCTTTCCGATTCAGCCCTGGGACGGTTTCTTCGAGAATCAAGGTTATTTTCGAAAGTCGTCGCATGATAGGGTTGGCTCGTCCGAACGCTCGGGGCTGCCAGCGCTTCAGCCGCTGACCCTCGCCGACGATCGAAGAAGATATATACAAGTTGGAGGGGTCCAAGCCGAAATTATGCTCCGCATTCGCGATGGCGCTCCGAAGAAGTTTCTCCATCGGTTCGGAAGATCGCTTGACCTGGGTCGAAAGCTCGATAAGCGCATCCTTCACCTGCATACCGGAAATGACATTCGAAACCAACCGAACCTTTCGGGGAGCAATCTTGAGGTTGTTGAGTTTGGCCACTACTTGCATAACGATATTCTTTGGTTCATTTACTTCTTGGCTGCTGTGGAGGAGGCTTTGGCGGCTTTGGCGGCATCGAGCTCCCTTTGCTTCGCCGCGATCTCTATTTCCTTCTGCATCTTCCCTCCGTGCCGGACAAATTTCCTGGTCGGGGAAAATTCCCCGAGCTTGTGTCCCACCATTTCCTCCGTGACATAGACCGGAGTGTGCTCGCGGCCGTTATGGACACCGAAGGTGAAGCCGACCATTTCCGGAGAAATAGTGGACGATCGGGCCCAAGTCTTGATGACAGACTTGTCCCCGACTTTTTTCCCTTCGAGCTTCCGAAGAACTCTCGGGTCTACATATGGTCCTTTTTTGAGGCTTCGTGACATAGAGTAGTATCTTCAAATTCCTTATTTCTTGGTTCTTCGCTTCACGATATACTTGTTGCTCGGATTCTTCCGGCTTCGCGTCTTCTTCCCGAGCGCGGGCTTGCCCCATGGAGTTTTCGGATGCATGCCGATCGGCTGCCGTCCTTCTCCTCCTCCGTGCGGGTGATCGACGGGGTTCATAGCGGAACCGCGAACGGTCGGCCGCTTTCCCTTCCACCGGTTCCGGCCTGCTTTTCCGATCCGCTCGGCACTATGCTCGAAATTACTGATCTGTCCAATAGTGGCATAGCATTCCTTAGAAATCAAGCGGACCTCTCCGGATGCCAGTTTTACCTGCGCCATTTCGCCTTCAAGCGCCATGAGCGTCGCGCTCGATCCCGCGCTTCGGACCATCTGCGCGCCACGACCGATCTTCATCTCTATATTGCAGATGACGGTTCCCGTCGGGATGTTCTGTATTTTCAAACGATTGCCCTCGGCGATGGGCGCCTGGGGGCCGGAAATGATTTCCTGACCGACTTTCATCCCGGAGGTCGCTATGACATAACGCTTCTCTCCGTCGCGATAGGCCAAAAGGGCGATAAGCGCGGAACGGTTCGGATCCCGTTCGATCTGTTCGATCTTTGCCGGAATATCGAGCTTGTCCTGACGGAAGTCCACCAATCGATACATGCGCTTGTGTCCGCCTCCCTTGTGGCGCACGGAAATTTTCCCGTGGCTGCGTCCCGAGGTCTTCAGTATCGGGCGCAGAAGGGACTTAAGAGAAGTCGTAGCCGAAACCTGATCCGGTTTCACGATAGACATGAAACGGCGACCGGCAGTATTCTTCTTGTATATCTTAATGGCCATAAGCGTTCAAATCTAAGATTTTTTTCCTTCCGCAAGCGTCTCCCCCTTCGCGAGAGTGACGATCGCTTTTTTCATGCCCGAGACGAACACCTCGTGCCGACCGGATACTTTTCGTTTTCGAGGAATGTTGACTATCCGGACATTTTTGACATGGACCCCGTAGACGGTCTCGATAGCGAGACGGACCGATGCCTTGGTAGCGTCCTTCGCGACCTGGAACACATGCTGATTCAAGGCGTTAAGAAGGTAGGCCTTCTCGGTCACGCGCAAGGAAAGGAGTATCCGATTCGCGAGCGTCTGGAGCGGCAAAGAATCCTTCATGTTCGAAGTATCAGCCTGCTTCTTCTCGGTTTTTTTCTCAAACAATGCCATAGGATTCTATTTGGATGATTCATGCTTTGCGGAACGCGCGATGAGGAGGTCTATCGACTCCTTCGAAAGGAGCAGGTATTCGTGATTCAAGAGATCGTAGACGCTCATGTTCTCCGAGAGGACATTCGTCGTCTTCTTGATGTTCCGGCTCATAAGCTCGGTTTCACGCTCGTTTTTTGAAAATCCTATCAGCACTTTTCCTGGTCGGGCGTTTATCTTGTCGAGCAAGGCGACGAAAGAGCTCGTCTTTTTTACCTCAAACGACAGCGCGTCGACGATGCGTAGTTTTTCCGATCGCAGTTTTTCCGACAAGGCGATACGGAGGGCTTTCTGGCGCATCTTCCTATTGGTATCCTTGGAAAAATTCCGTTCCTTGGTCGGACCGAAGGTCACGCCTCCCTTCCGCCAGAGCGGACTTCGGACGGAACCGACGCGGGCGCGCCCCGTCCCCTTCTGCTTCCATGGCTTTTTCCCGGAACCGGAGCGCTCTCCTCGGCCCTTGGTGTGGGCGATCGGACTCCGGAGATTCGCCGAGATGGCGACATAGATCTGGTGGACGAGGGTGTCGTTCGACGGAGCATCGAACAGCGCCTCGGGAAGATCGATCGATCCCGTTTTTTCACCTTTCACGTTGTAGAGCGGAGCCTGTATCATAATTCTCTCTTTGAGTGCGTGATTATTTGGAAGCGGCGACTTTCTTTCCCATACCGAGAATACCGACTATCCCCCCGTTGTTTCCCGGCACCGCGCCGCGGACCGCTATCAGTCCTTTTTCCACATCGACAAGCAGTATCCGAAGATTCTCTACGGTGAAATGCTCGCCTCCCATCCGTCCGGCCATACGCCGACCCTTCACGACATGCTCCGGGAAAGTCGCACCGATCGATCCTGGCTTGCGCATATCATGCTTCCGGCCATGGCTCGCGGGAGCTCCGGCGAATCCGTGCCGCTTCACGACTCCCTGGAATCCCTTGGCCTTGGTCACACCGAAAATATCGACTATGTCGCCCGCTTCGAACGAGTCGAGCGTCACCTTGTCTCCTGCCGACACGCCCGAGATGGCCGCAGTCGCGGAATCCTCATCCTTTCCCTTGGAAGAGAACGGCATACGGAATTCTTTCTTGACAGTCTTCCGTGCGGTTTTCTGCGCCTCAAGCTGTACGGCCGCATATCCGTCGCGATCCACCGTACGAACCAAAGACACGGTATTGTCTTTGCAGGAAATAAGGGTCACATTCTGAGAGATGAGCCCCTCGTGGAGCGTCGTCATTCCAAGTTTTTTTCCGATGAGAAACTTCATATGTTCAGTATCGTGTATAACTTCTTCTATCGCCCCCTTCGAGGAAAACAAAAAGCTGGTTCCTTCCCAGCCAAAGCGCGTCCACCGCCTGGCCCGTTCAGTATCCCCGATCGAGGACTTTAACGAGTACGATTGTATTCCCTGCATCTCCGCGCTTCGCCTCCCTTACATCTTTATCTCCACATCCACTCCTGTCGGCAAATCGAGATTGGTGAGGAGCTCGATAGTCTTCGGGGTGGGACTCATGATGTCAATCAGTCTTTTGTGCACACGCATCTCGTATTGGTCTCTCGCATTCTTGTGGACAAAGGTGGATCGATTGACCGTCACTTTATGTATTTCTGTCGGGAGCGGGACCGGACCCATGATGCTTGCGCCGCTTCTCTCGGCCGTCTCGACGATCTTTCTCGCGGATTGATCGATGACCTTGTGATCGTACGCCTTGATTTTCACCCGCATGCGCATCTCCGCTTCAGTTGTTACTTTTTTGGCCATTTCTCTATTCTGGAAAATTACGCCTCTTTCCTCTTCTTCGCTTCTATTTTCGGAAGGAGCAAGCGGAGCGACTCCGCTTGCGGTTTCCAAAAACAGGATTACTTGATGATTTTCGTTGCGACTCCCGCTCCGACTGTCCGTCCGCCTTCGCGGATCGCGAAGCGCATTCCAGTCTCCATGGCGACTGGAGCGATGAGCTTGACCTTCAAAGTCACCGTGTCGCCCGGCATGACCATCTCGGAACCTTCCGGAAGCTCCACTTCACCGGTAACATCCGTGGTTCGGATATAGAATTGCGGCTTGTAGCCTTTGAAAAACGGGGTGTGCCGTCCGCCTTCTTCTTTGGACAAGATGTATACTTCTCCCTCGAATTCGGTGTGCGGGGTTATGGATCCGGGCTTTGCCAACACCTGTCCTCGCTCGACATCTTCTTTCTTGATGCCGCGGATGAGGAGTCCGGCATTGTCGCCAGCCTGGCCTCGATCGAGCTGCTTGTTGAACATCTCGACACCGGTCACGACGGTCTTGGCGGTCGGCTTGAGTCCGACGATCTCGACTTCCTCGTTGATATTGACGACTCCGCGCTCGATGCGGCCGGTGACTACCGTACCGCGGCCTTCGATCGAGAAGATGTCTTCGATAGGCATGAGGAATGGCTTTTCCGTATCACGGATAGGCTCGGGGATCTTCGCGTCAAGAGCATCCATGAGCTCGAGAATAGGCTTGGCGCCTTCATCCTCGAGGGACTTCGCCTCAAGAGCCTTGAGAGCGCTTCCGCGGATGACGGACGCGTTGTCCCCGTCGAATTCATACTTGGTGAGGAGCTCGCGAACTTCCGCCTCGACGAGGTCGACCAGTTCAGCGTCATCCACCATATCGACTTTATTGAGGAATACCACGATTTCCGGCACTCCGACTTGTCGGGCAAGGAGGATGTGCTCACGGGTCTGCGGCATAGGGCCGTCGGTTGCGGCGACCACGAGGATCGCTCCGTCCATCTGCGCGGCGCCGGTAATCATGTTCTTGATGTAGTCGGCGTGTCCCGGGCAGTCGACATGGGCGTAGTGACGAGCATCAGACTCGTACTCGCAGTGAGCGGTCGCGATTGTTATACCGCGCGCCTTTTCTTCCGGCGCCTTGTCGATATCGTCGATACCGCGCGCTTTGGCGAATCCCTTCATGGAAAGGACATTCAAAATACCCGCGGTAAGAGTGGTCTTGCCGTGGTCAACATGTCCGATAGTGCCGACATTCACATGCGGTTTTGTCCGCTTGAACTGCTCTGCCATAGAATAGTGGACTGCCTAAAGGGAGTGCCTCTCACCCCGCATCCGCAATCAAATATTTAATAAATTATTTTTTATCGACAAACATATCCCTCACTTCCCTTCTTTTTTCAAGGAGGAAAAATGTAAGAAAACATCAGTCGTAATCCTATCAACACTCATTTCTTTTGTCAAGAGGGATTTGGAAGACAATCTGCCGACCCGCTTTAGGCTTCTCCCCCCTTGGCGGCCATTCCCTGCCGGCTGCTGATGATCTCGGCGGAAACATTCGCGGGCACCTCGGTGTAGTGTCCGAATTCCATGGAGTAGCTCGCCCGTCCCTGCGACATCGAGCGGAGCGCCGTCGCGTACCCGAACATGGACGCAAGCGGCACCTCGGCATGGATTTCTTTGACGCGCGCGTTGCCTTCGCCTCGGTCCTGCATCTCCTTGATCATCCCGCGCTTGGAGTTCAAGTCACCGACCACATCGCCCATGAACTGCTCGGGCGTGATGGCGACGACATTCATGACCGGCTCGAGGATGACCGGCTTGGCCCGTCGGGAGGCCTCCTTGAACGCGAGCGACCCGGCGATCTTGAAGGCGGCTTCCGAGGAGTCCACATCGTGGAAAGATCCGTCGTACAAGGTCACCTTCACATCGACCATCGGATAGCCTGCGACGACGCCGGTCTGCATCGCCTCGAACGCGCCGCGATCGATCGGCTTGATGAATTCCGCCGGGATCACCCCTCCTTTGATCTCGTTTACGAACTCATACCCAGCCCCGGTCTCCGCCGGTTCGACACGGAGCCAGCAATGCCCGTACTGCCCGCGGCCTCCGGACTGCCGGATATACTTCCCTTCCGCCTCGGCCTTCTCCTTGATCGTTTCCCGATACGCCACCTGAGGACGGCCGGTATTCACCTCGACCTTGAATTCGCGCTTCATGCGATCGATGATGATATCGAGATGAAGCTCGCCCATGCCGGAAAGGATGGTCTGGTTCGTCTCCTCGTCCGTATGCACCCGGAAAGTCGGATCTTCTTCGGCCAACTTCTTGAGCGCGACGCCCATTTTCTCCTGATCCGCCTTGGTTTTCGGCTCGATCGCGATATCGATGACGGGCTCGGGAAAAGTTATGGATTCGAGAATCACCGGATGCTCCTCGTCGCAGAGAGTGTTGCCGGTCGTCGTCACCTTCATGCCGACCAACGCGCCGATGTCGCCTGCGGATATGTCGCTTATTTCCTCGCGGTTATTCGCATGCATGCGGACGATCCGGCCCACGCGCTCCTTCTCCCCCTTGGTCGAGTTGAGGACATAGCTTCCGGCTTTGAGCGTCCCGGAATAGACGCGGAAAAATGTCAATTGCCCGATAAAAGGATCGGTCGCCACTTTGAAAGCAAGCGCTGAAAACGGCGCGTCGTCCTTGGTCTCCCGGATTTCTTCGGTATTCGTCTTGGCATTCACTCCGTGCACCGGAGGGATATCGAGCGGCGACGGCAGGTAATCGACGACCGCATCGAGCATGAGCTGCACCCCTTTGTTGCGGAGCGCGGTCCCGGTAAACACCGGATGCAAACGCACCGCGATCGTCGCGCGACGAAGGGCCGCCTTCAGTTCCTCGACGGAAATCTCCTCGCCGTTCAAATATTTTTCCGTCAACGCCTCGTCGGTTTCGGAGATTTTTTCCACCATTTTCTCCCGCCACTCCTTCGCCTTATCGAGATACTCCGCGGGAATTTCCCCTTCGATCACCCGCTCTCCCATCTCCCCTTCGAAGGTATACCCTTTCATCGTCATGAGGTCGGCAAGCCCATAGAAGTCCCCGCGCACCCCGAGCGGATACTGGATCGGCACGGCATTCGGCGTCAGCCGGTTCCAGATCGACGCAAGCGCATCCTCGAAAACCGCCCCCTCCTTGTCTATCTTGTTTATAAAGCACATGCGCGGCACATTGTATTTTTCCGCCTGGCGCCACACGGTCTCCGATTGCGGCTCGACGCCTTCCTTGCCGTCGAACACGACGACCCCGCCATCGAGCACGCGCAAGGAACGCTCCACCTCGACGGTGAAGTCCACATGCCCCGGAGTATCGATGATGTTGATCTGGTGGCCCTTCCAAAAACAGGTGGTCGCGGCGGAAGTGATCGTGATGCCGCGCTCCTGCTCCTGCTCCATCCAGTCCATGGTCGCGGCTCCCTCGTGCACCTCGCCTATCTTGTGCGTGATGCCGGTATAAAAGAGGATGCGTTCGGTAGTCGTCGTCTTTCCGGCATCGATATGGGCGATGATACCGATGTTGCGATACTTCTCGATGGGAGTCGTGCGAGGCATAAAGTGGTG
>CALMHZ010000023.1 GCA_937864125.1 uncultured bacterium
ACGGAAGGGGAGTAGGAGGCGAGCGCGGGATTCGCAGCAGTTGATCGGATCGTCGATGGAGACATGATAGCGCTCGCAAGCGGGGAGACGGTGCGGTATATCGGCATCGACACGCCCGAGACTGTCAAACCGAACGCGCCGATCGAATGTTTCGGCAAAGAAGCGAGCGAGAAAAACCGCGCGCTGGTTTCCGGAAAAAAAATTCGGATGCAAAAAGATATTTCCGATACTGATCGCTACGGCCGGCTTTTGCGGTATGTGTATCTCGAAGATGGGACTTTGGTGAACGAGGTTTTGGTGCGTGAGGGATACGCTTTCGCGTCCAGCTTCCCGCCTGACATAGCCATGCAGGAGGTATTTCGTGAGGCCGAACGATCCGCGAAACAAAACAAGAGGGGGCTATGGGCTGATGGCGCGTGCGCGAGAAAGTAGTCGGACTCTCTCGATATAAGTTGAAAAAATCGCGACCCTCGTTTTTTTCAGGATACCGTTTGGCCGAGAGTTTTTTCAGCGTTTTCTTTCGAGAGGAGTTCGATGACTGTTTCCATAGTCTGCTCTCCGATCTTTCCGCGATCGCGGCTTTCGAGGGTGACCGTCTTGTTCGCCACTTCATTTTTTCCGATAACCAGAAGATAGGGAACCTTTTCCATTTTCGCATTGCGGATCTTTTTCCCCAAACTTTCGCTTGAGGTGTCGAGTTCGACTCGGAACCCGGCCCCTTTGAGCGCGTGGGATACCGTTTCCGCGTAAGCAGCCTCCGTTTCACTGATAGGCAGGATCTGTATCTGGGTCGGCGCGATCCAGAACGGGAATGCGCCGGAAAAATGTTCTATCATGATGCCCATGAATCGCTCGAGTGATCCTGAAATAGCACGGTGGATGACTACGGGGCGTTCTTTTTCGCCAGCGGCATTCATAAAGGAAAGATCGAACCGCAAGGGGAGATTGAAATCGCATTGGATGGTCGCAAGCTGCCACTCACGCCCGAGAGAATCCTTGAAGATGAAATCAAGCTTCGGTCCGTAGAAGGCCGCTTCTCCCGCCTGTCGTACGTAGGGAAGGCGGTTTTCTTTGGCCGCCTCTTCGAGAGCGGCTTCGGCCTTGTCCCATATGGCATCATCGCCGAGGAACGCTTCCTTGTTCTCCCCTCGTACCGAGAGGCTTACCCGATAATCCTCCATGCCGAATGTCCGGTAGAAGGTCTTGATGATGTCTATGAGCGCGCCTACTTCCTGTCCCACCTGATCTATCCTGCAAAACAGGTGTCCATCATCTTGCGTGATGGCGCGGACTCTCGTGAGTCCGGAAAGCTGGCCTGATTTTTCGTCGCGATAGACGGTGGCAGGCTCGAAGTATCGTACGGGCATGTCCCGATAGCTCCACTGGTTGTCAGCGAATATCTGCATGTGGTGGGGACAGTTCATCGGCTTCAATATGAACGAGTCTTCCTTGCCTCGTACGCGGAAGAGCTCGTCGCCGAACTTGCTCGCGTGCCCGGATGTTTCGTAGAGAGACTCTTTGGCGAGATGAGGCGTCCACACGCGCGCGTATCCTTTTTCTTGGTTGAGCTGCCAGAGGTATTCTTCGAGCGAGGCGCGGATGCTCGCGCCCTTGGGCTGGAGGAGCGGGAGTCCTGCTCCGATGAGATCGGAGATGGTGAATATCTTCAATTCGCGCCCGAGCTTGCGGTGGTCCCGCTTTTTCGCTTCTTCCTGTTGCCACAGATAATGCTCTAAGACTTTTTTGCTTTCAAAAGCGATGCCGGAAATCCGTGTCAGCATGGGGTTGTTCTCATCCCCTCGAAAGTAGGCGCCGCCCGTTGCGGTGAGACGAAACGCGTCTATGGCTATACCTTTCGTCGATTCGACATGAGGGCCTTCGCACAAATCGGTAAAGTCGAGAGTGTCATAGACGCTGATTTCCGCTCCCTCCCGCTCGAGAGACTCGATGATTTCCATTTTGAAAGGATTGTCGGCGAACAGCTTTTTCGCCTCGTCGGGGGTAACGACTCGCCGCGTGAAAGGAATATCCCGATGGAGGAAGGAGCGCATGGATTTTTCCAGCTTCGGCAGATCGCTTGGCGCCAGCGATTGCCCCTCAGGGAAGAGAATATCATAAAAGAAGCCGTTTTCAGTGGCGGGTCCGGTCGCGATTTTCGCTTCAGGGTAGTGCTCCCTTACGGCCATCGCGAGAACATGCGCGAGGGAGTGGCGAACGGTGGAGAGAGGCTGGGTAGTCATAAAATTGATAGTTACGACGCGTTATTTCTTCTCTTTATCCACGGAGCGGATCGAAAAACGGAGGTCATGGAGGAGTTCGGCATTCTGTATGTATTCTCGGTCTTTGGTTTTGAGGGTGACTTTGACGGGAATGGTTCCGGTGCCGGACTGTTTTTGTATGAGAAGCTCGTAGTTGTCCGGGGTTATGCTCGCGGGGAGCTCATAGCTTATGGAAGTCGGAAGCACGGTGCCGATAAGGGCGTCTACTTTGTACCCGAATACCATCTTGTTCCACTCGGGGGACTCCTGAGAGGAGACTCCGCCGGTTTTTACGCGGCTTTCTTCGATATATTTCGATCCGGACGGCGCGAGAATCCGCGTGTAGGTATGATAGTCGCTGGTTCTCCAGTTGCCCGCCGTCGCCGTGTGATTGTACGAATAAAGGACGGTCGCTTTCGGTTTTTCACCGGTGAAGTCGACGGTGTATTCGAGGGATCGCCGGATATAATAGTCGGTTTTCAACGCTCCGAGGTTGGCATCGACTATCATGAGATAGTCCTTGTTCCAATTTTTCGAGACCGAGCCGTCCCAGTGGACTTCCTCGACTTGCTTTTGCAATTCGGGGTCTTTGAAAAAGAGTTGGATATTTTTGCTGCGAAGCTCCTCGAGGCCGAGGGCGGAAAGTTTTTGGATATCGCTCAGGCTGCTCACGCGACTTACTATTTCGGCCGCAAGCCGTTTCATGACATTTTTCCTGTTTTCCTTCACTGCGGCCGGCACTTCTTCGCCGAGGTATGCCTTTTCGACATCTTCTTCGAGATCGATCGCCGCGTTCTCCGCGGTATAGGTCCCGAATCCGTCGATGGTGATAGGTCCTACCACGCCGATTATATGGTTGAGCACATCGGCATTGATCGCGATTACGCCATCGAGCTTCTCCCGTCCGCCGCCGAGGCGATAGAAATACTCGACCTTGTTCGCGTTGGTGGGGAAATCGGGAGAGAAGTTGGAATCGCGGAGCATCCATCGCTTGATCTGCGCGTAGCGGGTCAGGGGCCACGGAGGAGTGATTTTTATTTTGGCGTTTTTAATGCGCTGATCGAGGAGGTTCGCGTCTTCGAAGTCGAAGGAGATTATTTTCCCATTTTTTATTTTGAGTATGGCGTATTGGCCGAGGAATCCTCCGCCCGGGCGAAGCTCGTAGTTGTTCTGGAGCATGAGGAAGAATGTCCGCGTGGTGTCGTCTTGCTTGCTGAGGGCAGATACGAGCGTTCCTATGGCCTCGATCTCCTTTTTCGTATCCGCTTCAAGGGGGAGGAGCTGGGAAACTTTTTCAAAAATCGCGAATCCGCCGGCGGCGAACTCCTCTCTGTGGTCTTTGGCGTAGAAAAAAAGTAAAAGCGAGCCCAGGATAAGGGTGCCAAGTATGGCGAGGGTGATTTTTTTCCCTCGTGTAAGCGAAAGATGCATGATTTTTTGGAAGATTTTTTACTTCGAGATTTTATCATGGGAAGAAAGCTTTGAACAGGGTACGCCTCTCTGTACAAGCTATTTGTTTGTGGTAGACTGTTTTTTGTCGGAAGCAGGGTACTCCGGCGAGATTAGTATAATGGTAGTACATGACCTTCCCAAGGTTAGGGCACGGGTTCGATTCCCGTATCTCGCTCCACATTGTTCTGGTCAGGGAGCGCGCGAGATGACGTAGTGGCGATTTTTTGACCCTCCTCGAAATTTCTCGTATAATGAAAGAGAAAAAAGCAAGAATGAGATAATTTAGGGAATGGCGTATGTCGGAACAGAAAAAAAGAAAGGGCATTCTCGCAGGCTTGGATCTTTCGTGGATTTTTGAGATGGTGTTCGGGAGCGCGCAATCGTTCGTCGCGAAATTCTTCGCGGGCATTTCGGAAGGCGTCGAGGACCTCGCTCAGAAGCTTGTCCGTCGAGGATTCGTCCTAAGCCTGGTTGTTTTCGGACTTTGGTTTCTCTTCCAGGGCGTCGCGTATTTTCTGAGCTCGTTTTATGGAGTGCCGGGCAGCGGAGAGATGATCGTCGGCGCGGCAGTCCTCGCTCTCGCCATGGGACTTACCATTTTTTGGAAAAAATGATATATTGAAGTGACATAATCGGCTAACATAAGCGTATGGCAAAAAATATGCTCACAGAGAGTATGAACGACATGAAGGCGAAGGTCGGAAGTGAGATCGATAAGAACAAGAAGCTTGTAGAAAAAGAAGCCATGAAGATGAAGAAGTCCGTCGAATCGGTGGCAAAAACCGCCGAAGATTTCATGAAGAAAAACCCGGAAAAGGCGGCGGCGATCGCGGCCGGTATCGGCGCGGCGCTCGGGGCGGCCGCAACCTTGCTTTTTTCCGGCGGAAAGAAGAAGGGAAAGAAATAATAGCGGATTTTCGTCAAACTCAAGCGTCGGAAAAGCTGGTGCTCGCGCCAGCTTTTCCTTTTCTCTCTTTTGTCATAGACTGAAGGCACTATGGGACTCCTCGCAATATTTCTTTCGATCGGTATCGCGCTGGCCTCGGCCGGATACTTTCTCTTTCCTCAGGAAGGCGCTCGCGTGACGCTTGAGAATCCTTCTCCGTCGCCGCAGACGGAAACCGCGCAAACACCCGAGCAGGCAACCGATACGATCGAGAAAGCGGAAGAAGCGAAGGCGCGGGTGGAAGAAAAGGCGGCCGAGACCGTCCCCGAAGTGCCGGTGAAAAAAGCCGAAAAAATCGCCGAACCCAGCACTGACGCCTCTCGAACCACAGAAACCACAAGCGGAGGGAGCGACAGTATCAAGAAGCGGCTCGTCTCGTTCGGATATGGCGAATCGGAGGGGCGCGCCATCGACACGATCGTCCTGCACTCATCGTACAATAATCAAGGCGGCGACATCTATTCGGTGGACCGTATCATCGATATATGGAAGTCGTATGATGTGGCGCCGCATTATGTGGTCGATCGCAAGGGAAATATCTTTCAGCTCGTGGAAGACAAGAATATCTCCTATCATGCCGGCGTTTCAAAAATGCCCGACGGCCGAACGAATGTGAACGGATTCTCGATCGGTATCGAACTTATAAACAGCAAGGATGACAAGTATACCGATGCTCAGTATCAGTCATTGAGTGAGCTCATCGCCATCCTCAAAAAACGCCATGGCGTGAAGTATGTCGTCGGGCACGATGATATCGCCCCCGATCGCAAGACCGACCCATGGAATTTCGATTGGAAGAAATTACGCTGATCTCTCCTATGGCGAATATATTCGTTTTGAATATCGAGAAAGAAAAGTCTTGCCTGACGCTCTTTGAAGGCGAGAAGGTGATCGCGTCCCGGGCCTGGGCGGAGCGGCGGGATATGGGAGAACAGCTGTTCGTCGCGATAGACGAAATCTTGCGTGAACGCGGGCTTTCGGCGGAAATGGTGACTGATTTCCGTATAGAAACCGAAGTGTCCGACGCCTTTACCTCGGTGAAAATAGCTCAGACGGTGGCGAAAACTTTTCTCTTCGCCATAAAAGCCTGAGAATCGCGGGGAGGACATTTTTTGACACTTGACAAGAAAACGCTCAATTGATAGTATCAGTCTACTCGATATCAAGATCTTGGACTTTCCCCGGGTATGTCTGGCGACGGCTAGACAAAACAAAAGAACCGCGTCTTCCGATTGTCGCGGATTTGCATTTTGTCCTTTTCTCCACAGAAGCATGTTGAGCGTCCTCAAGCGAAGCACAATTTATAAATAGTTGTTAACCATCAAATCTGCTTGTTTTTCCGGTACAGAAAGCAAGAAGAATGTGATGGTCATTTTTCGTATGTCTCAAGCGAAGCCGGCACTCCGTGTTAAAGAGCATTTCAGCGAGCATTCTTCGCTTTCGAAGCGGAAATTTTTTCAAGACCAGCTTTTGGTCTCCCTGCCGAACCTGATTGAGATCCAATCCGACTCCTATGAATGGTTTTGGGAGAAAGGGTTGAAGGAGCTTTTCGACGAAGTCAATCCGATCACCGACTTCACCGAAAAGGACCTCGAGCTTTCGCTGTCCGACTATTATCTTGATGAGCCGAAGTACGACCCAGAAACCGCGAAGGCAAAGAATATATCATACGAGGCTCCTTTGCGCGCGAAGGCGACTTTGGTGTTGAAAAAAACCGGAGAGGTCAAGGAACAGGAAATCTATCTCGGAGAATTTCCGCTCATGACCGAGCGAGGCGCGTTTATCATAAACGGCGTGGAGCGCGTGGTGGTTTCCCAGCTCATCCGATCTCCAGGCGTGTTCTTCACGATGTCGTTCGACAAGGGAAAGAAGCTTTTCGGAGCGAAAATCATCCCGAACCGCGGAGCCTGGCTTGAAATCGAGATGGATCTCGATGGCGTGATTTCGGTAAAAATCGACCGCAAGCGCAAGCTTCCCATAACGGTACTGCTCAAGGCTTTCGGTTATGATGAAAAGGCGATACGGGAGGCGTTCGCCGATATCGATACCGGAGAAAAGCGATATCTCGATCAGACTTTCGCCAAAGACACCATACCGAATCGCGGCGAAGCGTACCGCGAGGTCTACAAACGGATCCGTCCGGGGGATCTTGCCACGGAGGAAAATGCCAAGCAGATGGTGAACTCGATGTTTTTCAACTTCGAGCGCTATGACTTTGGCGCGGTCGGGCGGTATCGCTTGAACCAGCGACTTTCCATAGAGCGGGAAAATACCGAGGAGAACCGCATCCTCAATACCGAGGATCTCCTGCTTATCATCCGGGAAGTGATCCGCTTGGCGAATGATCCGAATGGCCGACCGGATGATATCGACCACTTGGGGAATCGCCGCGTCCGCGCGGTAGGCGAACTTATCCAGAATAAGCTGCGCGTCGGCATCTATCGGATGGTGCGCAATGTCAAAGATCGCATGAGTACCTGCGACTTATTGACGGTTGTCCCCGGACAATTGGTGAACCCTCGCCCGGTCGCGGCGTCGGTGAAGGAGTTTTTCTCAAGCTCGCAGCTCTCCCAGTTCATGGACCAGGTCAATCCGCTCGCCGAACTCGAGCACAAGCGCCGCCTCTCGGCCATGGGCCCGGGCGGGTTGACGAGAGAGCGCGCCGGGTTCGAAGTCCGCGATGTGCACCATAGCCACTACGGACGCATCTGCCCCGTCCAGACGCCGGAAGGTCCGAACATCGGTCTCGTGGGACACCTGGCGACCTATGCGCGCGTCAACGAGTATGGTTTTCTTGAAACTCCGTATCTCAAGGTGCGCAAAGAAGTGGCTGCCACTCCGGAGCTTCTTTTGCATCGCATACTCAATGAGACTGTTTCCGGCATCGCCAAAGCAGGCGACATCGTTTCTGATGAAAAGATCGCGGCCCAGATAGCGAAGGCGAAGAAAGGGGAAACCATTTCCGTGAAGCCCTTCGTGACGCTCGAGGTCGAATATATCAATGCCATCGTCGAGGATCGGCAGTCCATCGCGCATGCCGGCATCGTGCTCGATGAGTATCGGAACATCACAAGCTCGCTCGTCGAGGCACGCGTGAAGGGTCATCCGGAGATGATCGAGGCGACCGAGCTCAACTATGTCGACGTGTCTTCGAAGCAGTGTATTTCCGTCGCGACATCCCTCATTCCTTTCTTGGAGCACGATGACGCGAACCGCGCGCTCATGGGTTCGAACATGCAACGGCAGGCCGTGTCTTGCGTTGTTCCCCAAGCGCCGATCGTCGGAACAGGTATCGAGGACAAGGCGGCAAAAGATTCGGGACAGGTAGTCGTGGCGGCTCGTGACGGAGAGGTGATATTCGTTGACGGATCGATTGTGATCGTGCGAGAAAAAACGCCCGTCGGTTCGAAGAAAGAATATTTCGATCGTGAATACAAGCTGCTCACTTTCGCGAAATCGAACTCGTTTACAAGCATGAACCAGGTGCCGCGGGTCACCAAAGGGCAGCTGGTCAAAAAAGGCGATGTCTTGGCGGACGGAGCATCCACCGATCATGGCGAGCTTGCCTTGGGACAGAATATGCTCGTTGCGTTCGTTCCGTGGGAGGGATTCAACTACGAGGACGCGATCATCGTTTCCGAGAGGGTCATCCATGCCGATCGATACAGCTCCATCCATATCGAGGACTTCTCCATCGATGTCCGCGACACGAAGCTCGGACCGGAGGTGGTGACGCGGGATATCCCGAATATCGGCGAAGACCGGTTGAAAAATCTTGATGAGGGCGGCATCGTCCGCATCGGAGCCGAGGTTTCCTCGGGCGATATATTGGTCGGAAAAATCACGCCGAAAGGCGAAGGCGACTTGACCGCCGAAGAACGACTCTTGCGCGTCATTTTCGGGGAAAAGGCCCGCGATGTGAAGGACTCCTCGCTCTATCTCCCTCATGGGGAACACGGCAAAGTGGTCGATGTGAAAATTTTCTCCCGGGACAAGGGTGACAAGCTCCCTATGGGGGTATTCGAGCAGATCCAGGTTTCCGTCGCGCGCATCCGCAAGCTCTCCGTCGGAGATAAGCTTGCAGGACGGCACGGCAACAAGGGAGTCATCTCGCATATCGCACCGGCCGAGGATATGCCGTATCTTCCTGATGGAACCCCGGTCGATATCATCTTGAACCCTCTCGGCGTCGCGAGCCGTATGAATATCGGGCAGATCCTGGAAACGCACATCGGCTGGGCCGCGCGAACTTTGGGCTACAATGTCGCCTCTCCCGCGCTCGATGGCATATCGGAAACGACGATCAAGAGCGAGCTTAAGAAGGCGGGACTTCCTCAGAACGGAAAGATCCGTCTCGTCGACGGAAAGAGCGGACAGTCGTTCGACAATGAATCCACGGTCGGAGTCATGTATATCATGAAGCTCAACCACCTGGTCGAAGACAAGCTTCACATGCGATCCATCGGGCCCTATTCCCTTATCACCCAGCAACCGCTCGGGGGCAAGGCGCAGTTCGGAGGCCAGCGATTCGGGGAAATGGAAGTGTGGGCGCTCGAAGGATACGGTGCCGCGTATACGCTGCAGGAAATGCTTACTATCAAGTCGGATGATGTGCTTGGACGGTCGAAAGCATACGAATCCATCATCAAAGGCGAGCCGATAAAATCTCCGAATATTCCCGCCTCATTCCATGTATTGGTCAATGAGCTCAAGGGACTCTGTCTCAATGTCGAGCTCAAGGGCGCGAAGACGGAATCTTCCGATGGGGAAGATGGCGAATCTTCGGGACCGGAAAAGAATTTCGGAGATCGCTAATCATCGTCTAAAGGACTTAATGTCAAATCTATGTCGACGGAAAACATCACCAAAGTAAGCGACTTCGATAGCGTGCGGCTGACACTCGCCAGCCCGGAAGAGATTCTTGAATGGTCCACCGGAGAGGTGGCCAAGCCCGAGACCATCAACTACCGCACGCAACGATATGAGCCGGAAGGCTTGTTCTGCGAGAAAATCTTCGGACCCGCCAAGGACTGGGAGTGCTATTGTGGAAAGTACAAGCGGATCAGGTATAAGGGAATCGTGTGCGACAAGTGCGGAGTCGAGGTGACGCGCGCCATCGTCCGCCGGGAGCGGATGGGGCATATCAAGCTTGCCACGCCTGTTTCCCATATCTGGTTTTTGCGCGGAGTGCCGTCGAAGATCGGCCTCGCCCTCGGCATTTCGCCTTCGGAACTCGAACGGGTGATCTATTTCTCCTCGTATATCATCACCGAAGTGAATGAGCTCCTCCGAGACAAGGTCTTGAAGGATCTTGAAACGGAATACAAGTCGAAGCAGAAGGAAATCAAGGGGTCCGACGAGGCGCAGGATGACCTGCGCGAGCAATACAAGACGACCAAGGATGAGCTCAAGATGATCACTCCGTACCGTATCTTGTCCGAAGTCGATTACTTCAACCTTTCCAGCCGGTTCGGCCAGGTGTTTTCCGCGGGGATCGGAGCCGAAGCGGTGAGAAAAATCCTCGAGAAAATCGATATTCCGGCGATGATCAAGCTTCTTAAGGCCGAGCTTCAAGACGGCGTCCATACCGATCCGAAAAAAACCCTCCAGCGGCTGAAGGTATTCCAAGGATTCAAGAAAGCGCAGCTGAAACTCGAGTGGATGCTTCCGACGGTGATTCCGGTCATTCCTCCGGATTTGCGCCCGATGGTCGCGCTCGATGGCGGACGATTCGCCACCTCGGACCTGAACGATCTGTATCGTCGTATCATCAACCGCAACAACCGTTTGAAAAAACTTATCGGTATCGGTGCGCCGGAAGTCATCACCCGCAACGAGAAGCGCATGCTTCAAGAGGCGGTGGACGCGCTTTTGGACAACAGTGCCCGCCGGGGCCAGGTGTCGGCGGCGGCTTCGACGGGGCAGCGACGCGCCCTCCGGTCGCTTGCCGATGCCCTCAAGGGAAAGCAGGGGCGTTTCCGTCAGAACCTGCTCGGGAAGCGTGTCGACTATTCCGGTCGCTCCGTCATCGTCGTCGGTCCGAAGCTCAAGCTGCACCAGTGCGGACTGCCGAAGAAAATGGCGCTCGAGCTCTTCAAACCTTTCATCATCCAGAAGCTGATAGAAAGGGAATTCGCCCACAATGTCCGTACGGCCGGCCGCATGGTGGATTCGGAGACGGAAGAAGCGTATGAGATCATCGATGAGATCATCGAGCATCACTATGTCTTGCTCAACCGCGCGCCGACCCTGCATCGTCTTTCCATCCAGGCGTTTCAGCCGGTACTTATCGAAGGGAAGGCGATCCGCCTTCACCCGATGGTATGCAGCGCGTTCAATGCCGACTTCGACGGGGACCAGATGGCCGTCCATGTCCCGCTTACGGATCAGGCACGGTGGGAGAGCGCGAATATCATGCTTTCCTCGAAGAACCTTCTCAAGCCCGCATCCGGAGAGCCGATCGTTTCGGCGACGCTCGATATGGTGCTCGGCATCTATTACCTCACGCATTTCAAGCCGGAGGGCAAAGGGGCCGGGAAGGCGTTCGGATCCATGGAGGAAGTCATCTTCGCGTATCAGAGCGGCATCATCGATGTGAACGCAAGGATCAAGATGCTCTGGGAAGGATCTCTCATAGAGACTTCCGCCGGACGGGTATTGGTCAATGACATCCTTCCCGAGAAACTCCGTTTCATCAACGAGGAGCTGACCAAGAAAGAATTGCGGGGCATCATGTCGCGCATGCTCGAGGAAATCGGCCAAGACGAGACCGCGCTTTTCGCGGATAAGCTGAAGGATCTGGGATTCCGATCGGTCACCAAGTCCGGTATCAGCTGGGGCATGGACGACCTCGTGGTTCCGGAAGAAAAGGGGGCCATCTTGGCCGCCGCCGAAGTGAAGGTGACGGAAGTGAAAGGACAATACAATATGGGTCTTCTCACCAATGAAGAGCGGAAGAACCGCGTCATTGAAATTTGGAACGGTGCGAAGAATGAGATCACCGATGCCGTCCGTTCCGGACTCGATAAGGAAGGGCCGGTGTATTCCATGGTGTACTCCAAGGCTCGCGGAAGCGAATCCGTCGTGGTGCAGATGACGGGCATGAAAGGCCTTATGGCCGGGGCTACCGGAGAAACGATCGAGTTGCCGGTCCGGAGCTCGTTTAAGGAAGGTTTCAATGTGCTTGAATATTTCATCTCCACCCACGGCGCCAGAAAAGGGACTGCCGACACGGCGCTTCGTACCGCTTCCGCCGGATACCTGACGCGTCGCTTGGTCGATGTATCGCAGGATATCATCGTCCGCGAGGCCGCCTGCAATGACACCGAGGGAGTCTATCTCTACCGTGAGGACTCTGATCCGATCGGCATGAGCTTCGCTTCACGGGTGCGCGGACGCGTCATTCTTGAAACCATCAAGCATCCGGAAACAGGGTCTATCGTAGCGAAAAAAGGCGAGCTCATTTCCAAAGAGCAGTCATTAGCCATTGAAAAACTCGGTACGCCTAAGGTAAAAATCCGCTCGCTCATATCCTGTAAGGCGCACAGGGGAGTATGCCAGAAATGTTACGGAGTCGACCTCGGACGCAATGCGCTCGTCGAGCTCGGCGCCTCGGTCGGCGTGGTTGCCGCGCAGGCGATCGGGGAGCCGGGAACGCAGCTTACGATGCGTACCTTCCATATCGGAGGAGTCGCCGGGACGGACATCACCCAGGGTCTCCCTCGCGTCGAAGAGATATTCGAGGCCCGTCCGCCGAAATCACAGGGTGTCATCGCCGATGCCGCGGGTACTATCAAGTCTATTTCCAAGGAAAACGAGAAGACCGTCACCATTCATTTTGAAACGGTCGATGGCGAGATGCGGGAATATGAAGTGCCAGCGAACCTCTCGATCCTCGTCAAGGAGGGGGAATTGGTCGGTGAAGGGACCATCCTTTCCGAAGGTCACCTTGATCTTCGCAAGCTCTATGAGGTCATGGGCAAGGAAGCGGTTCACCGGTATATCGTCCGCGAGATCGAAGATATCTACGCGAGCCAAGGAGAGGCCATCAATGACAAGCATATCGAAGTGATCATCCGCCAGATGCTCTCCCGTATCCGCGTCATCGATCCCGGAGATACGGAACTCATTTCCGGAGATGTCGTCGAAGTGGCCCAGCTCGAGGAGTCAAGCGAAAAAGCTGAGAGCGCGGGCAAGGCGCCCGCTACCGGAGAGCAGCTCGTGCTTGGAATCACGAAGGTGGCCTTGTCGACAGAGTCGTTTCTCTCGGCGGCCTCGTTCATGGAGACGGCGCGCGTGCTCATCAATGCCTCTATCGCAGGCAAAGAAGATCGCCTCCGCGGCCTTAAGGAAAATGTCATCATCGGCAGACTCATCCCCGCGGGGACGGGTTTCCGGGAAGGATCGGAGAAATAGATTTTCTCGCTTTCTTTCTCGCGCCCCCTTCCTAGGAAGGGGGCTTTTCCTTTTTGCCCTTGTGGGTTTTTACCAAAGTGATAGAATAAAAACAGAAATAAATAAATAAATATATGCCTTGGTCTTTGTTCGGACGCTTGCCCCTCATGCTCGCCTCAGTTTTTTTGATACTTCCTCCGATCATCGCTTTTGCCCAGACCCCTCCCTCGGCTGAAGCTCCCGCTTTCATGAAGGATCTGAAATCCGAAGCGGACTTCGCCAATCTTTCCCCCGAACAGAAAGCGGAGTTCGAAGCCTTCCTCAAAAACAATCAGCCTTCCCTGATGTCTCTTCAGGAGCCGGCTCCTGAAGGTACCGTGAGCTGTTTTGACAACTACCATTTCGGCTCCGTCCAAGTCGATGTCTCTCCCTCCGTCTCCTCGACCGTGCCCGGGATCCCCGTCACTTTCTCCGGAACGATCAAGAATCAGAACAGCTACCCCGTCATCGCAGGCTCGGTCTATGCCAAGGTATTCCGCAAACAGTCGGATCCGAGCCTCGTCCAGCAAAACGGGCACCTCCTCGTCGATCAATTCGTGGTGAAGAGTGATGTCACTCTCGGAGCCGAAGGAGAGGATGCCATCAGTTTTGACTGGAATATTCCGTCTTCGGCACCTGCCGGGGATTATGAAGTCGCACTCTT
The DNA here is from genome assembly GCA_937864125.1 of uncultured bacterium. Lineage (GTDB taxonomy): Bacteria > Patescibacteriota > Minisyncoccia > Moranbacterales > UBA1568 > JAGOTT01. Next base: position 13,754 of record CALMHZ010000023.1, read on the forward strand.
TTTCTACACCGCCGATCGATTCAACCTCCTTGGCCTCACCTTCACCGATGATGTCGTCGGCAACAAGGCCTCCTTCTCCGTGAAAAGCGAGAATCAAGGAGAGGTCGCCTTCGACAAGAATGCCGTCACCCTGAATGGAAACCAGTATCGTTTTGCCGCTTTCCCGCCTCGCTTCACGAAGGACGAGAGCGTGAAGACAGAGGTGAAGCTTAAGAACACCACCGGCAAGGACCAGGTGGCGGCGGTCTCGTGGAAGCTCTACAATTGGGACGCTCTCCGCAAGGAAAACTTCATCGAAGAGAAGAGGGAGACCATTTCCCTCCGTTCTGGAGAGACCAAGACGCTTTCCTATGCCACTACCAAGGAGAAGGGAGCCGTCTCCTTCCTCGTGGTAGAAGCCGTCACCAATGGGCAGAAGTCTCTCCTTGATATCCGCTTCGTGCGAGATGGGGTTTCCGAAACTCGCATCAACTTCCCGGGCATCGCAAGCTTCCCTCTTGTCAAAGGACAGCCGAACGCGGTTTTCGCCTGCGCCCATAGCACCAACCTTCCGCTCGTTCCAAACTCCGAGCTTGCCTTGACCCTCAAGGACAACGCAGGCAATATCATCCATGACTACACCTATAAAGGCGGCATCACGGGGAGTATGATGGGGCTCAAGGATGCATTCACGCCGAAACAAACCTATGACACCTTCACGCTTACCACGACCCTCAAGAAAGACGGCAAGGTGGTCGAATCCCTCGATCTCAACTACGACTGCAGCCGCATCGATCCGACCCTTTGCCAGGACAGGCAAGGAGGAATTATGGGCAACAAGGCCCAAGGGGTTCTCGGAGAGGGAGGGAGCGGTGTCTTGCTTACGATTCTTCTCGTGATAGTAATCCTGCTCGGACTCCTTGCGTGGAAGCTTCTTTCTGACAGAAAAAAACACAATAGGCGGCCCCCGCTCTTCCCGGCTTTTTTCTTCGCGCTTCTTTTGTCCTCAGCATTTTTCTTCGGAGCGCCGGAGAGGACGGAGGCAAAAAGCGTCACTTCAAATGTCAATGGGATACCCCAACTTGCTTATGATTGGGAGTTTAACGATGTATATACTACCGATAGCGTGTCGCTTGACACTCAGGCGTGGGGCGCAAAATGGCTGTCCGGTCTCGAGGAAGGGGCAAGCGCCTCCGTCGGCTATAGCGCGACACTGATTGATAATAACTTAGGGTACGTGATCAATGACGGATCATCCGTTCCGATCGGGACTGTGATCCGTGTGGAGCGGCAGTCTGCACGAAATACGGATATTTCATGGAATGGAACGGGTGTTGCTTATGATACGCCTTTCGGATACTGGATTGAAGGAGCGGGACCGCAGCCTCGCGCTTGCCATGCCGAAGACCAGACATACTCCCAATCCAGAATATACAACGAAGTTGAAGCAACGATCGCTGCTTATACCCTTCTTGATGTTAATCCGACAGTGGAACAAATCATATCACCCAGCGCGAATCTTTCCTGTGTAGGCAATCTCTGTACGGTTACGGGGGCCGGCCCCGTTTCGATCGGGATGAAATTCCCCCAAACATACGGGAGGTTCTATTATCGCTACCTTGACCATCCTGAACACTATGGCGGAGGATGCCGCGCGAATAACACTCCGATGAGAGTTTGTGAAGGTTTTTGTGGCCCTCATGGCGGGCCTGTACAGCCCGACTCGTATGATCTGCCTATTCCCGAAGCTACGATCACCTGGAGTCTTATGGCTGTTCCAGCGGGGAATACCGCCCCTCTTGTTCCAGTCATCATCCCGCAGGTATCGAATTCTTCTGCCGCAGGAGCAGCGCAGAGTTTCGATATCCAGGCATCCGATCCTGACAACGACACCCTCCGCTACGGCATCGACTGGAATAATGACTCCTCCCTCGATCAGTGGATCCCGGGATCAGGCTTCGTCGCAAGCAATACCGTACAGACCGCGAGCTACTCGTGGATGACCGGCGGAAGCTACACCTTCCAGGTGCTCGCTCAAGATGAAAATGGAGCTTCCTCCGCCTGGGTCTCCCACGCTGTCGTTATCAACGACCCTGTAGCTGTTTCAAATACCCTCCAGCTCTGTACCCAAAGCGGTATTCCACTTGCTACCGCCCCCAGCACCATCTCTCGTGTCTTGATGGAGGGGAGAACGGAAACCCTCAATGTCTTCTATGATAATGATGCGTTGAGCTGCAACGGCACTCCTCTTGGGGACGCTTCGTGGACAGAGGATTCCTCAAACGCGGCGGTTTCTATCGCCGGTCCTAACGCCTCTCCTCAGGTGGTTACGGGGAATTCTTCGGGGACCGAACAAGTCACTGTTTCCAAAAATGGCCAAACCATTGCTGTTAACTATACCGTAGGCAGTGTCTGTGTTCCGACCACTACCTGCGCAGATGTCGCCCCTACCAAGTGCGAAGGACAAACATTCGAAATCGATAACAGCGGCTGTGGCTCCCTTACCTGCACCGGTACCCGCCCTTGCGACTTCAAGTGGAAGGAAGTGGCTCCCGGAAGGTAGAAAAAGAAAACAGTTGCCGTATCTTTGGGCATGAATTACAGGGGCTGTCTTGACTCAGACAGTCCCTGCTCTTTCCAGCGGGATTTTTTGATGATATACTCCATCGTATGGGACGCAAGAAAAAAGAAGAGAAAAACACCAAGGAAAGCCATAAAGAAGAATCGGCATTCGAATGGGAAGAAGTGCTCGGAAGCGACGCGAAACGGAGTATCGCGGCGATTTTTCTGTTTATGTTCGGTGTGTTGTTTTTTATTTCTTTTTTTGATGCGGGGGGCGCTTTGGGCACGGGATTGGATGCGATTTTGGGGATGGTTTTTGGATGGGGGAAATGGCTTCTTCCGATACTCTTATTCATATTTTCGATTTTCCTTTTGAAGCGACGAGAGACGACTTTATCGGATGCGGTGAAATTTACTGGTCTCGGTATCGTGTATGTGTCTACGCTTGGCTTCCTCCACCTTTTCTTGGGAGATACGGGGAAAGAGCTTCTCACCGTGGCAAAAAATGGTGACGGGGGCGGATACATCGGCTTTGGCCTCGCGTATTTTTTTCTTGAGTTCATGGGCCGCATCGCCGGGGTCGTCATCTTGACGGCGCTGTTCTTCTCAGGTCTTGTCGCCGCGTTCAATGTCTCCTTGGCGCATTTTCTCTCGAACATGAAGGAGCGGCTTTCTTTCCGCAAGGATGTGAAAGAACCCCTTCCGGAATCCGAGGATGACGCGTTATCCGTTGAAATGAACGAGCCCGAATCGGCTTCAGTCCCTCCCGTATCTCCGGATGAGGGCGCGGTGCCCACCCTTGTTTCTCGGGCGATGGATAGTTTGCACGCTTCGAATATCGCGACTATCGATTTTCCAAACGATACCGAGGAAGCGCCTCTTGCCGTTTCCGACGCGCGACCCTCGGGAGAGGAGGATGCAATCGAGGAGGCTTTTGTCGCCGCGCCTTCTCATAAAAAAATATCTTCGAACGCCTGGAAGCTGCCGCCTTTGGGGTTATTGGAAAATAAATCCGAAATGGGAAATTCGGGAGATATCGAACGAAGTCAGAACATCATAAAAAGCACTCTCAAATACTTCCATATCGAGGGAGAGATGGGGGTCCCGCAGGTCGGTCCCACGGTGACGCAGTACACTTTCAGTCCGGCCCTGGGGACTCGGCTATCGAAAATAACTTCGCTCGGCGATAATCTCGCGCTTTCGCTTGCCAAGCATCCCATCCGCATCGAAGCGCCTATTCCGAAGACTTCTTTGGTCGGTATCGAAGTGCCGAACGACGCTCCTGCCAAGGTTCGGATGCGGGATATCCTGGCGAGTGATGCTTGGAAAAATCGGCCTTCAAAACACCTGTCGATCGTACTCGGCGAGGATGTGTCGGGAAAGTATATTATCGGGGACATAGGGTCCATGCCGCACCTTTTGGTGGCGGGCGCTACCGGAGCGGGGAAAAGCGTATGTATCAATTCGATCTTGCTTTCGCTTCTTTATCAGAATTCTCCCGAGGAGCTTCAGCTCATACTGGTCGACCCGAAGCGTGTCGAATTGTCGCTTTATAACGGCATCCCTCATTTGAAGTCCGGAAAGGTGATTACCGATAACAAGCATGTGGTGAATGCTTTGAAGTATGCGGCGGGCGAGATGGATCGGCGGTTGAAGCTTTTTGAATCGGTCCGAGCCCGGGATATCGCTTCGTATCAGGAGAAATACAAGGCAGGCGGCCGGAGAGTGGTGACAAACCAAGAGGGCGATACTCATGAGGAAGAGCTGGAACCATTGCCTTATATCGTTGTCGTCATAGATGAGATGGCGGACCTTATGATTTCCCATGGCAAAGAGGTGGAGGCGACGATCGTTCGACTTGCCCAGCTTTCAAGAGCCGTAGGGATTCATCTCGTATTGGCGACGCAGCGACCGAGCGTCGAAGTGGTGACCGGCCTTATCAAAGCGAATATTCCGGCCCGTATAGCATTTTTCGTGACCAACCAGATCGACTCGCGAACGATCCTGGATACAGGCGGAGCGGAAAAACTGCTGGGGAAAGGAGATATGCTTTATGCGCCCCCGGGGGCGGCACAGCCTACCCGGGTGCAGGGGGCGTTTATTTCCGAACACGAAGTGAAAGATGTGGTGGATTTCCTGCACGCACAAGGACTTCGATTGGGAGCGCAGGAAATCGGTGAGAATTTCGGAGACAGCGCGGAGAATGGGAAGGAGAAGGACGACGCGGCTTTGGCCATTTCCGGAAATGATTTTTCACAAGCGACGGAAAGTGATGATCCTGAGTATGATGCCGCCAAGGCCACGGTCATCGAGACCGGCCGCGCCGCGACGACTTTTTTGCAGAGGAAGCTTCATATAGGATACGGAAAGGCGGCGGGGTATCTTGATCGCATGGAAGAGGATGGAATCGTCAGTATGGCGGAAGGCGCCAATCGTGGACGCAGAGTGTTGGTCGGCCCCAAGGCAGGGCTCTCATCCGAGGGCACGGAGTACGATGATACCATTTCGGATCAATCCGCCCGTGATAAATGGCAAATATAGAAAGGAGGAGCGTCGGCATTCGTATGATGATGCCGATGCCATCCGTTTCTTTCGCAATCCGACATGATTATTTTGATACCTTGGTGATATGGGACCGATGGATTTTATCAGGAAGCCGGTAGCCTCGCTCACACTCGGAGAAAAACTGAAGAAAATCCGCAGCGATCATCGCATCAGTTTGGCCGAAGTTTCACGAGCGACGCGGATACAGATAAAGTATCTCGAAGCGATAGAGGGAGGGGCGTTCGAGTCGCTTCCGCCGGAAGTATATGTCCGAGGCTTCCTTCGAAGCTACGCGGGATTTCTCGGCGTGCCGGAAGAGGCGATATTGAAACTGTATGAGCGGGAAAGGAGCATACAAAAGAATCTCGGGCATGTCGAATACGCGAAATTTCAGCCTAAGGCTCCGGTGCATTTTTCTTTTGTGCTGTCGCCGAAGACGATTATCATAACCGCCATCGCACTCATTACGATGTCTTTCTTCGGGTATCTTTTCTTGGAGTTCCGTTCATTCGTTTCCGAGCCGCGACTGGTCGTTTTTGAGCCGGCCGACGGGGCGCGTGTTTTGGGTTCGGAAGTGACGATACGAGGCGAGGTCGATCCACGCGCCGAGGTCAGCATGAACGGCGAGCTTGTCGCCGTCGATGAGAATGGATCCTTTTCTGAACTATTGAAGCTCGCTTCGGGTACGAATACGATTCATATCTCGGCAAAGAACCGTTTCGGGAAAGTCCGAACAAAAACCCTCTCTCTCGAGGTGGAGGCGACGGAACAAGCGAAGGAGGCGCCTTCTCCCGTTCCCGCGCCAAACGCGTTCACTCTTTCGCTTCGGGCGACCGATCCCGTCATGATATCGGTACGATCAGATGGCGCGGAGGTATTCTCCGGGCCCGTCGCTCAGGGTGAAGTACGGGCATTCTCCGGCACCGATACCATCATCGTGTCTTCAGATCGGGGCGACGCGGTATTGATACGATTCGGTGAGGGAGAAGAAGAGTTGCTGTCGCCGCTTAAAGCTTCGGCAGAGGCGGTATTTGGAAAAAATGGGCGATTGCAGGTACAATAGAAACGATCTCTCATAATTTTTATACTGTTTTATGACAAAGGAAAAGAAAGACGCGAAAGAAGCGACCATTGAAGCGGTGGTGGGGACTATCAAGGAAAAATTCGGCGATGAGATGATCATGAAGCTAGGCGATGTCCGCAAGGTGGATGTGGCGGCTATTCCTACTGGCTCGGTTTCCCTTGATCTTGCGCTCGGTATCGGGGGCGTTCCGCGCGGGAGAGTGATTGAGGTGTATGGGCCGGAATCTTCCGGAAAGACCACGCTTGCCCTTCACATCATCGCCAACGCGCAACGGCAAGGCGGTACCGCGGCCTTCATCGATGCCGAGCACGCCCTTGATCCCGAGTACGCGAAGAAGATAGGGGTGAAGATCAATGATCTCCTCATATCTCAGCCTGACGCGGGAGAGCAGGCGCTCGATATCGTGGAAACGCTCGTTCGTTCGAATGCCATCGATGTCATCGTCGTCGATTCGGTGGCGGCGCTTGTACCGCGAGCCGAAATAGAGGGGGAGATGGGAGATCAGCATGTGGGGCGGCAGGCGCGGCTCATGTCCCAGGCCCTGAGGAAGCTTACGCCGATCATGGCAAAGTCGAATACCGTCGTCATCTTCATAAACCAGCTCCGCATGAAAATCGGTGTCATGTTCGGGAATCCGGAAACAACGACCGGCGGACAGGCGCTCAAATTCTATTCTTCCGTCCGCATAGAGGTGCGCCGAAGCGCCCAGATCAAGAAAGGCGAGGATGTGGTCGGGAATCGCGTCAAGGTGAAAGTCGTGAAAAACAAGGTGGCACCGCCTTTCAGGACCACGGAGTTCGATATCATGTACAACGAAGGGATCTCGGCTTCAGGCGATCTGCTGGATACCGGGGTAAAATACGAGGTCTTGAAAAAGGCCGGGAATTCGTATCTTTTCGGAGAAACGAAGCTTGGCGTTGGCCGAGAGACAGCCAAGACCTTCCTTCGGGAAAATCCGAAAATTTTTACGGATATCGAAAAAATGGTTTTGAAGAAGTCAAAGGAGGCTCCTATTATCGTCGCCGAGGAAGAATAGGGATATATGAGGGTGCGGACGGAAAAGAGTCTCTCGCAAGGAGCGCGAGGGGCTTCTTTTTTTATGAAGAAAGTGATATAATGGAATATATGCCTATTCGATCATCTTCTCTGTTTGCGCTTATTTCTCTTGGGATTTTCTCCCTCGTGTTTTTTGTCGCGCCTGTTTCCGCCCAGTCTTCAGAAGGCGACATCAAAGATGACATTAGCGAGCTTGAGAAGAAGCTTAAAAAAGAACAAAAAGAGGCGGATGCCCTGAAGACAGACTTGCAGGGGATTACGAATTCCTTATCCCACACCATCAAGGTCATCGATGTTACGGCAGATGTGATACAAAAAACTTCGGAGACGATCGACCGGAAGGAAAGCGAGATCGACCTGCTTGAGCGCAGCGTCGCACAGAATCGCGAACTGCTTCGCGAGCTCGTGCGAGAGGCGTACGCCGACGCTTCCAAGGGCTCGTTGCCTGAGATATTCGCCGAGGAAGACATGTTCCGTGCCCTCAATAATCCTGAAAAGCTTCTGTCGGTGACGGAGCGCATGAATGGCATTCTCGGCCGCATACACGCGGTTCAAGCGAGTATCGAGGCCGAAAAGGGGTCTCTTGAGGCGATGAAGGCCGAAAAGGCGCGTCTTCTTGCCCAAAAAGAGCGGGAAAAAAACGGATTGATTTCCGAAAAAGTCGATACCGAAGGGGATCTCAAGGAGCAGCTCGCTACCATCTCCGAGTTGCAAAAGAAGTTGAGGGAATTGCAGAGCGATTTGAATACGATAACGGGAAAATCTTTCAACGCGAAAGATATCCGCGAGGCGGTTGATTTCGCGAGCGGAAAGACCGGCGTGCCGAAAGGTGTTTTGTATGGCTTTTTGAAGATGGAAACGAATCTTGGGGCGAATACCGGCCAGTGCACCTATGAGCAAGTAGAGGCCGGCGCGCTCAAGCAGTACAAGGCGCTGCTTAAGAAGAATAAGAAATGGCAAAACTCAATAGACACGCTTCACCGAAGACAGAAGCTGTTCTATGGTATCGTCGATGAGCTCGGTTATAATAAAAACAAGAAGGTGTCATGCAACCCGAGAAGCTATATCGGCCAGGGGGGAGCGATGGGCGTTCCGCAGTTCATGTCGGATACCTGGCTCGGATATGAGTCGCAGATCGCATCCGCTACCGGCCACAGAAAACCTGATCCGTGGAATCTGACGGACGGCGTCATGGCTATGGCGCTCAAGCTCAAGCGCGCGGGAGCGAACTCCGATAGCGCCTCAGTCATTAAAAGCTCTTCCATCAATTATCTCGGGGGCTTCAGCAAGGGGTATTATGACGGCATAGTGTATTGGTCAAAGAACTATGCGCGCCTCTTCGAGTAGGTGACAAATATTCAAAAAAAACAGCGCTTTTTATTGCGCTGCAAAGGTGGTTTTCCTAGGGAGAGAGTTCTGGAAAAATTCTTTCGGGAACACCATCACATGGTAGACCATCTGGCTCCATTCTTTGGTGGCCTGTATCCGGCCATTCCGCTCATCCTGAGCGAGGATCCGTTCGATACTTGCTTGTTCTGATAGGGAAAGATTCTTATATCCGATATCCACCGTGGCAAGCGTCGCATGAGTCGACCCGGTCGCGGTTCCTATAGGGATGGCATTTCCATTTCGTTTTTGGAGCCGGAGCCAGTCTTGATATTTTCCTGAGCGGAACGCTGAGGTGATATCAAGAATTCTCCTTGTCCTCTTAGAATTATACTTGCCGCTCATTTCTTCGAGATACTGGGCGGTTTCTATCCGGCAGTATCCGAGAGATTTGAGTTCTGTCACGGGACCATGGCTAAGGGTCCATTTTATTCGGAGGGCTCCCTTGAGACTTTGAACTGCGGACCCAAGTCGTATCTTTTCGACGAGTGCCGGTTGGAGGCGAAACAAATCGCCTTCTTCCGAAATGGTAGCTATTCCTCCTCCGCCTCTGATTATTTCGGATGAGTGGTGATAAAGGGGCAGGCCCGAGCATATTCGAACCAAGTTTTCGAGGTATCTTTCCTCGCGCGAGCCTTTAAGGAGGAGGGTTTCTGATCGATCTTTCTTTTTTTCGATAATTTCTCTCGCTCCTTTGCATGCTTCGATAGAGTTCTTTGGCAGTATAAAATCTTCTTCTTTCGGGGTTGAGTTTCCACGGGCGTTCGCTCCTGAAACAAATGTCATGAGTACAAGAAAAACGAGTGTGTTCATGATGCCTCCTTCGAATGGAATTGTTAAGGAATGGAGAATGATAGCGCTTTTTGTTAAAAATGTCAAGGCCTTTTTTGTGGTCGATAGAAGAAGCTTTTCTTTCAGCTCCCTCTTGCCAAGAGTTATTTTACCTGTTAGAGTATGGAACATAAAAGAGAAAGTCCGACGCGCCGCCCCGCTTCCCACAGGAGAAGACCAGGGCGGGCAACAACCGTGAAAGGGCTTCTTTTATCGGTTTTCCGTTTTTGGAAGTATCGCGCGGTAATCAATGTAATGTCTGTAAGGACGAAGAATGTATGGAATACGAGTTACTATATCTGGTGGGAGAATCACGGGAGGGGGAGATGCCGAAAATCCGCGGAGATGTCGAGACCATCGTGCGGGAATTCGGCGGGACTTTTCTTCCCGCGGAGACGGAAGAAAAGCGCAATCTCGCTTACCTGGTGAAAAAGGAGCGTCGCGGCACATTCATCGCCCGTCGTTTCACGCTGCCCTTGGCAAGCGATGAGCCGTTTGCGGAAGTGAAAGAAGAGAAGGAGGGTTCCATCGCGGGGATAAATCGAAAATTGCTTTTGTACCCTGGTATACTGCGCTTCTTGTTGCTTCGCGCGGACAACTTGCCTGTACTGAAGGCAATCCCTCGCGAGGAGCGTCCCGTGCGTCGTGATGACAGACGGAGGGCGCCATCGGCCCCGTATCGCTCAGCTGAACCGAAGGTCGAAGCGGTAAAAGAGGCGGCGAAAGAAGATGACAAGAAGGAGTCCGCCCCTTCCTCGGAAAAGAGCGTTGCTGCTCCCGCTTCCGCCCCAGCTCCATCCTCGACTCCTTCACAAAAAGAAATCGAGCCTAAGCCTACCGAAAAACGAATGAGCGCGGAGGATCTCGATAAGCAACTCAAGGAGATGTTGGATATTTAGGAGCATTAAATATTTGCCCTTCATGAGTCAGGGGACGCATGAGGCGCATACGACAGACTTATGAATGTGAACAAAGTCATACTTGTCGGGAGGCTGACGCGGGATCCTGAAATCCGGACTACGGGATCCGGGCAGACGGTAGCGACGCTTGGCATGGCGACCAACAATTATTGGACAGATAAAAGCGGACAGCGCCAGGAAAAAACAGAATTTCACACCGTCGTGCTCTGGGGGAAGGTCGCGGAAATCGCGGGGCAATACCTTACGAAAGGAGCGGAGGCTTTCATTGAAGGGCGACTCCAGACAAGGGTGTATGCCGGCAAGGATGGGGTTGAGCGTAAAACGACTGAAATAGTGGGAGAGTCCATGCAGCTTGGATCGCGTCCGCAAGGCCAAGGCCAGGGTCCTGGATCTACGCCACGGCAAAATAGCCCGGTTCGCGCAGCTTCTTCGAACGCTGCGGCTGGAGCTGCGGCCGCTCAGGCGCCGAAGGACGAGGATATCCCCACCATCAACCTCGATGATGAGCGGGAAGATATCCGCATCGAAGATGTGCCATTTTAATTTAATGGTTGGAAAATTATACTTTATTTATCATGTACGCTTATGGACGATGCGATGAGGAAGAAGCTTGAGCAGCTCGATTACAAGGATGCGTATTTCTTGCGAAGATTTCTCAATTCTCAGGGGAAAATGTATCCTCCGAAGAAATTCGGACTCTCGGCAAAGGAACAGCGGGCATTATCGTTGGCCGTGAAGCGCGCCCGATACATGGGTCTTATTCCCTATGTAGTCCGTTAGACGAGCGCTATGCTGACACTTACCGATCTCAAGACGGGAAAAAAAATTCTTTGGAATGAAGAGCCGTACGCGGTGCTCGAATATCAGCACTCGTTTTTGGGACGCGGGGGAGCTGTCATGCGGACAAAGCTGCAAAATCTTGTCACGGGCGCGATCATCGACTATACCTTTCAGGACAAGGATAAGTTCGACGAGGCGGAGGTGACAAAGTCGAAGGCTCAATATCTTTATAAAGAAGGCGACGAGTATCAATTCATGGATTCCGAGAGTTATGAACAGTTCGGCATTTCAGGAAAGGTGCTCGGGGACATGGCGAAGTATCTAATCGAGGGAACTGAAGTCACTGTTTTGTATTGGAATGGACGCGCGCTTTTAGTCGAAATGCCAGTGAAGATGACTTTTTCCGTCGTTGAAGCGCCTCCGAATATCAAAGGAGATACGGCGTCAGGAGGAGATAAGGTCGTGACTCTGGAAAACGGCCTGCAGCTGACTACGCCTTTATTCATACAGTCAGGCGATCGGGTGATCGTGAATACCGAGAAGGGAAGCTATGTATCGCGCGCGTAGGGAACCTGATTCCGCCATGCAAAGGAAATAAGTTTCGGAGAAGCTGCGCGGAACCCGGATGAAGGACTGGCGCGCAGCCGCCCGCCTTTTTTGTCGCTTGCCAAACAGGAGGGAAAACGATATACTAAAGAAAGAAACCTGCTTTTTTAGAGCCTTTCGTATGAGATTTCAGACGATCCTTTTCGGGGTCCGTTTTTTTACCGTCCTCTCCCTCGGGACATGGCTGTTCGTCCTTTTCGGAGTCGATCCGCAGACATCGGGAACGCCGGGCATGGTTTTGTTCATTGGCTCGCTTTTCCCTTTTATTGCCGGAATCTTTACGCTCATCCTCGTCGGATTGTCTCGAAAATTTCTCGGAGATGAGAGCGCAGCGCATGCCTTTAGCGGTTCTTTCAGGCAGGCATTCCTTCTTTCGGTATTCGTCGTAGGAGTGCTTGTCCTTGCCCGCTTCGGCATACTTGCCTGGTGGAATACGCTTTTATGTTTTACCTTGGTGTTGTTGATTGAGCTCTCCGCTCGGCGGATGACGCGGCGGGAGTAGCCGGAAAAGAAAACGAGCGCGCTTCGTCGTATCACTTGATTTTATTTGGAATTTGATACTGATCATTATGACTTCAGAGAACAAGAAAAAAGGGCCGCAGTACGACGCGAAATCCATTCAAGTCCTCGAAGGACTCGATCCGGTCCGGAAACGCCCTGGCATGTACATCGGGAGCACTTCCCTTGAAGGGTTGCATCACTTGATCTGGGAAATCGTGAACAACTCGATCGATGAGGCGATGGCGGGGCACTGCAGCAATATCTTGGTGCGGCTTTTGCCCGACAATATCGTCGAGGTGACTGACAACGGGCGCGGTATTCCGGTAGAAATACATCCGCAGACGAAAAAATCGACGCTCGAAACCGTGCTGACCGTTCTTCATGCCGGAGGGAAGTTCGGCGGGGAAGGATACAAGATATCCGGAGGTCTTCACGGTGTCGGCGTGTCGGTCGTGAACGCCCTGTCGGAATGGACGGTCGCCACGGTCAAGCGCGATGGAAAGATATGGGAACAGCGGTACGACCGCGGCGTGCCCAAAGCTCCGGTGAAGGCCATCGGGAAGTCCAAGGAGACCGGCACGATGATCACTTTCAAGGCGGATGCGCAGATTTTCCCGGAAATCGAATATTCTTGGGAGAAGATCCTCGAGTACCTGAGATATCAGGCGTATCTTACCAAAGGCGTACGCATTCAGATCGAGGACTGCCGGATGGTCAATTCCGAAAAGGAAGCCTATGCTTCGAGACAGTATGGATTTTATTTCGATTCCGGAATCATTTCGTTCGTGAAGTTTTTGAATCGTCGCAAGGTGGTGAAGAATGAGCTGCCCGTATATATCGAAAAAACGGTGGATGGGGTGTATGTCGAGTTTTCCTTGCAGTATACCGAAGGATACAAAGAGCATCTCTACGCCTTTGCCAACAATATCTACAATCCCGAAGGCGGCATGCATGTGACGGGATTCAAGATGGCGCTTACCCGCGCCCTCAATGACTATGCCAAGAAGAACGGTCTCCTCAAGGAAAAAGACGGCGCCTTCACCTCGGATGACTTGAAGGAGGGGCTTACCGCGGTCATTTCCGTCAAGCTTGCCAATCCTCAGTTCGAGGGGCAGACGAAAGCCAAGCTCGGGAACAACGAGGTCCGCGGCATCGTCTCCTCTGTCGTTTCCGAAGGGCTCGCGGAATATATGGAGACTCGTCCGGCGGATGCCAAGGCGATCTTGGAAAAGTGTCTCTTGACCGTCCGGGCCCGTATCGCCGCCCGTGCTGCCAAGGATGCGGTGCTGCGCAAAGGAGCGCTCGAGGGGATGACGCTTCCGGGGAAGCTCGCCGATTGTTCGACTCGCGACAAGATCCGATCCGAAATCTATATCGTCGAGGGAGATTCCGCGGGAGGCTCGGCCAAACAGGGGCGGAATCGTGAATTTCAGGCCATCCTGCCTTTGCGGGGGAAGCTTGTCAATGTGGAGAAGACGAGCCTCGACAAGGTGGTGAAGTCGGATACGCTCAAGCCGATCATCATCGCGCTCGGAGTGGGTATCGGAGAAACGTTCGATATCGCGCGCCTGCGCTATGGTAAGGTCATCATCATGGCGGACGCCGATGTCGACGG
>CALMHZ010000024.1 GCA_937864125.1 uncultured bacterium
CGGTCCCTTAAGGGAGAGCACAAAAGTGCCGAGGGCGGAAATCAGATCCGATCGTATGTCCTCCACCCGTACACCCTGGTCAAGGATCATCGCACAAAAATGGAAACGAGCAACGCGTCACGGGTGCTTGACGGGGACTTGCAGCCCTTTATAGAAAAGGCGCTCCGCTACTTTGCTCACACGTCAAAAAAAACCTAAGAAAAATACCATGGACATCGTACGAGGAGAAAAACAACCTGAATCGATATTCGAGTTGCCAAAAGAGGGACCGAATATAACCGTGGAAGGACAGACGCCCATCGTCACCTTCGATTGCGTTACAAAAATTTTTCCAAAAAACCGCGTAGTCCTCGAAGAAACTTCCCTCATCATACCGACGGGAGAATTCATCTGCCTCGTCGGCGCGAGTGGCGCGGGCAAGTCTACCATGCTCAAGCTCATTTATGCCGAAGAGGCCCCCACGTCAGGATCGATATTTTTTTCAGGACGGGATATTTCGAAGATAAAGAGGCAGCATCTCCCATACTATCGTCGCAATATCGGAACGGTATTCCAGGACTTCAAGCTTTTATCGCGAAAAACCGCTTTTGAAAACATCGCCTATGCCCTCGAGGTATACGGAAAATCCACGGAAGACATCATGCAGGAAGTCCCGGAAATTCTCGATATCGTCGGATTGGCGGACAAGGCGGACCTCTTTCCGCGCCAGCTGTCAGGAGGAGAGCAGCAGCGCGTCGCTATCGCGCGAGCACTCATCCTGCAGCCCAAGATGATCATCGCCGATGAGCCGACCGGCAACCTCGACCCGGAATCAGCGGAAGACATCATCGATCTGCTGCTTGAAATAAACAGCCTCGGGACGACGGTCATCTTGGCCACGCATAATAAGTCCTTGGTCGATAAGATCGGCCGGAGGGTCATCGTTATCGATCACGGAGCCATAGTCGGCGATGAACAGGTAGGGAAGTACATATTACCCGCGAAAAAACGAACACCGAAACACTTATGAAAATGACAAAACTCTGGCGCACCTTCAAGGAAGGCGCGAAACACTATAAGCGAAATGGTTGGCTCACGGTGGCTACGGTGAGCGTGCTCACGATGTCGCTTTTCGTGATAAGTCTTGCCGGATTTATCGGGTTTGCCGGATACTTGGGACTCAAAAGTCTTGAGGAAAAGGTCAGTATAAGCGTTTCTTTCAAGCCGGAAACAGGGGAATCGCGTATTCTTTCCATAAAATCTGATCTGGAAAAATACCGGGAAATTTCTTCCATCCGCTATATTTCCCGTGATCAGGCGCTGGATGATTTCTTGCGCGAAGGCAATCCCGCATTTGTCGAGGCGGTCAAGGAAATCGGCGAGAACCCATTGTACGCCTCGCTTGTCATCAAGGCCACCGATCCCGTCTATTACGATCTGATTTCCGCTCAGCTTCAGAATTCCTCATACAAGGACGATATCGCGAAAGTGAACTATGAGCGGAACAAGAAAAAAATACAGAGCCTTACGGAGCTCACGAATCGCATACGGAACATCGGTTTTCTTCTCGGAGGTATCTTTATCGTGATCGCGGTCATGATCACCTTCAATACAATCCGACTCACCATATATTCGAATCGCCAGGAATTCGAAGTCATGCGTCTTGTCGGAGCCTCGAACCTCTACATCAAGGCGCCGTTCTTTTTCGAAGGTATTTTCTACGGGATATCCGCCGCAATCCTGACACTTATCTTTTTGTCGTTTTCCCTCTATGGGTTGTCTCAGAATATCGGGGCTCCGTTCGCGGAAATCATGAACGGAAAAACATTCTTTGGCGTGTATGTTTCATTCCTATGGTTCATTGCTCCTCTTATCCTTATCGCGAGCATTCTCCTCGGCGTCATCTCGGGCTCCATCGCCATCCGCCGGTATTTGAAAGTATAGCCAGCCCTTTGGGCAAGGCGAGAAACAAGACAAGAGCGGCCATTGCAGAGGGCGCTCTTGTTTTTTGAAATCAATGGGCACTGGACAATTGATTTTTTCAGACACGCATGTGATGATGCTTGCATCGTAGGGGAATACTATGGTCAAAAGGGAATATGATGTGCTGGTGATCGGAGGCGGTCCCGCGGGGATGATGGCAGCCGGATGCGCGGCAGCCCTCGGCGCGCGTGTTATTTTGCTTGAAAAAAATGCTTCTTTGGGGCTGAAGTTGCTTATGACGGGCGGCGGGAG
>CALMHZ010000025.1 GCA_937864125.1 uncultured bacterium
GAGTCGCGCCTCCACACGACCTATCAGCAGGCGGTCGCCGCCACAGGGAGGCTCTCTTCCATCGATCCGAACCTGCAGAACATTCCCGCCCGGGAGAAGTGGAGTGCCGTCATCCGCGGAGCCTTCGAGGCGGGTCCCGGCATGGCGTTCGTCGGGGCCGATTATTCGCAGATCGAGCTCCGGGTCATGGCGCACCTTTCCGGAGACAAGAGTTTGGTATCCGCATTCGCGCAGGGCTCCGATGTGCACCGCGCGACGGCAAGCGCCGTGTACGGAGTGTCCGAGGATGCCGTCACTCCCGACCAAAGACGCGAGGCGAAGGTATTCAATTTCGGGCTCATGTACGGCATGAGCGCGTTCGGACTCGCGCAGAATCTCGGCATCGATCAGAAGAAGGCCGCGGATTTCATCGCGGCATATTTCGAGAAATTTCCCGGCGTGGCAAAGTATATGCAAAGTATGAAGGCCTCGGCCAAGGAGCACGGGTTTGTCGAAACCGAGCTCGGGCGGAGGCGCTATGTGCCGGAAATCCAAAGCAGCAACCCCCAACTCGTGCGCGCGGGCGAGCGGATGGCGATCAACATGCCGGTGCAGGGGCTGGCGGCGGATATCATGAAGCTTTCGATGCTCCGTGCGGCCGAACTCGTTTCGCGGTATGATGGACAGGCTCGGATGCTGCTTCAGGTGCACGACGAGCTTATCTTCGAGGTCAAAGAGGATGTCGTCCAGGCGTTCGCTTCCGAAGTCAAGCAGGCGATGGAATCGGCCCATGTCCTCCGGGTGCCGCTCGTGGTCGAGACCGCTGTCGGCAGCAATTGGGGGGAAATATAGAGAAATATCAATATGAATATGTTCGGAGAACATTTTCCACAGCCGAGTATCGAGAAGGCGGAAGACCCGGGGCGACCCGACTCCTGGTACGAGTCGCAGTCGGAGGTACTCCTTCGGGGGTTGCCGGTAGAACTCGCGGATCGCCTTCAAGACGCGATCGACGAGGAAGAGCTCGATCCGGAGCCTGCGTATGACAAGATCCGGGATTTCGTTCGACGGCGCAACGGGATCGTCGAAGCCTCATCCGTCGATATGATCGACGCGGATCTCGCGCACGCCGAGCTTCACGAGCAGGAAGATAGGAAAATCCTCGAATGCGTGAGCCGGGAGTTGGGAGATATTCGGAACTCGCTTGCGGATCCTGAGAATTTCCTCGGCGAGGGCGCCGTCGCGCGCGTGTTTGAAAGCGGGACTTGGCCTAAAGTATGCTACAAGGTCGTGTACGACGAAGGAGCGTACCGGCGAGGGAACGCAGTGCACCGCGAAGTGAATTTCCTCGGCGACCTCAACGATCTTTCGGTCGAAGGCGTCCGCACACCGCATGCTTATTTTCACGCACACCAAGCCGACCTCATCGTGATCGGCATGGAGCGGATACGGGGAGTGAGCATCGAGGATGTTGTGCTCCGACAGCCCGATGCCCTCTTGGAGCTCAAGCGTCGGAATTTCGATGTCAAAGAATTTTTCCGAAAACTCGAGTCGTATGTCATCGAGATGCACAAACGAAAAATCTATCACCTTGATCTTTTCGCGC
>CALMHZ010000026.1 GCA_937864125.1 uncultured bacterium
GAAGGTAGTGATGCGAAAAAGCTCGGGTGACCCTGGATCGGGTCAGAGAGACATCTTCATTCTTCCCGAAGGCTCATCAACGATGGTATACATAAAAAAACAATTCTATCCGGCAGGTGATCGTCAAGAAGACTTCGATCGAGTATTGACTACTTTTAGCTTCGAGTAGAAGAAGAATATTCTTTTTCTGCGAGAGGGTATACTCCTTTTCGCAGGCAAGGAATATTGTCTGATCTCGTGGTTCTTTTACAACTGTATTATGAGGTGATGAAATGAATACTCGAAAGTTGTTCCCTATGTTGTTTCTGTGGTTAGGTTTAATTGGAACCGCAAGCGCGCAATACTGCGTGTCCGGTGTGTTTTGTTGGTGTACAGACTATCTCATAGTGGATAGAGGATGGGGAGATTTTGATGGAGCGGGGGATGCCAAAAGGTGGTATGGAGCCGCCGAAGGGAAAGGATATATCACGAGGAATATTCCAATTGTTGGCGCAGTGCTTGTTTGGGATGGTTGGTCTACCAATACGGCTGGTCATGTTGCCGAGGTCATCGAAGTTATCGATTCTTCGCATATTAAAGTGACTCATTCGAACTGGAGCGATCCATTTGATGGGCAGGTCCGAACTAGTATGATTACTGATACTTCTAGCAATTGGACAAAGGTGAAAGTTGGCACTGGCGGAGAACGCAATACTTTCGGCTTCATCTATCCGAAAGGAGCGGAAACCAAGCTTGCATATAACAGCGGGCACGCATGGATTCCGGCGTCTAGTGGCAACGATAGCTGTGAGAATGGTGTGAAATTCTTCCGTATCGGCGACAATGGTAAGCTGACTGAAGTCAGCAGACAGGAGGCATGCGGCAACATCGAAACAAGCTGCGCAAGTCCGCCGAGTGAAAGTCAGGTGGAAGGTATCGAAAACTCCGCCGAGAGGACCTTCTGGCAGAAGCTGTGGAATGCCATCACGAATGGGGGGCATTTCCTTTTCGGAACGAATATCGTTCAGGCATGCGGGTCAACCGTTGAATATCGCACATTCACCCTTCCTGGTTCTTCGAGTAGCGCATCGTATATGTCTTCCGGAAACAAAATCGGTTCCTCTGGACCTTCTCCTGTAGGAGTAATCCCGCAGCCCGTTTCCGGTTCGAAACCGGATATCACACCGGATTACGATGTTTTCAGTGATGCGGCTCGTACTCATGAAGTTTCCGCCAATTGTAGTAATTGCCCCGGAAAACCCGTGGGAGTCGGTCAGGTGATTTACCACCGGTTGGAAGCTCAGGTATCCAATCGGGATGTCGTCACTTCTGATCTTCGCAATGGCAACTCTCAATCCATCGATGGAAAGGTGGAATGTCGCGTAGCCGGATACACCGATTGGCAGGAAATTCCGGGGTCGGAAAATGAACTCGAGTACGATGTCGTCAATCTTGACGCAAACGGCGTGTCCATTGAGACGATTCCGTATACCGTGCCGAATTATTCCGGATCGACATTGGAATGCCGTGCTCGTGTCGATGATGATGACGAAGTGATCGAGGAAAACGAGGGAAACAACGGTTCAAGAACCGAGCGTTTTCCGATACGCGCCTACGGTCAGTGCAATATCATCGTCGAGTATGCCGGTCTCGTGAACGGCGCGAGCGTGGTGAATCTCGGAAGCGCGTATGGCTTGGAAATGATGGTATCGAGTATCGGGGCCACTGCGTGCGAAAATGATGTCCGGAGCTCCTATGCTCTTAAGAAGCCGGGAGAATCCTCGTTCACTCAGGTAG
>CALMHZ010000027.1 GCA_937864125.1 uncultured bacterium
AGCCTCAGTCATTATCGTGAGACGCATCCGGATGCGGAGGTCATTAGTATCGCTGGAAATGGCAATGGCTCCTACGGACATGATCAGGGATACTTCGTTTTCATCAAGAAACAGTATAAAGCCATAAGGCCGCTTCAATAGAAGCTACGACGACCCGCCAAGAGGTCGTTTTCTTTTTGTCTCTTTAGCGGATTGCTTGAGCTTATAAAAAAGTGATTCACTTGTTTGGAGCTTTTGGCCACAAAGAAAAAATCCCTCTCAAAGCAAAGGGGGATTTTTTGCTCTACGATTTCACATGAAGAGGGGAAGGGTGCGGCAGCTCGGGTCTCAATATGTCGGAAATAAAGGGAAATTTCGCCCTTGCAAGGTTTTGTGCAATAAGTTGTAGTATAGGCAGAAGGGATTAATTTGATAAGTAGTTACGAGTATGGACGAAAGCAATAGGATGCCCGCGTCTACCATGGAAGATAGTATGAGTCGAGCCCGCGGTGCTCGGTTGGTATATTTCTTCTTCGGTATCATAGAAACGCTGCTCGCATTCCGTTTGGTCTTTAAGTTGCTGGGAGCGAATCCGGGAAGTCCGTTTGTAAGTTTCATCTATAGCTTATCTGGATTCTTTCACGCTCCGTTTGCTGGGATATTTTCCAAGTCAACGGCGCGGGGGGTGGAGACGACCGCGGTGTTCGAGCCGTCGACGGTTATCGCGATGATAGTGTACGCAATAATCGCCATGGGTATCATGAAGCTGTTCGTAGTTTCATCGAAGCGCCCGGATCAAGTGGAGCAGGGCTTGTAGAGGAGAATAGTAGAGGGGGTAAGGAGTAAGACGAAATCAGGGTAAAGGTAATTAATAATTTTAAGTAAACATATGAGCTTTCTTATTTACATCATTTTCGGTGGAATCGTCGGATGGGTCGCGTCGTTGCTCATGCACACGGATGGACAACAGGGGATTTTCCTCAATGTCGTGGTCGGTATCATCGGTTCGATCCTCGGAGCATGGATTTTCAGCCTTCTTGGAATCGGTGGCGGCGTAAGCGGGTTTAATATCCCAAGCTTCATAGTAGCGCTCGTAGGCGCGGTGGTCCTTATCTTCATCGTAAAGGCGTTGAAGAATTAAGAGGCAAGCTCGGAATGTGGAAAATCGAAAATCAACACCTTCGCCAAAAGCTTGGGTGTTGATTTTTTGAAGAGAAAATACGATTTGTTATTGGCATAATTTTCGTATAAGCTCTGGGAGTGGGAGGAGAAAAATTATTTTCATGCGTATGGCGACACTTATTTTCGATATCGAGACTATCGGGGAGGATTTCGATGCTTTGGATCAAACGACTCAGGAGATTCTTACTCGTTGGATCAAGCGGGATGCGGAAAATGGCGAAGGGTACAAGGCGCTTCTCACCGATGTGAAGGAGGGGCTCGGTTTTTCGCCGCTTACCGGAGAGATCGTCGCTATCGGCGTTCTTGACGGGGAGAAAAACAAAGGCGCGGTGTATTTTCAGTCTCCTGGAGACAAAAAAGGAGCGTTCGACGAGGGAGCCTATAAATATGAGCCTCTTTCCGAGAAGGCGATGCTGGAAAAGTTTTGGGCTATCACCGAAAAGTACGACACCTTCGTCACCTTCAATGGTCGCGGGTTCGATGTGCCCTTCCTTATGGTCCGCTCGGCCATTCATGGTATCCGTCCTTCGAAAAATCTGATGGCGAACCGATACCTCAACTACCAGCCGGGCAACGCGAGGCATATAGATCTCCTTGATCAGCTTTCTTTTTACGGTGCGCTCCGCCGCAAGGGAAGCCTTCATCTCTGGGCGCGCGCGTTCGGCATCGAGAGCCCGAAGGCGCAAGGAGTCTCCGGCGATGATGTCGCGCTTCTTTTCAAGGAGGGGCGTTACCAGGATATCGCCCGATACAATGCCCGTGACCTCGAGGCCACGCTCGCGCTTTACAAGAAGTTCGAAGAATTTCTCGCGTTTTGAGCGAGACGGGTCTCGGCGTAGGAAATCTTTTTGTTAACAAGAACAGCCTTCCCTTTTCTTGGTGGGACGGGTAGTATGAGAATCATGGATATTTCGACTGAACTGGAAGGCTTCAAGGCGCGTATTGATCCGAGGATCGCCGCGTATTTTGATAGCGTGATCGAGCAATCGCGCAAGGAAGACGCTCTTATAGAAGAGGCCTTGCTTGCGGTGAAGGGCCTCGCGCTCGCGGGAGGGAAGCGTCTTCGACCCGCGTTTATGTATTATGCCTATCTCGCGTGCGGAGGGAAAGACCTCGATCGTATGCTGACCACCTCCATGGCGGTCGAGTTTCTTCATCTTTTCCTCCTTGTCCATGACGATATCATCGATCATGATGATATGCGGCACGGGATTCCGACTTTGCATCGGCAGTATGCCGCTATCGGGAAGCACCATTTCGGAGAGACGGAGAGCGACCATTTCGGCGTGTCGATCGCGCTCATCATGGGGGATATGCTCATGGCGTTCGGCAATGACATCTTGTTTCGGTCCGGTTTTCCGGAAAAGCGCGTGCTCCAATCTCTCACCCGGCTTCAGGGAATCGTTTCTTCCACCGTCATCGGCCAAGGACAGGACATCTATATGGGGTATAAGAAATCTTCCACGGAGAGCGAGATCATCCGAATGTATCAGAATAAGACGGCGAAATATACCGTGGAGGGGCCGATGCATATCGGCGCCTCTCTTGCGGGCGCATCAGAAGAAGTGATCCGGATGTTTTCCCGGTATGCGATCCCCATCGGGACCGCTTTTCAGATCCGTGATGATATTTTGGGGGTGTTCGGCGCGGAAGAGAAACTGGGAAAGCCGGTTGGTTCCGACATCAAAGAGGGGAAGCGGACGCTGCTTGTTTCGCGCGCCTTAAGCGAGGGGACGCGCGTTCAAGGGAAGGCTCTTGAGGGTATCCTCTTGAAAGGACCATCGCTTTCCGCGGCTGACAGGGAGGTGTTTCGTGAAATCATACGGGAGACCGGGTCGCTGCGGTATTGCCAGGCGATGGTGTTTCGGCTGGTAGAGGAGGGAAGGGCGGCCTTTCGCCCCAAGGAGCTCGGCCTTGAGAGGGAGTCGAGCGAGTTCTTTTTTTCGATTGCCGATTACCTGGGGAAACGAGAGTATTGAAGCGGCGTGGGGTGAGGGATGGGAAATGATTTGATTATTGATATCAAGAGCATGGAAGTGATACAGAATATTCCGCGGCATGTCGCGATCATCCCGGATGGAAACCGGCGTTGGGCGAAAGAGCGGGGGCATTCCCCGTGGCAGGGTCACGAGGAGGGAGCGAAAAACACGGAAGCCATCATCGAGGAGGCGAGGAATATCGGCATTACCGAGCTTTCTTTTTGGGGTTCATCCATGGAGAATCTCGTGAAGCGTCCGGCGAGAGAGAAGCTGGAGCTTTTTCGGATATATGAGAACCACTTCCGATCCTTGCTCGATGCCGAAGAGATATTTCGTCATCGCGTAAAGGTGCGGTGCATCGGTCGATGGAAGGGTCGATTTCCGGCCTCCCTTGAGGCGCTGCTTATGAAAATCGAGGAGGAGACAAAGCACCATGACGCTTCCGCCCTCAATTTCTTTCTTGCGTATAGCGGAAAGGATGATATGGTCCAGGCCTTTCAGAAGGCGTCCGAACTGAATCTGCCGACTCAGGAGGTGAATGAGGCATGGATCAAGTCGGCCCTCATGACAAGCGAGCTGCCTGCCGTGGACTTTCTTATCCGTACGGGCGGCGGTGCGCATCTTTCTTCCGGGTTTCTCATGTGGGATATCGCCGATGCCCAGCTCTTTTTTTCTGAAAAATGGTACCCGGATTTTGGGAAAGAATCCTTTAGGAAAGCGATAGTCGAGTACTCGAAGCGAGAGAGGCGGTTCGGAAAATAAGCAAGAAGGAGGGGGAGAGGGATGAAGAATATGCGGGTGATACCCTCCTGGCATCGAAGGGACAGGGGGCCGGGTGAAGACCGTGGTTTGACAAAATTTGAAAGGTCTAATACAATATACTTCACATGGAAAAAAAGCGCTTATCCTTCGGGACAGAGGCGACGCAGGATAGTTTGCATGAATGAGGATTGATTATCTCCGGCGGAAGAGCTCTCTGTTTTTTGCATTGTCTTTTCTGATCAAAAATAGTAAAGCTTAAAAAATCGTTGCATCTATGGCAAACACGAAGGAGGTAATACGAATGGAGGGGACAGTGATAGAATCACTTCCCAGCGCGACATTTAAAATACGATTGACAAGCGGTCATGATGTTCTCGGACATATTTCAGGAAAGATGCGCGTACATTATATCCGGCTCTTGCAAGGTGATAAGGTTATCATAGAGATGAGCCCCTATGACTTGTCCAAGGGAAGGATCGTGCAGAGGCTGAAGTAATACAAAGCGGTATCATATTTGACGATTGAGCGGAAAATAGCTATGAAAGTAAGAGCATCAGTCAAAAAAATCTGCGCCCACTGTAAGATCGTGAAACGGCGCCAGAAAATATATGTCATCTGTGTCACCCCGAAGCACAAACAGCGCCAAGGGTAGATAACGGCAGATATTTTTTTCAAGCATTACAACACTATGGTCAGAATCGCGGGTGTCAATATTCCAGATGAAAAGCGGATAGAAATATCCCTTACTTATATTTATGGCATCGGACTTACTACGAGCCGGAAAATATTGAGCTCTCTGGAGATCGATCCGAATATCCGCACCAAGGATCTTCCCGCCAATGACGCGAATCAATTGCGCGAGGCGATCGAGAAGAAATACCGCGTGGAAGGAGAGCTGCGGCACCAGGTCAAGATGAACATCAAGCGCCTGAAGGAAGTGAGCTGCTATCGGGGAACAAGACACCAGAAAGGCCTTCCTTCCAGAGGGCAGCGCACGAAAACCAATACCCGGACGGTGCGAGGCAATGTGCGAAAGACGATGGGAAGCGGTCGTCGCAAGGCAGGCGAGAAGACATAAGCCGGGAAGTCAGATGATATTGAGCATTCTCTATGACCGATGAAGTAAAAAAAGAATCAGTGCCAAAGGTTTCTCCTGAAGATTCCGCTTTGGATGCGGGAGTAGCGGCCGATACTGCCAAAAAGCGAGGCAAGAAAAGCAAGCGCCAGGTTTTTCGTGGGCGCGCGAGCGTGCAGTGCACGTATAATAATACCATCGTCACCCTTACCGACCAGAACGGGGCCGTGCTCGGTTGGTCAAGCTCGGGCCATCTCGGATTCAAAGGTGCCAAAAAGTCCACTCCGTACGCCGCGACCCAGGTTGTCGCCGATGTGACCGAAAAAGTGAAAAAGTACGGATTGCAGGAGCTCGATGTTTTTGTAAAGGGTGTGGGAAGCGGTCGGGAGGCTTCCGTGAGAGCTCTGTCCAATAACGGATTCTCCCTTCTTTCAATAAAAGATATCACTTCCATCCCGCACAATGGATGTCGTCCGAAACGCCCAAGACGGATCTAATAGCGAAATACTATGGCAAAGATAATGGACAAATGCAGATTGTGCCGTCGCGCGGGGGAAAAGCTTTTCCTCAAAGGGGAGCGTTGTTTTTCTCCGAAGTGCGCGATCGCCCGACGCCCGACGCCGCCAGGTGTCCATGGTGCTGCAAAAAAACGATCACTCAGCGAATATGGCCGTCAATTGGCCATGAAGCAGAAGATCAAGCGTATCTATGGCGTCATGGAACGGCAATTCCGCAATCACTTCGAAGAGGTGAAAAAGCGAAAAGGCATCGTGGGCAATGAACTCCTCGGACGGCTCGAGCGGCGATTGGACAATACCGTGTATCGCCTCGGCTTCGCCTCATCCCGCGCTCTGGCAAGGCAGCTTGTCTCCCATAAGTGTTTTTCAGTCAATGGAAAGCGGATGGACATACCGTCTTTTGAAATCAGCGTAGGCGATATCATCACGGTGAAGCCCGGGAAGAAAGAGAAGAATTATTTTAAAAATCTGTCCGAAACGATACGAAACAAGCAAGGTACTCCCGCATGGCTTTCGTTGGATGTCGAAAAACTAGAGGGTAAAGTCGTTTCCCTCCCGGCTCGCAATGATGTCGAGGTCAATGTCGATCCCCAGCTCGTCGTAGAATATTATTCGAAATAATTAAATCGCAAAGCAGCGATGACGATGCCGGAAACGGTCATCGGAATCTCTGAAGCAAGCCTATGATTTCTTCACCACAACAGCCTAAGGTGACCTCGATCGGAGAAAATCACTCGAAGTTCGAAATACTCGGATGCTATCCTGGGTATGGGGCCACTTTGGGAAATGCTATCCGCCGAGTGCTTCTTTCGTCACTTGATGGGGCGGCCGCGCAGTCCGTGAAGATAAAGGGGGTGTCGCATGAGTTCTCGACTATTCCTGGCGTCATGGAAGATGTGGTGCAGATCCTCCTCAACCTCAAGCAATTGCGTTTTCGTCTGCATGGCGATGATGTCGTCAAGGTAACCATCAAGGCCAAAGGCGAAGGCGAAGTGACAGCCGCAGATATCAAAGCTCCTTCCTCGGTCGAAATCGTCAATCTCGATCATAAGATCGCGACCCTCACCGACAAGAAAGCGGAGTTCGAGTTGGAGCTTGAAATAGGAAAAGGTATCGGATATGTCCCTATCGAGGCCCGTGATGGGGAAGAGCGGGAGATCGGGATGATAGCTCTTGACTCCATCTATACGCCTATCCGTCGAGTGAACTATGAGGTGGAAAACATGCGTGTCGGCAAGCGGACCGATTATGACCGGGTATCGATCGAGGTCATTACCGACGGAAGCATCACTCCGGAAGTCGCCTTCGCGAAATCGATAGACATTCTGGTAAGTCAATTCTCTTCGCTGCGCATGGAAAATCTTCCGAGCGAAGAGGAAGAGGCCGGGGCTGAAGCTCCGAAGAAAGCTGCCAAGAAATCTTCGAAGAAAGCCGCGAAAGAAGAATAAATCATGCTTTGTCTCCGTGTCGTATGAATCATAGAAAAACAGGTCGTATCCTCTCTCGAACGAGAAACCAGCGCCGAGCGCTTCTGAAGACATTATTCGGAAGTCTGATTCTTCATGAGCACATAGAGACGACCGAAGCGAAGGCGAAAGAAGTCAAGCTCCACATCGATCAGCTGGTCAATAAGGCAAAGCTCGCGCAGTCGGATGAGACCAGGAAAATCAGCATGATACGGGATCTGCGCAAGCGGCTGCCATTGGTGGCCGTGAAAAAGCTTTCTTCCCCTGATTTTGTTTCCCGTTTCTCGATGCGGGAGAGCGGCTACACGCGCGTGGTGAAACTGCAGGCGCGAAAGGGAGATGGGGCTCGAATGGCGATTATTGAATTTGTCTAGACATTGTTATGGCGCAAGCGATACATCGAAAATATCATATATTTGACGCCCAGGGGAAAGTCCTGGGGAGGTTGGCGACGGAAATCGCCGGGGTTCTTTCCGGAAAAGTCAAGGTTGATTATACCCCGCACATAGACGGAGGAGATTTCGTGGTGGTCATCAATACCGACGGCATCCAGGTGACCGGAAACAAGCGCGAGGGGAAGCTCTACCATCATTTCACGGGATATCCGGGGGGCATACGGACCATCGCCCTTAAGGATCAGATGAAAAAAGATTCCCGGAAAATCCTCGAAGGTGCGCTCTATGGGATGCTTCCGAAAAACTCTCTCCGTGATCGCATGCTGACGCGCCTCCTCCTGTACAAGGGACCGAAGCACCCGCACAAGGCGATTCATGTCACTCACGAATAATTTTGTACTCTTATGGCGACGACGAAGAAATCCACTCTTGTTGAAAAGAAAGTCGAAGGTCCGAAAAAACGGACGGGGAAGTATTTGTACGCGGTCGGACGGAGAAAAACCGCTGTCGCCCAGGTGCGCCTGTACACCGAGAAGGAAAACGCAGGCATCGGTCACAGCATGAACAAGAAGTCCATCGAAGTGTACTTTCCCGTATCTATGCATCCTGTTCCCGTATTTCCTTTGAGTATAACGGGGCTTGAGGAGACCTTTCAGATTTCCGCTACCATCCGTGGCGGTGGCGTGAACGCGCAGGCGGAAGCCGTGCGCCTCGGAGTCGCTCGCGCCTTGCTCAAGCACGATGAGGCGCTTCGCTCGACGCTTCGTGCCAATCATTTGCTGACGCGGGACGCGCGCGCCGTCGAGCGCAAGAAGCCGGGACTCAAGAAAGCCCGCCGGGCTCCGCAGTGGGCGAAGCGCTAGTCGTATCTTTTTGAGCGATATATTTTTCTTCAAGCTCCGGCAATTGCCGGAGCTTTCCGTTTTCCGATCGATAGAGGCGCGATTTTTCAAGAACCTGTCCTTCTCGATTCCAACGAGATTTTATGCGGCATTCTTTTGTGGTATAATTTTGAATATGGAAACACTCCCGGAAAAAATTCAAGCTATTTTCGATTCCGCTCATCTTTCCCAGGAGGATCGGTCATTGTGGCTTGATCGTTTGGCGCAAGGTGGCGAGCGGATGCAGTCGGTTTTCGTGAGCATCTTCGAAGACGATATCGAGATGCTCGATTTTTTCACGCATGATTTGCGGACCCGGATCGATTGCGGAACTGATCAGGAAAAGCTCGAAAAAGTGCTTGAGAATGAGCGCGAATACTTCCGGACCCTCCTCGCTCAGGCGTGAGTACAAATAATTTTCATACCTATGCTTCACTTTGAATCCACCCCTCTCCCGCCAAAACAAGAAACTCCCCCTCCGGAGGATGACACGAGCGAGGTATCTTTCGTTGGGAGATCTGAGGAAAGCGTGATAACAAACGCGATGCCAGAGCAGGGAATATCGGAAAATACCCTATCTCGAGAGATGTCCCGGGAGGAGATACTCGATCTTGCCGCGAATTTGGTCGCCGAGGGCGAGCGGAAGCATGCCCGAGAGGCGCAAGAGCGATTTCAAGAACAGGTGATCGCTCAGCGGACTATGATCCGCGAGGAATTGATGAGGGCGGAGAGTGGAGAAGGGCAACCAGGGGAGACCCACAGGAAAGAGGGTGCTTCTTTCTCAGATGGCGCTTCCGCGTGGATGATGAGGAGGCTTGAGGGCATCCCTGGCGGAAAAAAATTTCTTGCAGGACTTGCTTTGATTGCGGGCTTGTCGGCCTTGCCAGAAGAGGGATACGCCAATGATGGCCGTTATACTGCACAAAATCGCCATCAAGAGAAAAAAGGAATATTCGATGGGGTAATCGAATCGATGGGGCAAACAGTCAGTCAGGAAATCAAAAGAGCGGGCCGGGATATCGTCCGATCGCCGAGAAAAGTCTTCGATCAAAGTATCCGGAAGCTGGAACAGCAGGATCGGCAAAGAGAGATGGCTATGCGGCAAGTCCTTCGGCAGCAGGAACAGGACGCGCGCAACCAAGAGCGAGATGGCGACCGATATATAAACAATGTCTCTCGTGAAATAGTCAATTTCAAGAGGAATTTCGATAGGGCATCGCTTCAGACATACCGCTCGATCGAAGATCGAAACACGAATGTATTGAGGATTGCGCTCGATTCGCTCAACAAGCTCGAGATATCCGATAATGAATATCTTGCAAAACATAAGGGAGATGCGTACGGACTGAGTAAGATAGCGAGAGACGAGCTTTCTTCGTTTGTCAGGAAGATGGAAGGCGGGAAGTTTTCGCAGGCCAAGCATATTCCTAATCCACTGCGGGAAGTTTCGCTCGAGAAATTCCTTGCGGCGCAATCATCCCCGGACAGCTATCGAAACCGCGCTTCGCAAGAAAGCAATCCGCGATATATACCCGTGGATACTCCGGCAGATGAAGGTGCTAGAAGCGATTCTCCCCGAAGTACATCGGGGAGAGCGGATCAGTATACAAACGAGCGGTTTGGGACAGAATATGACGATGTAAAGCACGGCGGGGCTTCGAAACGAGGCGAAGGCAAACGCGCGAGCGGTCAGTCGGAGCGGGATGCGCCTTCATCACCGGCAAGAAAGCCAGAGCCTACGAAGGATTCCCGTCCCGTCTCTCCTTTGTATCGTTTTTAGTGTTTGTCCGAAAAAGTGAAAAGCCTGTTCGTCGCGATGATCATGTTTTGATCGAGAGCTCGTCCGCTATCCATAAGTGGGCGAGCTTGTTTTCTATGAACCCGTGCACGGTAGCTTCGCTTTCTATTTCCTCCAAGGCCCGGATATGGGTGCTTGCGCGCTTGTATGATCGGCGGTGCAAGATAGCATCGAAGATATCCGCTACGCGGAGAATGGAGCACGCTCGGAATGAGGAGATGCTCGCCTTGCGCAGATGCTTGTGCAAGGGCGTGTTATGGTGATTTTCCGCGATTTCAGCGGAAGTGGAAAAATGATAAGAGCGAAGAATTTCTCCGGAGATGCCGGCGTGCTCGGCGAGCAGGGTTCCGAGCGGCTGATAGGGATCGATCCCCATGCGCTGAAAGCTTTCTATTGACTCTTTCGTGAGGGTATAGGAAAAAGGGATGATGTCTTTCGCGCGAAGCTTCGAATGTTTCCCTAGCAGTTCGCATACGGCCTCGTATTGTCGGGCAGTCAGGAAAACCTTTGCCAGAAGAAGCCAGTCTTTGTCGGAAGTCTCATC
This sequence comes from uncultured bacterium, assembly GCA_937864125.1. Lineage (GTDB taxonomy): Bacteria > Patescibacteriota > Minisyncoccia > Moranbacterales > UBA1568 > JAGOTT01. Next base: position 10,580 of record CALMHZ010000027.1, read on the forward strand.
GTGGAGGATTTCCTTCGGAAGAGAGGTTTTTCCGATATCATGAAAGAGCGCGGCGCGATACACATCGTCTTTGCTGATCGACTCCTTCGCAAGATAGCTTCGTAGGAAATATCCAAGGGGACGCTTGCTTTCTATTTTTTCCGCGATGAGAGCGAATACCCGCAGGGAGTGACGCAGCGTCATCGTATCATAGAGCTCGAGCACGGTGAACATTTCCCATTCATAGGGAGAAAATGGATGTGCGGCCCGCAGCTCTTCTTTGTAGGAATCGGCAATACGGTTTCGTTGTGACTCATACAACCCTTCTTTGTAGAGCTGGGAAAGCATGAGATTGTAGGTCCCGTGATCACAGATGGTGCGCGCTCTCGCCTCGTCGCTTAGCATATTTTTTGTATTGTGTATTTCTGTTGTACTCCTTATTGGCATTTTTAGCCACCCCCGCCGAAAAGAGAAACTTCTTCGGGAAAGAGAAAAGATGATAAATAAGCCGTATTATTTATATCTTTAGTGAGAAGGTATATCTTGTTATCCTCGAAGGAGGGAAGCACCTGAATCAATTTCCGGGAATCAGGGAGAGCGAAAAGGGTTTCGATCTGTCTTCGGTCGCGAGAATCGAGCTCGGCTATTTTCACCTCTTTGTCGATGCCGAAAATGATATGCTCGTAGTCCTCGGTCCACTGGGCGGAGGAGAGGGGGGATGAGAATCGCGCGACCTGGATGATATCGCCCGTTTTTCGCGCCGGCTGCACCTCCCAGTCGCGGGTGAGGAGGACTTTGGCATCGGTATCGGAAAAGAAAAGAAGCTTTTTCCCGTCATTGGAAAATTGAACCCCTTCGATATTCGATCCGAGCGATACGATGTCCGGATTCCGCTCGCCGCTGTCGTTATAGAGGACGCCTTCGCCCGAAGGGTCATAGACCGCGATGCGTTTTTCGTCGTATACGGTGAGCAAGGGACTCTTGGCATCTTGTATCGCCGGGAGGGGAAGGGTGACGGGATCTTGGCTGAACTCATCTTCGTTTCCGAACGCCGATCGATAGACGATGCCGCTTTCCTTTTCGAGAGTGTAGAGATATTTCGGCGAAAGGTCATAGGCTGAGATGCCGGAAGCGAGCAAGGTTGCTCTTTTTTCCGCATCTTCTTCCTCGGGCCGAATCAAGAATAAGTTTGAAGAATCCGAGAGGACAAAGAACGCCCCTTCATCCGTCGGGTGAAAGCGGGCAAAGGACGGAGCAGGGATCGGAGCGATCTCCATAAGGTCGGTCACTTCCTGGGTGAGCGTGTTTATGATAAGGATGGTAGGAGTATCTTTGGAGAGCGCCGGAACAAGAATATGCCTCTTGTCCGACCAGGAGATTTCGATGTTCTCGCTCGTATCGATGGGAAAGGTATATCGCTCGCTTTCGAAAATGAGGGCGCTTTCGTGAGAGGTTTTGTCGACCGTCTTGATGAATGATTTCCCATCCTTTTCTCCGGTAAGAAATACGCTCCCTTCGCTCGGAGACACGAATGCCTTGGCGTATGCGTCGGAGGAGAGGACGGATTGCTTGTATTCTTTGCGGGGAAGGATGATGTTCCAAAATTCCGTCGAGATGCCGCTTTCTACCGTGATTTTTTTCTCCCAGGGAATGAATCCATCGGCCTCTACTCGCAAAAAGTGCTCGCCCGGCTGGATGCCGGCCACATGTATGGACTGATTGATGATATTGAGGTTGCCGTTCGGGACGGTCACGCCATCGAGAAGGATTTGTACGGCCCTGGGGTTGGACTTTATAGTCACGGATCCCGTATAGATGAAGATGCCGCGCTCGAAATTGAATCGATACCCGAAAGTGAAAAAGAGGACAGCGGCGGTGGTGACAAGAAACAGCGCTATGAGCGTCCAGGAAAGAAAAGATCGCAGAGTGTCGAGATGCATAAGGGGGGGCGAGTCAAATGATGTGCGTATAAAGATGAGTATAGCATGTCCTGAAATTCTTGAAAATTCTTTTTGACAAGCCCTTTCTTCCTAGTGTACACTAAAAAAGCTTCATTTTCTTCCCATGCTTTTTATGCCCGATGTCCTTGCGTTTCTCCCGAGTATCGAGCTTTCAAAAGACATCGCCGGAATGCTTTCGTTCCTGCTGCTTTTTCTCGGGATAAGCGTGGCGGCCGGCTTCTTGTTCGGACGCAATAAGCTCGTGAATATCTTCATCAATATCTATATCGCGCTCGCCTTTACGAAGGTGCTGCCGATACACGATATGTCAGCCTCTCCCTACGCCGAAATACTGGCCTTCGGCGGATTGTTGATTTTCCTGACTTTCATAGATGAGCACTTGTTCGATCTGCATATCCCGAATTCTTCCTATGATGTTTTTTGGAGAATGTTCGTGATGAGCGTGCTTGTCGTCGGCATGGTGGTAAGCGTATCCGTGACACTGCTCCCGAAAAAACTTCTGGCTTCGTCGCCATTCCCGCTTCTCTTTGACTTTTTCGGACAACCGCTCGCGCATATACTGTGGCTTTCCGTGCCGATTCTCTTGCTTGTCTTTATGAATAAGCGCTTGCGCTAGCCATTTTATAAGGATTTTTCAGATGGGAAGTACGAGGGTTTCCTTCCGAGGGGCGCCAGAACCGCCGTGACTTGACAGCTCAATCATACCCCTCTATACTAGCTAAGCAGTCTAAGGAAGTACTGCTTCTTTTTTACTGTATTTGCGCACATTGACAACCTATAAACAAATCACAATTTTTTGTGGTTGGTCCTAAATTTCTTTGAGAAGGATAAGAAGCTTTGCAGGACATTCTTCGGAGTGTTCTGCCCGGGAGGAGACTATCTTCGGATAGGCTTCTCTCTTTATTGAGAGTTTGATCCTGGCTCAGGATGAACGCTGGCGGCGTGGATAAGGCATGCAAGTCGAAAGGGTTTAGACCCTTGGCAAACGGGTTCGGAACGCGTAGGAATTTACCTCGAAGTCGCGAATAACTCGGAGAAATCCGTGACAATACGCGATGTGCTCTACGGAGCAAAGATTTATCGCTTCGAGAGAAGCCTGCGTCCTATCAGCTAGTTGGTAAGGTAATGGCTTACCAAGGCTATGACGGGTAGGGGGTGTGAGAGCATGGCCCCCAACATTGGCACTGAGACACTGGCCAAACACCTACGGGTGGCTGCAGTCGAGAATATTCCACAATGGACGAAAGTCTGATGGAGCGACGCCGCGTGCAGGAAGAAGGCCTTCGGGTTGTAAACTGCTTTTCTTAGGGAGCAATTTCGATGAGAGTACCTAAGGAATAAGGGGTTACTAACTCTGTGCCAGCAGTAGCGGTAATACAGAGACCCCGAGCGTTATCCGGATTTATTGGGCGTAAAGGGCAGGTAGGCGGGCATATTAGTCGGATGTCAAATCCCTCGGCTCAACCGAGGACAGGCATTCGAAACGGTACGCCTCGAGATAGTGAGAGATCAGTGGAATTTACGGTGTAGTAGTGAAATGCGTTGATATCGTAAGGAACACCAAAGGCGAAGGCAACTGATTGGCACTTTTCTGACGCTGAGCTGCGAAAGCGTGGGTAGCGAATGGGATTAGATACCCCAGTAGTCCACGCCCTAAACGATGCATACTAGGTGCGGGAGGAATCGACCCCTTCCGTGCCGTAGCTAACGCGTTAAGTATGCCGCCTGGGAAGTACGATCGCAAGATTAAAACTCAAAGGAATAGACGGGGATCCGCACAAGTGGTGGAGCATGTGGTTTAATTCGACGATAAGCGAGGAACCTTACCAGGGCTTGAAATCTTACTGCAAAGTCTAGAAATAGACCTTCCTTCGAGGGTGTAAGACCAGGTGCTGCATGGTCGTCGTCAGCTCGTGTCGTAAGATGTTCCGTTCAGTCGGGAAACGAGCGCAACCCCTATGAAGTGTTTTATATGTCACTTCAGACTGCCCAGCCCTTATTTTTTGAAAAATTCGAAAGATAAGGGCTGGGAGGAAGGCGGGGATGACGTCAGATCAGCATGGCCCTCTGACGCCCTGGGCTACACACGTGCTACAATGGCGAGGTACAAAGGGTTGCAAAGTCGCGAGACGGAGCTAATCCCATAAAACTCGCCTCAGTTCGGATTGAAGGCTGCAACTCGCCTTCATGAAGCTGGAATCACTAGTAATCGTGAATCAGCAACGTCACGGTGAATACGTTCTCGGATCTTGTACTCACCGCCCGTCACACCAAGAGAGCTGGCAACACCAAAAGGCCCCGTGTCAAATCGGGGACTACGGTGGGGTTAGTGATAAGGGTGAAGTCGTAACAAGGCATCCGTAGCGGAAGCTGTGGATGAATCACCTCCTTTCTAGGGAGTAAACGGTGGGTGCCAGATTTCTCGCAAGGGAAGTCTGGAACCAACGAAGGTCGATCGTATCGATCTATCGGTACGATACCTTCTCAAAGAACTGCTTGTCGCAAGGCGAGCGAGGACCAACCACAAAAGATTGTGAATCTTGAAAAACACCCATAATGGGTGTTTTTCGTTTTTCCTAAGGGTTGTTTGACAGATTTTCCTGTCGATATATAATGGATAGTGAAAGAAGAGTAAACAATAAGAAATGGATATGGAAATACTGACGCCGAAGCAGAAGATCGTGTTGCAGGCGATCAAGGAGTTTTTCTCGGCAAATAATGAGATGCCGACGGTGCGCGAAATCCAGGTGGAGTCAGGCCGTCTGGGGCTCAAGTTGAAAAGCCTCCGGAGCTTCTTCCTCTACTTGAACGAGCTTGAGGAGAAGGGGTATATCGAACGGACGAGCGAGGATCGGGGTATCAAGCTCAAGGGGGTCACGAGCCGGGATTTCCTCGATGTGCCGGTATTCGGGATGGCGAACGCGGGAGCCGCGACTATGTTCGCGGATCAGTACATCGAAGGATACCTCAAGGTTTCAAAGAGCATCGTGCGGAATGCGCGGAGCGTTTTTGCGATCCAGGTCTCGGGGACATCCATGAACAAGGCGAAGGTGAATGGCAAGACGATACAGAGCGGCGATTTCATTCTCGTGGATTCTTCGTGGAACCATTACGACAATGGCGACAAGGTCTTGGTCGCGATCGATGGCCTGGCGACCGTCAAGACCTATCGCACGGTGGATGGCAAGAACATCGTCCTCCTTCCGGAATCGAGCGACAAGAAGCATAAGCCGATCTTCCTCACGGAAGCCGACAACTTCGTTATCAATGGCAAGGTGATCGATGTGCTCAAGATGGGCGGAAAATAAATCGGGGGAGGCAGACTTTTCCTGATCGTTTATGGGTACTTGTTTTTTATAAAAAAATGGGTAAATAAGCACGAGTCCTGGATTTTTTCTGGAAAAAGAAGTAGGATAAAAGAGAAAATGTGTATAAAAAGGCATCCATAACATACTTTTCATATGTTCACTCCCATCTCGATGCTCGCAAGTCTGATAATCGGAGCGATAGAATTTTTCTTGGGGCTTCGGTTTTTCCTGCGACTCTTCGGAGCCAACCCGAAGACCCCTTTCGTCAATTGGATATATGACATGTCCGCCCCTTTGGTCGCCCCCTTTCGGGGCATCTTCCCCGCTTCACGGATCGAGGGCTTCGTATTCGACTTTACGACGCTTTTCGCGCTCTTCGTGTATGTCTTCTTGGGGTACCTTATCTTGCAGCTCATCGCCTATCTGGATTATCCCGCTCGCGAGAAGGAGAATCACCGCTGATTGTTTTGACATCATCACTATATGGGAGACGCTCTGCAGACAGAGTCCTTGGAAACGAGATTATGGAAGAATACGGTGCTCATGGCCGTTCCTGCTTTCCTTTTTTATGCGGTATATGTGACCATCCTCGATTCCGGATTTCACTTGACCTCCTTCGCAAAAGTTATCGCGGGAGTGTCTAACCTGTTCCTTGGCATTTCCCTTTCCCTTTCATCTTTCGGATACTATTTCAACTTTCTCGACAGCAAGGTTGTGTACCGAAAATATTTCGGGTTGGTGGGGTATTTCGCGGCGCTTTTTTATTGCGTACTTTTAGCCATAGTGCGGCCGGAACGCTATTTTTTCGGATTTTTTGAGAACTTTTTTACCAGCGATATTCTTCTTGGGCTGTTGTCCATGGTGATTTTTACGGGCATGGCGCTTATTTCCAATAATAAGGCGATGCTTTGGATCGGACCGCAGAGATGGCGAAAATATCTTCGCTTCGGATTTCTTGCCTATTTTCTTCTCGTCGTACGAGCGTATCTCAACAATGAAAATCCAATCGGATCAGAACCGATTCCGGAGATGTGGGGCTTGTATTTGACGAATCCCGAAGGGCTTCCGCCGGCGCGATTGCTTTTTTCCGTGATCGCCATGGCGGTGATTTTCTTCCGGCTTTCCTTGGAGGTGGACAAGTGGCGAAAAAAGAGATACGAAGCAGCTGGTGCTCAAAGTTCTCCTTCCGCGCCGCTTCCATAGCAGGTTTTTCTTTGGCTATACCCGGTGGAAGTGGAGACACCGGAATTTTATAATGATGAGAAGGTTTTCGGGGAGGAGGGGGTGGTTCGGCTTTGAGGAATAAAAAAATCCCTCGAAATATTCGCCAGAAATTTCCGAGGGAAAGGGCCGCTGCCGCCTAAAGGTCTTTGTAATTTTCACGAGTATTCGTGAAAAATTTTTCGAGTAGAATCTTTGATTCTTACTCATGTGGAAGGGTAGGGATTGCTTGGGACAAATATTGTTTTTTCCGCACCAGGATGTGATCTGGGAGGGAAGGTGATGCGGGAAATCCTTGCTTGATCGATGCAAATCTTCGCGTGGAACAACTTTCTTTTCGATGAAAAATTGTGGTATGTTCTCCACGAGTTTTTCGGTATGCGAAGTCATCGATGTCTAGGCTTCTCTTTGCCGCCTTGTTTGAGGTCGGGTGAAGCATGTTGAGGGTTGCTTCCTCCCTTTGTATTCTTTTGTGAAATAACGACCACTTCCCCCTTGCGGAAATACTTGATTTCTAAAAGCTCAAAAAGTTTGTGTGCTCGCGGTAGCGAGTAAGAGAGCTTATGGTTGAAATGAAGCAGTTGTTTTTCTCGGAGAGAAAAACGAGCGAAGGGATAATACATGAGGCCCCTCGCGGGAGCATGGAAGGAAGCAGCATTCTGAAAAGAAACTTTATTTCCAGAGTGCTACCGCTTTTCACGCCGCCTTGAGGAAATACTATCGTAATCTACCGCGCGCTGTTTGTCAATATATGCAACTGAGGATTTCTGGCCCTTTCAGATCCGCGAAGGATACACGCCATGGCGCGCCCACAGGGGTGACTAGAGGGAATCGAACCCTCATTCATGGTACCACAAACCATTGTCCTGCCATTGAACGATAGTCACCCCTCTGGGAACGACAGCTTTTTTTTCTTGTGCCCTCGGCAGGAATCGAACCTGCATCAAGGGCTTAGAAGACCCCTGCTCTATCCATTGAGCTACAAGGGCAAGCTGGTGGGTCGTGCAGGATTCGAACCTGCGACCGTTGGCTTAAGAGGCCACTGCTCTACCAACTGAGCTAACGACCCAGACAACCCAAAAAAAACAACGCCCGAAGGGCACTTCTCAAGGTACAGAAAAAATGAAGGATTGTCAAAAGAAAGCAAGGGAGCGATGATGACCTCCCGGGGATCCTGTGTGCGACGATGCAAAAAGTGCTATACTGTGGTGAAAGCAGCCCGCTTTAGGCGGAGGAAAGAAATAATTGACGCGGATCAAATTTCAAGCTACAAAGAGAAGTGGCTCATAGCGCCTCGATAGCTCAACGGATAGAGTACCGGTCTTCGGAACCGTGGATGGGGGTTCGATTCCCTCTCGGGGCACCAGCAGTAACTTGTTCGGAATCATACACTTTGCACGAACCTTTTTCGATCGGAAACTGAATGAATCAGTCTCGCCACCGCCTCGAAAAGCCTCGG
>CALMHZ010000028.1 GCA_937864125.1 uncultured bacterium
GGCGCTGGGTGAATGGATGACGACCGAGTTTGTTCCATTCGAAGCGACGATTCCCTTTGTCACGCCTGAAACCGCGACCGGAACGCTCGTCTTGGAAAAGGACAATCCCTCCGGTCTCCCCGAAAACGCTGACGAGCTCCGTATCCCCCTGCGGTTCGCTCCTTAACCGATATTTCGAAACAATGGGACGGATGCATATCAATGAGCGGGGCGGGCATACGACGGTGATCGAGGGTGCTCGAGACATACTGAAGGCCCTCCGCAAGATCGGAATCGAAACGGCTCCCGGCATCATCGAGGGGAATGTGAAGGCGCGCGGGAAAAGCGTGAAGCTGAAACGCTTGAGCCGCAAGGCATTCGAGATGGTCGTCGTCGTGAAGGGATCCAAGCAGACATTCAAGATCTACGGCGAGAATCAGGGCGGCATCGCGGATATCATGCAGGATATGAAGCGGCGAGAGTGGAATGTCCAGGAAACGATCGATCTTTCTTCGGAGCGCTGATCATCCGCGGTTTCTTGCGGAGTCGGTTTTTTTGAGGGCCCCAGGAATATTTTTTTGTAATGATATACTGATGATATGAATTTGACCTCGGAAGAAAAAATCATCGCCGATGAAGCGAGGGAATGGGTGAAGGCGCACCGACAGGAAATCATCGCGCGCTTTGTCGCGGATATCGATCCGGTCGAGTCGCCGGTCTCGGTATTCATGGCCGGATCCCCGGGTGCTGGAAAAACGGAATTTTCGAGACGGCTTGTCGAACGGGTTGGGAAAGATGTCGTCCGTATCGATGCGGATGAGATACGCGACATGCTGCCGCAGTATAGTGGTGGGAACTCGTATCTTTTTCAGCGGGCGATATCGTTCGGGATGGAGAAATTATATGATCATGTTCTCGATAACAAGCTGAATGTCGTCGTCGACGGGACGCTCAGGAATTATGAGAAGGCGAAAAGCAATATCGAGCGTTCCATAGGACGCGACAGAAAAGTGGAAATTTTCTATGTCTATCAGGAGCCGGATATAGCATGGGACTTTACCAGAAAGCGCGAGGTGGTGGAGGGAAGAAATATCCCCAAGGAGGCATTCATCGATTCGTTCTTTCTGTCCCGTGAAAATGTGATGAAACTGAAGGGTGGGTTCGGCGATAGGGTATCCGTACACGCGGTATTGAAGAACATGACGAATGACCACGAGGACATTTTCTATGATGCGGCGGATATTGATTTTTATGTGAAAACGAGATATACTCGGGACGAACTCGAACGGGACCTTATTGAGGATTCAAAAATGCTATGAAATTCGGCTTTTTTTCGAAAAACAAGGCGAAGAAAGACTCATTTTCTGAGTTTTTTCGCCATGCGCCGAAAGAGGAAAAAGAGCGGGTTTTCCTCGAAGTGGCCAAAAAGGCGAGCGCCGATCAACGCGAGCTCCTCAAGGAATATGAGAGAAAGCTCCACGCCACGCATGCTCGGTGAAATCCGGTTTTTCGTATCGATATATGCCGTCCTTCGCCGGACGGCTTTTTTGTCCTCGTAAGCTAATGGATAAACTGTCCCGCTTCTAATGGGAGCTTGTCGGTTCGAGTCCGGCCGAGGACACCATTGTTGCTCTTAGGAAAGCGGATTTCCCAAGGGGAAATATTTTGCCTTTATCATGGCGCGGAAGTATGCTGGAACCATGAAAGACAAGCCAAAAAACTGATTCTGCTCGATGGCAACGCCCTCGTGCATCGCGCGTACCATGCTCTTCCGCCCCTTATGACCAAAGGCCGTGCGCCGGTCGGAGCGGTTTTATTCTTTCTGGTATTTCGCAAATGAGAGAGTCCGGCAAGAGCATCGGGTATAAGAAACATCTTTCCAATTCTCGAATCTTCAAGAACTTGAAAGATGTGACGACGCAGGAATGTTATCCATTGTCGCCAACAGGGCTTATGTTTTCCAGTGCGCGAATCGGAAAAATTCGTGTTCATCGACCCACTCGGGGTCGCCGTCAGGAACAAGTATATTTCCTATCGACCCTAGGCACGGAGTCCTTTCTCCGAGAATCATCGAATCCAGCGGCTCTTCGGAGATGGTGAGGAAGTGGAAGAATCCATTCTCCGTGAGATAGGGATCTTCCTCCACACCAAGGACTTCCGGAACAAATGAAGCATTTGGGTCCTCGATTGCATCGTACGACCACTGGTACTCCAGTGCTTCATACGGAGAACCATATTCCGACGGATTCCGAAGTCGGAACAAGAGATACTTTCCCTCTCTCACCGGGATGAAGTGTTGGAACAACAACCCACCATCCCATCCCTCCTTTTTTGAGAAATTGAGCAGAGGGAGCTTCCCCTCCTTTGACATTTTTTCCGCGAGTTTAGACAGTTTCATTGTGTCTCCTTGATGTTCGGTTGTGAAAGATCATCCCGCATTCCTTTGAAGGCTCCATGCTGAAGCTCTCAATGGAATGCTCAAGCGTGTCATTGACGCTTGAGCGGGGATTTTGCTGGTTACGCACTTCCAGCTTCGGTATGCCACGGCAGGGTTGCTCGCCGCCGTGATGAACGCGTATTGTCTATCTCCTGTGCGGACCTACAAGCGGAGGCAGCCTATAGCCCCTACTAGGGGCGGGTCACTTCTCTCATGAGGGCTATATCATAAAGATGGCGAGAGGGAATGAATGCATCCGACTCGCCGGAGCCTATCCGTAACACGCCACGGTATCGGGCGGAGAGGTTTGGTGTCGATCTCGCGACATGGCTCGGTCAGCGCTTTTTGCAGCGTGCCCTGTTTTCGGTGGCACGATTGGCGGCATTCTGGGCTTGGCGGCGTTTGCGCGCCTGCTCTAGCTTTTGTTTTTCAGGGTCTTTCCCGATCCGTTCGAGGGGTATCCAGCGAACAGTGCTTCCGCCGGTGAATTTGTTCGTGAAGACGAACTCCTTCTTCCCCTGGCGCACCTGCCCTGTCCGGATATTGAAATCGCCTCCGAACAGAACGCGCGTTTCTACTCCCGA
>CALMHZ010000029.1 GCA_937864125.1 uncultured bacterium
TGATCACCTCTTCGGTGTATTCTGGATACTCCGATTCCTCGGAGCAAAAATAGCGAAGGGAAAGGCCGAGGATCTGACCATCTATGCTTCAGCGCGTGTTATCGGAATCATCCGCGACATCGCACCGATTTTCCTCAAAGACAAAGTAACGAATCTTTTTGACGATAAGATTATCTTTCATCCAGTTGATGGGGGAGAAGAAATCACTATCGGCTCGTGGCAGATCAAGCCATTCGATCTCCAGAGCGAAAAAGAAGAGCAGTACGGATTCAGACTTCAATTTGAGGACGGAAAAAGTATCGTATGCCTCGGCGATGAGCCGTATAAGGAAAGTCTTTTCGAGTTATGCAAGGATGCCGACTATCTTCTCCATAACGCCTTCTGTCTCGAGCGAGATGGCGAGAGATTCAAGCCACATGATATGCATCATTCAACCGTAAAAGATGCTTGCGAAGCCGCTGTCGCGACAAACGCAAAGAGCCTGATTCTCATTCACACGGAAGACAAGGCAACATTCGGTAACCGAAAACAAACCTACGCCAAAGAAGCTAAAACATACTACAACGGAACAGTTTTTGTCCCGGATGACTTGGAGGTAATTGCGCTGTAATAAAAGAGAAAGCCGCAGATGCATTGATCACCTGCGGCTTTAAGTTTGTGCACCCTCGCCCTCAGTCATAGCGGGCTTCCTGACTACAATTGTAGCGCCTTGATAATTTTCCTAAAATCCACGAAAAATTCCACGGGAAGCGAAAAAAATAGGGATCCGTATTCACGAATCCCAAAATCCTACAAGCATACATTGCCATCAAGTCCATGTGCGCCATGCTTGAGCTTTCGCAATGCGCGACTCAACTGAGCCTGCGCTCCCATGATAGTCAATCCCATGGCGCTCGCTATCGCGCTATCTTCCTGAGGCTCATGGCCGTTGAGCCCGTAGCGACGCTCGATCGCCTCGCGCTCCTTATCGGAAAGGGTCTGACACAGCTCCTCGATCAAGGCGACATGACGCTCGTGTTCGGATGACCCATACGGATCATCGTCCGGAGCCTCCAAAAGATCGCCCAATGTCATACCATCATCATCGCCTATCGGAGTGTCAAGAGAGGTGATTGCTCGCCCGGCGCTCCTCGCTTCCTCAAATTCCGATTGGTTGATCCGAGCGGTTTCCATAATCTCTTGCACCGTCGGCTCCCGGCCGAGTGACACCCGAAGGGTTTTCTCCGCCTCCCGGACTTTCATCCATACGCTCCAAATCTTTTCCGGCGTTTTTACCGTTCGTGATTGCGCGATAACAATACAGATGCTTCCCCTGATCGCCTGGGTGGCATAGGTAGAAAACTGGAAGCCGCGATTGATATCGAATCCATCTACCGCCAAAATAAGCCCCATATTTCCTGCCTGA
>CALMHZ010000030.1 GCA_937864125.1 uncultured bacterium
GGATTGGCGGCTCCCTTGGTAACCCCTGCGGCTTTTTTCAAAAGCTCGGCTGCGGGAGGGGTCTTGAGCACGAAGGTGAACGTCCGATCCTCGTACACGGTGATTTCGGCGGGGATGACATCGCCCATCCGGTCCTTGGTCGCATCATTGAACTGCTGGCAGAATCCTTGGATATTCAATCCGTGCTGCCCGAGAGCCGGTCCGACCGGCGGAGCGGGATTCGCCTTCCCTCCCACGATTTGCAGCTTGATAACGGTTTTGATCGCTTTTGCCATAACATTGACTGAGAATGATTTATTCGCCACACGGGATGTTCGCCTTCGAACGAAGACGAAGCGCCCCTCTGTCTAGACTTTCCGCACCTGGAGAAAATCGAGCTCCACCGGCGTCTCCCGTCCGAAGAGGGAGACCAGCACCTTGAGCTTCCCTTTTTCCTCATCCACCTCTTCGACCTTTCCATCAAAATTCTTGAACGGACCGTCGACCACCTGCACCGATTCCCCGATTTTCACATCTACCTTATATTTCGGCTCGGCGACGCCCATCCGCTTCTTAAGCCCTTCGATTTCCTTGGGGTCGACCGGCGTCGGCGTCGTCCCGAGACCGATGAATCCGGTGACATTCGGAGTGTTGCGGACCACATACCACGACGCGTCCGTAACCATCATATCGACGAGAACATAGCCCGGGTAGATACGCTCTTCGACCACGACGCGCTTTCCCGCCTTGATCTTTATTTTTTTCTCCTTCGGCACCAGGATGTCGAAAATATAATCCTGCATGTCCATCGACTCGATGCGCTGCTTCAGGTTGCGGGAGACATTATCCTCGTATCCCGAATAGGTATGGAGCACATACCAGGCGCGGCCATGATGTTGTGTCTGCTTCGCCATAAGAAAAATGATGATGATTGAAAACTGTTTTCTAAAAAAGGAACCGCTCGGCAAGAAGACTGAAAAGGTAATCGAGCGATCCGAGGAATATCGCCGTCGCGGCCGAGATCCCGAGGACGATCAGGGTGTTTCGGAGCATCTGCTCCTTTGTCGGCCAGCTTACCTTGATAAGCTCGGCTTTTGCCTCCTTCAAAAATGCGAATGCTCGATTCATATTTCACCCTTTTAAAAAAAGCCTCTTGCGGGCTTTTCAGGTAGAGAATACCAGAACCGCCTGTCTTTGTCAATGAAAATTGACGCAATCACTCAAAGAACCAAGCAAAAGATGGAATTTCTCCTATAAAAGCTCCAATTCGATAAAAAATTTCCGATAGCCCTCTAAAAATAGCTTCGCCTCTTCCTTCGAAAGGGAGAAATTCGCCTCCTGAATGATGCGATTCCGTACCGCATGTCCCGCCATAAGCTCGGGCAAGGAAGCGATATGTCCCGGCTGCACCGAATCAAGCCGCTCCTTCATATTCTCACCCTCATACCCGAGTCCCAACAGTATCTCCTGAGCGAGCGCGTCAGCCTCGAGGATCGCGACTTTGTACTGGGAAGGGTTCTTGCTTGAAACCCTCTGAAAAATCGCTTCCCATCGCTTCGCAAACTTAGACGGAGAAATCGCGGGGCGATTGCCTCCATACAAGGTCTTCTTCATATCCGAGGGGATATCGCGAAGAATGAGCAGCAAGACCAAGTCGGCGATTATCACCAAAGAGTAAATGGCGAGGAATATAACGAGCACCGAAAATAAAGCGGAAGAAGCTATGGCTTCCCATATCGTCGCTACGATCCCGATAATCACCGAAAATGTTTCTGACACAAGGGTATTCTTTCTTACGGTTCACAAAGGCTCTATGGAAATAATCGCTGCGATCCAAGAGGAGAGGCTGCCGCCCGATCCATCGCCTCATTCGCGCACGCGTCAGCCACGGCATTCTGGGCCCGAGGCACATGCACGAACCGAACGCTCCCGAAATCGAGCATAAGATTCCACACTTCGAGAAACAATGGCTGCAGCTTGGCGTTCTCGATCTTATACTGGTGATTGAGCTGTTTGCAGGCGAGTTCCGAATCCATCCGGCACTCGATATCCGCTTGCTTGGCGGCTGTTTTGCCAAGAAGCGCCTTTATTTTTTTCAAGCCGAAAACGATAGCGGCGTATTCGGCCTCATTGTTCGTACGGACTCCGAGCGGCTCGCCGTATCGCTTATCCAGCGTCTCGATATAGACTCCGAGCGCCGACGGCCCGGGATTTCCACGGGACCCGCCGTCGCTATACATGACTATATGTTTCATACTCCGCAGTATACACGGTTCCCCTTCTTTTCTCAAAAAAATCACCGTGGGCTCGAAGCTCGCGGTGATTCAATGTGGGAGCAATATATCTATTCGCAAAGAACAAAAAGATTTCAACGAACAGCGCGAAAATTCTACTATACGGAGGAGCTCGAATGTGCGCATATCCACGACGCCAATTCGCACGCTCGATACACCTACCTCCACGACCTGTCCCACCTGCCAAAGAAATAACGGCGCGTCTTCGCCGCTCGAATACGGCAATCGAATGTTAATAAGCATTCCTTCAGTTAGCTTCAAAAAATTCCCCATACACACCCCTCCTCATCTTCTTGCAAATATATTATACAATAAAAAAATATTAAAGTCAATATTTTAAGCACCCGCCGGAATC
>CALMHZ010000031.1 GCA_937864125.1 uncultured bacterium
CTTCCTCCATGTTCCAGGTGGACATACTGATTGACCAGGAACGATGGCACCAGCGGTCCGGAAACGACATAGTGCGTTTTTCCACCGGATTTCGACGACGAGAGGTTCTTGCCGTGCGTTTCCCAAAAATTCTCGGGAAGCGCCAGGCTGCCGGAATACAGGAGATCGGTATCCTCCATTACCATGTCGCTGTGGTAGTCTTCCGCCTGGAGTCCGAGAGCGCGCGCTTTGATGCGCATGTTGATGTCCTTGGTCACGAGGACGACCGGACGATCGGGTTGTTCCGTTCGAAGCTCAAGCACGACTCCCAGTATCTGATTGTCCACTTTGCTTTGCGGAAGTTTCAGGGCGATATTGTTTTTGGTAGGCTCGGTTTGAAAAAAAAGTCTACCGGAAGCGGCTCCGTGGCTGTGTTCGGCGAGAGGGATGCCGTCCTTCATTCCCATCACTGCCGTCGAACTGACGATCTCATCGAGGAATCGGGAAACCTGCCGCGCGTTCCGAGCCACCTCGGTCATGCCTTTCTTGTTGTTGTCCAATTCCTCGAGCACTCCCATCGGGATATAGATGTCGTGTTCCTGGAATCGGAAGAGGCTGGACGGATCGTGCATGAGGACATTCGTGTCGAATACGAAAAGAGATGTCGGTCTCGTGCTCGTGCCGCGTGCTACAAGGTGATTTATGAGCTGAGACGGCGGAATTGATGGCTTTTGAGTCGGCGAGCGCGGCTTTCGAGCCGATTTGCTTTGTGAGAGCGCTTGCTTGGGCTCACTCCGACGACGCGTGGATGGTGGTTTGATAGTAGGCATTATTTGCTCCTTTCGTGGTTGGTTGTCAAAGTACGACATTTTATCCTCCCATACCCGGTTTTTTTCCGCAAGGGCGTATCCTTGCTAAAAATCTCTACAAAATCTATACTGATAAAAGATTTTTTTGAGTATTCCCATGGAGGTTATCTTTCTCAAGGCGGTAAAAAATGTCGGCAATGTCGGAGATCTGAAGCGGGTCGCCGACGGATATGCATCGAATTTCCTCATTCCGAAAGGATTCGCTGTCCCGGCGACCAAAGAGACGGTCGGGAAAGTATCCCAGGAGAAAAAGCGGAGCGCCGAGCACTTGCGGCAAAAGCAGGACCGGGACCGGGCGAGCGCGCTCGAGATAGCGGGCGCGGAAGTTCGCATGAAAGTAAGGGTCCACGGGAAGAGCCTCTTCGGATCCATCGGTCCGAAAGAAGTGGCGGCAGCGCTCCTCGATCGCTTCCCGGATATGACCGAGAAAAACATATTCATGCAAGACGGACACATAAAGGCGATAGGGAAACACCAAGTGGAAGCACGCTTCGGTTCGGAGCGAGCGAAGTTTTTCGTCAGCATAGAGCCTGAGTAAGGAATATCGGAGGAGGCGCATGCGGAAAAGGTCTATCAACACCACTTTGGGGGAAGTGGCAACATCTATCTCTATGTCCAAAACAAAGCAGAAAAGAGCGAAGTACATCTTCATCGTCGGGGGAGTGATGAGCGGCGTCGGCAAGGGTATCGCCGCCTCTTCGATAGGGAAGATACTCCAGGCGCGCGGCCTCGCCGTGACGGCGCTCAAAATAGATCCGTATATCAATGTGGACGCGGGAACGATGAACCCGACCGAACACGGGGAGGTGTTCGTGCTGCAGGATGGATATGAGACTGACCAGGATATGGGAAATTACGAGCGATTCATGGGGCTGACCCTCGACCGGGGGAATTACATGACCACGGGCTCCGTCTATAAAAGCGTGATAGACCGGGAGCGCAACCTCGAATACAAGGGCCAATGCGTGGAGGTGGTGCCGCACATTCCGCTTGAGGTCATCGGGCGCATCCGCAAGGCGGCCAAGAAGGCGCGAGCCGATGTCGCGATCATCGAGATCGGGGGAACCATCGGGGAATATCAGAATATCTTGTTCCTCGAAGCGGTGCGGATGATGAAGATAGAGTGCCCCGAGGATGTGCTGGTCGCGCTCGTAAGCTACCTTCCGATACCGGGAAAGATCGGAGAGATGAAGACCAAGCCTACGCAGTATGCCTCGCGAACGCTCAATTCGGCCGGCATCCAGGCTGATATCATCATCGCTCGTTCGGCGCTGCCGCTTGATGAGAAGCGCAAGGAAAAGATCGCCACTTTCTGCAGTCTGAGGAAAGACTCTATCGTTTCGGCGCCCGATGTCGACAGCATTTATGATGTGCCGCTCAATTTCGAGAAGGATAACCTGAGCGCCATTCTGCTCAAGAAGCTCGGGCTCCGGGCGAAAAAGAACACGCTCGATGAATGGAGGAAGGCGGTGGCATCGTCGAAGGCTTCCGTCAAACCGGTGAGAATAGCGGTGGTGGGAAAATATTTCAAGACGGGGGATTTCGTGCTCTCGGATGTGTACATAAGCGTCATCGAGGCATTGAAGCATGCGGCATTCGCGAGCGGGCGGAAGCCGGAATTGACCTGGATCGACAGCGAAGAGTATGAAGAAGACAGCGATCGCGTTTCGGAATTGAGAGAGTATGATGGCGTGCTTATTCCGGGGGGATTCGGATCACGGGGAGTGGAAGGGAAGATCACGGCGATACGATTTTGCCGTGAAAACAAGATCCCGTATTTCGGAATTTGCTATGGAATGCAACTTTTGGTGATCGAGTACGCCCGCCATGTGGCAGGACTTGCTTCCGCGCACACGACGGAAGTGGATGCGAAAACGAAATATCCGATTATCGATATTCTCCCCGAGCAACGGGCGAAGCTCGCGCGGAAGGACTACGGCGGAAGCATGCGCTTGGGGGCCTACCAAGCCGTGATAGCAGCAAAGACTCTAGCGCGCCTTGCCTATGGGGAAGATGCGGTGATGGAGCGTCATCGCCATCGCTATGAGGTGAATCCGGAATATGTGGGCGACCTCAGGAAGGCGGGGCTGGTATTTTCGGGGACTTCTCCGGATGGGCGATTGATGGAGATAGCCGAGTTGCCAAAGGCTGTTCATCCGTTCTTTCTTGCCACGCAGTTCCACCCGGAATTTCAGTCGTCGCTTTTGCATCCGCACCCTCTTTTTCTCGCGTTTCTCAAAGCTTGCGTGAAGCAGCGAGAGATGGTACAAGGATGAAGGTTCTTTTTTAGGTAAGAGAAAGGAAGGTTGCCATGAAGGTTTTTTGGAAAGTAGTTCCGATCGGCGGAGGGGAGTTTCGCCTGCTTGATCATGAGGGAAGGGAAGTTACCACGGTCAGGCGCAAGCGGGAGGTGATCCTGGCCGGATATGAGTATTTGAAGTCCGATCGCCGCGGCGAAGCGGATGATATCGTCTTTGAAGGGATTGAAAGGATTCCTTCTTGTGTCGGCCGGCTTATTCAAAGGCTGACTAGATTTTCCGGTGAATGAAGAAAGCCGCTTTCGAATGAGAGCGGCTTTTCTTTGATGTCCTTAAAAGAGGAGCGATCATTTCTTCGGTTCTGCCGGAAGGACATGGACAAATGTCCGCTTGGCGAGCTTCCCCGTGAAGCTTACCATCTGCTTGGTTTTGAAGCTGACGACGCCCGAAATAAGGGAAATGAGCGTGTCGTCTCCGCCCTTCATGACATTTTTCCCGGGGTGGAATTTGGTTCCGCGCTGACGGATGAGAATATTTCCCGCGTGGGCGACCTGTCCTCCGAAGAGTTTTACGCCGAGCCGCTGGGCTCGCGAGTCACGGCCGAGGGCGGTTGATCCGCCAGCTTTCCTTGTTGCCATAGTATTCCGTTTAGTATCAAATAAGTATATACTAAGATAGAATGAAAAGTGAGATATGTCAAGGCGCTATGAAAAAGCAGTTTGCGTTCTGGCTGGGCCTTATATCGCGTGAACGGGAACGATTGATGGTCTTCGCGACGATCGTCCTCGTTTCGGTGCTGGGATTCGAGGCAGGGGTGATTGCGGCGCATTCTTCTCCATCGAAGCCGATAGTGATCGAAGTGCCATCCGCTTCGCTTATCGTGGGAGAGACGGATACCGGCGCGGTTGCGGGGATGGCGACGGAGCAGCGTTCCGATACGCGGAGTGTCCCCGAGGGTGCATCCACCAATGCCGACTGCGCGTTTGTAGGGAGCAAGAATTCCACTTTGTACCATCTCCCGACTTGTGCTCCCGCCAAACGGATCAAACCTGAAAACAAGGTGTGTTTCAAGAATGTGGCGGAAGCGGAAAAGAGAGGATATAAACCGGGCTGCCTCAAATAAACAATCATCAACATGAAACAAGCATCGGACACGGCTATCAAGGAGGGCGCCTTTCCCATGGACAAGAAAGAGGTTCGCTTCATCAGCATGCTCTCGCTGCTTTTCGGATTTACCGAAGCCTTTTTCTATTATGTCATTTCATCGTATTTCGCTCAGGCGGTAGGACCGGATCAGGTTGGGTGGTTTTACCTCGGGATTTTCGGAGTCGTTTTCATCGCCTTGCTTTTTTTGCATCGCATACTCCACGCGCTCGGCGGAAGCACGAAGGCGTTTTTGTTTCTCATACTCGGCGCCTTCGTTATAAGCTCGGTATTGTCTCTCCTCTCCTTCGGATGGTTGAGCCTCGCCCTCGTGATGCTGCTCTTGGTGATGAGCAATGTCGCGTGGGTGGCGCTCGATGTCATTTTGGAAGAATGCTCCGAAGACGGTGTGACCGGACGGGTTCGGGGACTGCACCTTACCATCATGAATGCGGGACTTCTCTTCGCGCCTTTTTTCTCGACTCGCACGCTTGATTCGTTCCAGTATTCTGGAATTTTTTTCGGGACTACACTCGGATACGGACTCTTGTTCGCGGTTTCTTTGGTGCTTTTGCGCAACGGAACGCATTTTTCTTCCGCGAAGATGGAAGTGCGGAAAGCATGGAAAAAAATGCTCGGGGAAAAGAATCTTTTTCATATCTACTCCATCTCCTTTTCTCTTGAATTTTTCTATATCATCATGCTTATATACAGTCCGATGTATCTCCGGTCGCTCGGCATGTCGTGGGACACTATCGGACTTTTGTTCACCGTGATGCTTCTGCCGTTCGTCCTGCTCCAGTATCCCCTCGGACTGCTTGCCGACAAGCGATACGGCGAGAAAGAATTTCTCATCCTGAGCATGGGAATCGCGCTTCTGGCTACGATCGCGATCGTATTTTTTTCTTCTCCGAGCGCGGCGTTCTGGGCCGTATTGCTCTTCTTTTCCCGTATCGGGGCCGCTGGCATCGAGGTGCTGCGGGACGCGTATTTTTATAAGCAGATAGACGCCAATGACGACGATCTTATAGCCTTTTTCCGCACGGCTCGCCCGGCCGCCAATATCATCGGGGCATTGCTCGCGCTGCCCTTGCTCGCCTTTTTCCCGCTTCAGTCGGTCTTTATCCTGGCAAGCATCGTGCTTTTCTTTGGCTTATTCTCAGCTTTCGCCCTCGAGGATACGCCGAGTGAAAGTGAAATGGCAAGAAATGTGTAAATATGGTATTTTAGAGAGGAAAGAATTTGTTTTTCCCCCTCGTTATGCTCTGCCAGATCAGCCTTCCTCAATTCGAAGGGCCGCTTGAACTCCTCTTGTCACTCATAGAAGATCGCAAGCTCGACATCACCACAGTCAGCCTCGGTGCCGTTGCTGATCAGTATTTGGAGCGGCTTTCTTCGGAGCGAAACTCGATTTCCCTCGAGAATCTCGCCGGTTTTTTGGTCATTGCCGCTCGCCTCATATTGATAAAATCGAAGATGCTCCTGCCCGTCCTTGTTTTCACGGAAGAAGAGGAGTCCTCGATGGAGGATTTGGAGGAACGATTACGGGAGTATAGGCGCTTCAAGGAGGCCGCTCTCGTTTTGGGCGGCCTGCAAGGAGGCGGTGACCGGTGTTTCTCGCGTGAGAAATTTTTCGGTATGAGCGACAAGGAAGTCTATGGCGCTCCGAAAGGAATTTCCTCTTCGCTTCTCCGGACTCAGTTCATAGGTATTCTCGGCGCCGCTCCGAAACAGGAGGTCTATGTCGAGGAGTCGCTGGAAGAGATCATAAGTCTCGAGGAGCGTATCGATGTGCTCCGCGCGTCTCTTAAGCGGAGAATGGAATGCACTTTTCACTCCATGATCGCGAGCACCGAAAGCCGATTGGACCTCATCGTTTCTTTTCTCGCGATGCTCGAACTCGTCAAGCAAAGAGTGGTCAGCGTGAAACAATCGGATGTCTTCGGCGACATACACATCTCCCTTGCCGAATCCCAGCGCGTTTCCTGATAAGAAACTTTCTCTTTTTCCATATAACTATGTCAAAAACACCTTCCGTTCTCGCTTCAGAAATAGAGTCGCTGCTCTTTGCTCATGGCGAGCCATTGACGGAGAAAGAGCTCGCGCAGATACTTGCCGTTTCGAAATCCGATATGGCGCCGGCTCTCTCGCTGCTCCGGGCACGATATCAAGAGCCTGAATCCGGACTGCTATTGCTCGAGAAAAACGGGGAAGTGAAGCTTGCTACCAAGCCCGGGAACGCTTCGATCATAGAAGAGTATCTGCAAAAAGATCGGGAAGCCACCTTGGGGCGGGCTTCCTTGGAAACCTTGTCGGTGATCGCTTACCGCGCGCCGGTAAGTCGTGCCGATATTGATGCGATCCGAGGCGTCAATTCATCTTCGGCCATACGGGCGCTTCTCCTGCGGGGATTGATTGAGCGGCAAGAAAATCCTCTCGACAAGAGAGAGTATGTGTTTTCGCCTTCTTTTCGGTTGCTTGAAACACTCGGGGTGGCCCGAGTGGATGCCCTGCCTGACTACGAGGCTCTTTCACGCGAAAAGAACCTCCCGCCTTCCTCCTTGAAGGATGACGGCTTGTCGGAGGCTTTTAAGGAAATATGATGATCCGCATGAGAGCATTTTTTGTTTTCTTCTCTATTGTTTTTTCCGCCACGATCCTGCTTCTCGGGCTTGGGGCGATGTTTCTCGCGAACAAGGGCGTGTTTTCCGACAAGTGGTCCGCTTTCGCGCTTAAGGATGCGGACTCGCGTTTTTCTCGGGTCGCGGGGGTCTCAACGGCCGACTTGCGGCCCATGTTATCCGAGCAGCGCGTTGCTTCATCGCAGTTCCGGCCTGTGAAAAAACCTGGCGTCGGAGTATTCGCCGCGCCTACGGCTCATGCGGCGATTCTCGTTGATGCCGACACCGAGATGACGCTTTATGAATCGTCCGCGGATGAACGGCGGGGCATCGCTTCGATTACGAAGCTCTTCACCGCGATGATCGTAGTTGAACAAATCAAAAATTTGGATGAGATGGTCACCATAGGAGAAGAGGTTCTTGCCGCGGAGGGAACGCGGGTCGGATGTCCGCGCTCCGGCTACTGCATCGGGGAGCGGCTGCAGCCTGGGGAAAAAATTTCCGTGAGGAGCCTTTTGAAGGCGGCGCTTATGAACAGCGCGAATGACGCGGCGATAGCGCTTGCGGTGCATACGGACGGCAGCGAAGAGAATTTCGTGAAACGAATGAATAAGCGCGCGCGGGATTTGGGAATGAATAATTCTCATTTCTGCACCGCTTCCGGCTTGGAGCTCGATGCCAATGAAGAGTCATGCTACTCTTCGGCGCGCGACATAGCGATGGTCGCCGCGCAGGCATTGAAGTACGATGTATTATGGAGTATCATGCGTATGGAAGAAACGACGATTTCCTCGTCCGACGGGAAACTCGTTCATACTATTTTCAATACCGACAGATTGCTCGGGACATATTCCAATCTTATCGGCGCCAAGACCGGTTTCACCCCGCGGGCGGGGTACTCGTTGCTCGCGGTAGCCGGAGATCCGGAAACCGGGGCGCATAAACTGATAGCGGTCGTGCTCGATGACAGCAGCCGGTGGACGAGTGTCCAGGAAATGTTTTCTTTCGGATTCGATTCTTTCGAGTGGCGTTAAGAAGGTGGAATCTCTCAAAAACTATGAATGAAACAGTGCAAGCGGTCGGGGTGGCCCAGATACAGAGTATCCCGATGGTCATCAATACGCTGAAGGTGCTCACGACAGGACTGTTCGCGTTTCTTCTGGCGTTCGCTCTTACCCCCCTTTGGACCTATATCCTTTACAAATACAAGATCGGCATCAAAATAAAAAGCGCTGATGTCAATGGGGAGAAGCTGACATTCGTGAGCAAACTGCACGCATCGAAAGCCGGCACGCCTACCATGGGAGGGGTGATCGTATGGGTGACCGTTCTTCTCTTGGCGCTTTTGTCGGAATATGTCTTTCCTCTCGTCGCGTCATGGACAGATACTAATTTTCTCGCCCGACTGGATTTTCTCCGCAGGTCTCAGACATGGCTCCCCCTTTTTGTCCTGGTGACGGCGGGAGTGCTGGGATTGTTCGATGACTGGATGAGCGTCCGCGGGAAAGGAAGCAACAAAGGCGGAGGGATGCGTTTCGCCTTGCGTTTCTGGTGGCTTATCAGCATCGCGAGCATAGGCGCGTGGTGGTTCTATTCCAAACTCGGATGGGATGCCATCCATATTCCGGCCTTGGGGGACTTTACGATCGGATGGTGGTACATACCTCTTTTCATCTTCATCATCCTTTTTTCCGCTATCTCGTCGAACGAGACGGATGGTCTCGATGGATTGAACGGAGGAGTGCTCCTTTTGGCCTTCGGATCGTTTTCCCTTATCGCGTTCTTTCAAAACAGCATGGATTTGGCGGCGTTTTGCGCGGCGATTGCCGGAGCGCTTCTCGCGTTCTTGTGGTTCAATATCTATCCCGCGAGATTTTTCATGGGAGATACGGGCGCGATGGCGCTTGGGACAACGCTCGGCGTGGTCGCCATGCTGACCGATTCCGTAGCCACCTTGTTTCTTATCGTCTTTATCTATGTGCTGGAGTCGGGAAGTGCCGCTATCCAGCTTCTCTCTAAGCGGTTTTTTCGGCGAAAGATATTCCTTGCCGCGCCGCTTCACCATCATTTTGAGGCAAAGGGGTGGCCCGAGCCAAAAATCGTGATGCGCGCCTGGATTTTTACCGCAATCACCGCCTTGCTTGGGGCTATTATCGGTGTCATCGGAATGGGGGACAATATTTCTCTTAAGTAGGGGGAGCTCAGTTGAAAGAAATCTCTTCCGAAATCTGGTATACTGAAAGAAAGAAACTCCCTTCAATAATAAAATAATATATTTGATAGCAACTCTTTCCTGACGGCTGGTTATTAGCAGTTAAAGAGTAAAAATAACCTTAGCATTGATATATAAATGTAAATAAAAACATACCTAAAATCAATATCTTTTAAAAA
>CALMHZ010000032.1 GCA_937864125.1 uncultured bacterium
TGGTGGAGCGTCGGTATATCGTGGAATACGTCAAGTCACTGAAACTGCTTGCGGAACGGATCTGCGAATGGGCGGGGATTCCGCTCACGGATCCGAGCCCGCGCTCTCCGACAACCCTGCTGTATGACCACGGAACGGCCGAAGGAAGACTTTTTCCCTCGTTCGGAAAAATATCCCTTTATTTCAGGGAAAGACAACGAGAAAAAGATGCCAAAGACTGCTTCTCAGTCGAAATCATTCCGAAGCGCATGGTTATTGCGGGATGGAGACAATCGAAACGCGAAGAGGTAGGTCGATACTGGCAGAGGCACTCCGAGAATAACGAAATAGCTTCACCGGACATCGATGACATACCCTTCACACCCGAGGAGTTTGCGGCATATGCCGTACGAAACAGGATCCAACCGGTAACGGATGATGGTATTCCATTTTAATGACGGCTTCCGCAATGGAAGCCGTTTTTCTTTTGCTTGCCGCTTTACAACAGAGCGGATCTTTGCTAGGATTTCCTTTCTTCTTTCACAATTCTACAATCGCCAAAGGAGGCGCTATGTCGCTCTTACCCGCACCTGATGATCAAGGTATCATCACATTGAAAAATGGCATCATCATCAATCGCAAGCTTGCCCATGAAGTTTTCAGGCTTCCTATGGAATCCTATCTCTCAAAAAGCAAACTCCACTCCCTCGTCACCCACGAAACGCATGCCCCGCAGGTAATATTCGTCCCCAAAGGCCTTACGCCAGGTGATTCATGGCACCGGATTTGGATCGCGCATGCCGCAGGAACCGATCGCCGAGAAGTCAGCGAGAGAGTCTATGCCAGCCATCAATGGCTTTGGGAAAACCTGCCATGGATTTACGGCCCCGGACCAGGAAGCTCCGGCAGCAAAATCGATAGGCACATCGAACGGCTGACCAAAACGCATCCCGTACGGGTCCCGCATCAACGCAGCCTCCTTGATACTGGTGGAAATCCGTTCCAGGATACCGCTGATGCGGAGACTGTTCTCAGGACTGAGATCGCACGCATTCTGAAAAAACAAAGGGTGGGCGTTCCAGGCCAGTCCGCGGCATATTGGCCAAGGGTTGCCCGGACATTCTACTCGACATTTCATGGTGATCCCGTGGAAATGTTCCGTCGTTTTGCCACGATAAGCGACATTCTCGCAGCCAAAAACTCCAAAAACGGCGACCATCTCGATATCCCTGGGTTTGGGCCGAAGATACTTTCACTCCTCGCGCTTTTTTACGCCGAACTCGGATTGATTGAAATGCCTGCGGATGCGATTCCGATAGATGTCCACTTGCAACGGATTTCCGAAGCGCTCGGCGTCATACGATTTATCGGGACAGGAGCCCCGACAAACGAGATGTTCGAAGACGCACTGAGATTGCTTTTCTGCGAAATCTGTCACGAGAACGATTGGTCCGCTATGGACATGTCACATGCGCTTTGGTTCAACGGCAAGCACCTGTGCACCAACTGTTCGGCGAACAAGGCAGTGGAGCTCTATTGTCCGATGTATTCGGTTTGCGAAGGCACGCTCATCACGAAAAGCTACTTTCTCAAGGGTCGCTGGGACACCGATGGGGACAGAAAGCTCGTCGGCACCGGAACCATCAGCCTCCTGCAAATCTGACCAGCCAACACAACGGCTGGTTTTTTTCTTTGCCCTTGCTAAAACAGTACTTAAGTACAAGCCCTTACGAGTACTTTTTATACAGCCGACGTACTTAGGATGGATAAAAATACATACTTCTTCACCTACGCTTCCCCGCCGAGGAGAAAGCTTGCCAAGCTTCTCACTTAGATGTAGACTGATTCTTACTCGTATCAGGACATACTTCCTCGATCTTGTAATTTGTAAGGCGCATTAATTTATTATCAAAAAGAAGCGGACGCGCACCGTTTCACCCATACACTTATGACTGAAGAAAAGACCATGTCGGCTTTGCAAAGCCTTTTAAACGAAGAAACCGTGACCATCCCCGTACTCGGCGATGTCGTCGAGGGCACGGTGATTCATGTTTCTTCCAACCATGCCATCGTTGACCTCGGACCTATCGGTACGGGCGTCGTTTTGGGCAAGGAAATGAAGAGCGGCATGGGAGGCGGACTCAAGCTCCGTGAAGGAGATGCCGTAAGCGCCACCCTCATGAGCTTCGAGAACGAAGATGGAGACATAGAAATATCCATAAGGGAGGCGTCTCATGACAAATCCTGGGAGGATCTCATGGAAAAACGGGACGGGAAATCAGTTGTGGAAACGAAGGTCCTGGACGCGAACAAGGGCGGACTCATGATCGAGCTCAACGGCATCATGGGCTTTCTTCCGGTATCGCAGCTTTCAAGCGAGCATTATCCTCGCGTCGAAGACGGTGACAAGAACAAGATTCTCGAGCTCCTGCGGGCGATCATCGGCGAGACGATCAAAGTGCGCATCCTTGATGCCGATCGGGAAAATGAAAAGCTGATCGTCAGCGAAAAAGCGGCTCAAAGCGAGCGCGACCGGGAGCTCATCAATCGGCTTCGCGTCGGAGATGAAGTGGAAGGAGAGATAAGCGGCGTCGTGGACTTCGGAGCATTCGTCAAATTCGATCCCCCTATCGACAAAGACGGCAAACGAGCGAATCAAAAACTCGAGGGATTGGTGCATATTTCCGAGCTTGCGTGGCAGCTCATCGATAATCCGCGTGAAATCGTCAAGACCGGCGACAAGGTGAAAGCGAAAATCATCGGCATAGAAGAAACCCGTATTTCCCTTTCCATGAAAGCCTTACGGGAAGATCCGTGGGTCGGAGCGTTGGAAAAATATGCGGTTGACCAGGTAGTTTCAGGAAAAGTCGACAAGATCAATCACTTCGGGGCGTTCGTCTATCTCGATCGCGATATTCACGGCCTTGCTCATGTCAGCGAATTCCAGGATGTATATCCCGGAAAAAAGATGGAGGACATTTTCCAAGTCGGGGAAACATATGAGTGGAAAATTCTTTCTATCGAACCGAAATCCCACCGGATGGGCCTCCTCCCCGCACTGAAGGATGAAGGGAAGAAGCCGGCTCCCAAGAAAGCTGTCAAGAAAGTCGTCGACGAAAAATAAGCCGAGAAAGTCCCGTGATTTCGCGGGACTTTCGTTATCGCACCCTCTTATTACGCTATGAACACCGATCGGATTTTTATTATCTCGGGTCCATCCGGATCAGGCCAAGACTCTGTCATCGAGCGCTTAGCCGAAATCATGCCCATCGAACGGGTCATTACCTCTACCACTCGCCCGCCACGGCCGGGAGAAACAAGCGGCGCGCCCTATTATTTCCTCAGTCGGGATCAATTTGAATCCGGAATTGAAAGGGGCGACTTCATAGAATGGGCGCGCGAATACAATGACGAGCTCTATGGGGTCACGAAAGAGGAACTCCTGCGGGTAGCGAAGAGCCAGTCGCTCGGCATCTGGAAAATGGAATATAAAGGCGTAATAACGGCAAAATCTCTTTTCCCGAACATAGTCGCCATACTCATTACCGCTCCGCTTGAAAGCATAGAAGCAAGGCTTCGCAAGCGTGACGACCCCACGGAAGCCTATCTTGCGGAACGGATGACATACACGAGAGAATGGCTCAACTATACTCATATATATGACTATACGGTCGAAAACCTCGATGGAAAACTCGAAGAAAGTGTCAAAAAAATCACCGAGATCATCAAAGAGCGCATCCGTCCTTAGCGATGTCCCTCAAGGCAGATCGAAGCCCGGGAATCGCCTTCTTTTTCGTGTTCTGGAAACCAATACCCGCTTTCATCTTTTCAGAGATAAAGAGAGTATCCTTCTTGCGCTTTCGGGAGGACCCGACAGTACCGCGCTCCTTTACCTCTTTGTTCTCTTGCGAAAGAAAATGAATCTGAGGCTCTCGGCGATCCATGTGAATTACCGTCTCCGCGGAAAAGACTCCGATTATGACGAACGCTTCGTGAAAAAATTATGCGAGGAGCAAGATATTCCTCTTTTTATCGAGCGGCCTCGCGGATGTGCCGGGAAAAATGAGGAGTTTTTGCGCGATATCCGCTACACGATCTTCGAAACCATCCGCCGAGAAACCGGATGCCAGAGTATCGCTGTCGCGCACACGGAGGATGACCAGGCGGAAACCGTCCTCATGCGGCTCATCCGCGGGGCGGGAATGGACGGACTTGGAGCCATCCGACCTAAAAATGAGCATCTTATCCGGCCTCTCATCGATATTTCCAAAAGGGACATCATCCGATTTCTCAAAGAAGGCGGTCATGACTTCCGCAAGGACGCCACCAATAATGATACGACTATCTTTCGGAATAAGATTCGGCACCACCTCATTCCCCTCCTTGAAAAGGACTATCAGCCAGGGATAAAATCTATTTTAGCCCGAACCGCACGGATTTTCGCCGAACAGGGAGCGGAAGACGGGTCGCGGGCATCGGAACTCTCGACTGTCACGATCCCAAACGGCGTCTCTTTCTCAAGAAAAGAGCTCTTGAAGCTTTCAGATGCGGAACAGTCTCGGGAAATCCGCACTCTCTTCCGGGCTGTCATGAAACAACAGAAGAACCCGAGCGAGGCATTCGTCCACGAATGCAAAAAAATGCTGAAAAGCGAAAAAAATAAAATCCAACGGCTGCGCTCCAAACAGTTGAACATCGAAGCGAAAGGTGATACAGTGGTCATGATAAAGCTTTAAATACGGATAGAATCATATATGGATACATTTTTCAAAAATATCACCACCATCGTCATTGTTTTTTTCATCATATCAGGCGTGCTCGTGCTCTATGAGGACAAGGGAACCAGGCCTGAAGAGATATCACTATCCACCCTGGTCGGCGAGATAAACGCGAGCAAGGTGAAGAGCATAGAAGTCAAATCCAACGAGCTTTCTATCGAGCTTTCCGATGGGAAAAAGCAAAAAGCCTTAAAGGAGCCTGAGGCTTCTCTCACGGAAACCCTCAAAAACTATGGCGTGGATAATGAAAAATTAGGAGGGGTATCGGTTGAAATCAAAAAAGAATCCGGGGGGGCATTTTGGGCGGCAGCGATCCTTCCCTTTCTCATACCGTTTCTCCTCATCGGAGTCTTTATCTGGTTTATGCTGAAACAGGCTCAGCGCGGCAACAACCAGGCTATGAATTTCGGCATGTCAAAGGCACGAATGCTCGATCCCAAAGATAAGAAAAAGCGCACGATGTTCGCCGATGTCGCCGGCGCCAAGGAAGCGAAAGAAGAGTTGGTGGAAGTAGTGGAATTCCTCAGGCATCCAAAAAAGTTCCTCGCCATGGGAGCCAAAATTCCGAAAGGAGTCCTGCTTCTCGGCCCTCCGGGAACCGGGAAAACCCTTATCGCGAAAGCCGTGGCCGGAGAAGCCGGCGTACCTTTTTTCAATATCAGCGGATCCGAGTTCGTGGAAATGTTTGTCGGCGTCGGAGCAAGCCGGGTTCGCGACCTTTTCAAGCAAGCCAAGAAAAATGCGCCCGCGATAATCTTTATCGATGAAATCGATGCGGTGGGACGGCATCGAGGGGCGGGGCTCGGTGGCGGGCATGATGAGCGGGAACAGACCCTCAACCAGATATTGGTTGAAATGGATGGTTTCGAAACGGAGACCAATGTCATCATCATCGCCGCGACCAACAGACCCGATGTCCTTGATCCGGCACTCCTGCGCCCGGGTCGGTTCGATCGCCGTGTCACCATAGACCTGCCCGACATCAATGACCGCGAGAAAATACTCGAAATACATCTCGTTGGAAAGCCTCTCGCGAAAGATGTCAAAGTCCGACGCCTCGCGGAACGGACTCCGGGATTCTCCGGCGCCGATCTCGCAAATCTCGTCAATGAGGGCGCCATCCTCGCGACTCGACGGAATAAGAAATCGATTCACATGGATGACCTCGCCGAAGCCATCGAAAAAGTCATTCTCGGCCCGGAGCGAAGAAGCCGCATCATCAACGAAAAGGAGAAGAAAATAATCGCGTATCACGAAGGGGGACACGCGCTCGTGGCCGCGTCCTTGCCAAATGCCAATCCTGTGCACAAAGTCTCCATCATCTCGCGCGGGCACGCTGGCGGCTATACTCTTTCCGTCCCATCGGAAGATACCACCATGCATTCGCGCGCTTATTTTATCGATGAGCTTGCCGTGTTGCTTGGCGGCTACGCGAGCGAGAAGCTTATCTTTGCCGATACTACTACCGGACCGTCCAACGATCTCGAGCGAGCGACGCATACCGCTCGTGGCATGGTCACCCGATATGGAATGAGCACCCTCGGAGCCAGGACCTTCGGTCGCAAGGAAGAAATGGTATTCCTCGGACGAGAAATCCATGAAGAGCGCGATTATTCCGATGAAACGGCGAAAATGATCGACTCCGAAGTATCTCTCTTTATCGATGAGGCCTTCAAGCAGGCAACTTCCATCCTTACGGAAAAGCGAGCAGTGCTGGAGACTATCGCGCAAACGCTTCTGGAAAAAGAAACCATAGAAAAAGATGCGTTCGATGCGATCATCAAAGGCGAAGCGGCTCCCGAAACATCCACAGACCCATCTCGGCCAACAGATTCAATTGATACAAAATAAATAGTGGAGTCCGGATATATTGCGCTCGTATGAACAGCACTATATCCGGAGCTTCCCTTCCTTGCTTATGAATGAGTTCAGCATGTTTCTCGGGTTCTTCCAAAAGGCGATCAAAAAAACCGTCACTACTCCCCTCGCGCTTCTTTTCGCAATCCTGATGACGCTCTCGAGCGTGGAATATCTTCTTTTATTTCTGGGTGAGGGAAATGCGCTGCAGACCGGCACTGTAGATGTCGCGACGATCATAAAAAACAGACCATCGTTCTTTCTTTTGATCCCGCTTATCATAGGGCTCGCAACATTTTTTAAAACAAGCCTCATACTTTCCCTCAAGGAGAAAAAGGCGGAACTTCTTCCTGTTCTCAAGAGAGCTGCCCGATCGCTTTGGAAACTCTCACTGCTCGAAGTAGGGGCGCTCTTGCTGTTTTTCATCATGCTTCTGGTACTTCTGACTCCAGGCTTCCTTACATCTGGTAATCCGCTGCTCAGCAAAAATCTTGTATTTCTCGGACTGGCTATTTTTATCCCGATATCGATAGTGATAGTCTTCATAGAAATCTATGCCTTCTTTTTTATCACTCTTTCACAGACCTCTCTTCGCGCCGGAGTGGAGCTTGGATACTCTCTCTTCATGAAACGAGCGGCTACCAGTATTGTTTTTGGGATTCTTTCGCTATTGCTTTTCATACCGTTTTTCTTCCTCATCGCTCTTTTGCGCGACGCGCTCACGAATGAAGCGGGACAATTTTCAAGAATGACAACAATCGTCAGCAATTTCCCATTCCTTTTGCTCCAGGCGGGATTTCTCATCATACAAAAAAGTGCGTGGCTTTCATTTTTTCACTTCATAGCCACACCAAAAGAGCCAGAGGCCGTAGCCACCGACCAAGCTTTGCAAAAAAATGAAAACGTGGTACAAAAAGAAGTGCCGGAAACCATATAAAAGAAATGAAACGGGTGATTAGCTCAGCTGGTTAGAGCGTCACATTGACATTGTGAAGGTCACTGGTTCGAGTCCAGTATCACCCACTACCCGAGCCTTTCCCATTCTGATCCTTGCTTGTCTTATCAAAAAGCTTAAACAGAAGATACCTTTAAAACAACTGTGAAAAAATAAAACGATTCATCACTGGAATCGTTTTATTTTTTTCCCATCAACTTAGAGTGCAGCTCAGATCGATATTCCCCTCGGAACCGCGGCTCCGGGGTTCGTCGCGGGTTTCACATTGACATTCGATTGCTGTCGCACCTCATTGACAAACCCCGCCCCCGGCCCAAGCTGAGCATCGAGGGTTTCAAGTTGGCCGGTAACCTGGGTATTGACGGTGCCGATTTCGCGTTGGATATTCGTCTGCACTTCGCCGATGCCCTTTTGCACGACATTTGTTATAGTCTTATTCACCAAAGACATTACGATCCCGCTCGCGAGCTCCTGAGGATTGCTTGCGGCGGCAATAATCTTATTCCCTACATCCTGGGCATTGGCAACCAACTGGCCCACGGTCGCACCCGGAAGGCCGGGAGCGCTCCGATACCCATGAGATATCGCTTGCACCACCTGTTCTTGCTGCGCCTGCTCCCGTATTGACTGCTCATACCCTTGTGCCGCGAGCGCGAACCCGAAAGGATTGTTCATAGGATTGGAGAAAAGCGCATTCAGGGTACGCAAATCACCTTCGGCAAGCGAAGCCTCGGGATCTGAAGACACATCCAATATATCAGCCGGACGCGAAGACGAGGAGCTTAGACTCGATTTTGCGGTTTTGATAAGCTGAGCGCTATAATTTCCATTGATTCCTCCGGAGGCGCTATAATTCGCGGATGCTCCGCGCCCCTTCGTCGCCGAAGCAAAGAAACCTTCCATCTGCATCTGAACTTTTTTCTCCGGCTCATCATACAAGAACTGCTTCCAGTCATTGATCACCAAAGAAGTCCCCGCGGAAGATCCTCCCACCAATTTCCCCACCTGACTATTTATCATGGAAATGGCGCTTGCCTTCACCGCGCCAAGAAGCGCCCCTTCGATCTGACGGGCTATCTTTTCCAACATATCCTTGATGAAGGTCGAATAGATGGGCTCCCCCCAATACCCTGCCTGCGCGTATGGAGTAAGGAAAACCGCATTCGAGAGAAAGCTGAGGGCGAAAATGAAGCTGAGAGTGATTTTTTTTATTTTCATAAATAAGGCGATGAATATCTCTCGCTATATATCCAATGGAATTTCAACGATTCCGTATTCAGAAATTTTGGACTGCACCTCCACCGTAAAAGCAACCATGATATTCAAAAATCCCTGCACTTTGGATAATGAGGCGATCATTTTCATTGGATCAGCTTCCGGATCGACCGCCAAATTCCCCTTCAGTGTGGTCGCATACTTGGCAAGCTTGATCGCCTTCACATGCGTATCGAGCATCTCCTCCGGCACTTCCACTTCATATATCTGAGACAACATCTTTTCTCCGTTCTCAGCCAAAGTGTTCAATTGCGAAATATCTCCGAATGAAAGCGATGAAAGCGCGCTTTCTGCTATCGAAAGAGAATTTTCTTGAAATTCAGTTTCATCAGAAAACGGCTGCGGAGAATTGTTCGCAAATATATATGCGATCACCGTGAGGTATTCCGTCACATCTTCTTTTATTTTTTGAGAACGCTTCTCGTCAGAGAGGTTCTTGTATGATTGTTTTTTTATCTTTATGGAAGCGGTATCAACTTCAGGCAATACTATTTCTTCGGTCTTTCCAGCGGACAAATCCTGCACGAGTCCATTGAGATCTTCAAGCGACACCTCGGCGTTGCCATCCGTCCCCGCGCTCGCCTCCTGAACGAAGGTCGCTATCTTCTCTGAAACTTGTTCCGTAAGATTATCACCGCCGACTCCGAGCGAGCTCGCATCCGAAGCGACTTTATTTTTTTCTGAAACGATCTTATCTCCTGGCGCCTTCTTGAGAGGATCATAGCCGCCTTGGACCTCCACCCCGTCCGAATAACTATCTCCATCCGAGTCGCGATTCATCGGGTCGGTTCCATAGAGCTTTTCTTCGCTACTCGTCAGCTCATCTTGATCCGGATCTTCAATGATGTTGTTGTTTCCCATTTCCTGAGAAGCAGAAACAAAAAAGGCTCCGCTCAAAAAAAGAAGGCCAAATAAAACAAAAAATTGTTTTTTCATGCTTGAGGCGACCGACGGATAGGCAACTTTTTCCATAAAAAATTTTGTTTGATTTCATTATAACACTTTTAAGAGAAGAAGACAACAAGTATGCCGGTAGTCATTTAAATCCCGATCTTTCATCTTTCCACTTGTGATCGTGAATACCTACATGTTTATATTAAATACTATGCAATAAAATATAGAATATGTCAAGTATATATGTTCCACGTGGAACATTTTACTCCTCTGCTATAATTTTCTTTGCTTTATTAATAAAAATTATTGCTTCACTTGTAATAAGTATCTTACTTTGTTCCACGTGGAACATTATCCACGGTAAATAGTAATAAAATTTCAGAAAATTTATAAGATGCAATCAATTTGTTCCACGTGGAACAAATGCTATAATTTGAAAATACTTTTTCTTTAAAAAAATAAACGATGGATCACTGGATATACTCACAAGGGACACAAAGAAAGTTTACCGTAATCATTCTTTCTTATTTTATAAGGTGCGCATGTTCCATGTGGAACATTAAATGTGCTTATACCAATAAAATTCAAGTCTCATTGTTCCACGTGGAACAATGAGATACTAAATTCTTCTTGAAATACCAACGCTATAGAATATGTTCCACGTGGAACATTAGCTGTAGATTATTTTTCTATCACAGTAAGTAAAAGATAATTGTTCCACGTGGAACATATATACTTGACATATTCTATATTTTATTGTATAATATAACATGGGGAGAAAATTATATGAAATTGACGCAAATATGAATACACGCTACCATATGGCATGACTTAAAATCCCGAATGCAGGGCCGTTGGCTCAGTTGGTAGAGCGCCTCCATGGCATGGAGGAGGTCACCGGTTCGAATCCGGTACGGTCCACAAAGAGTCGTTATTCGAGGCCATTCGTATTTAAAAATCTCCGGATTGATTGCAGATGCTCCGCCATTCTTTTATATATTACAGCCCTTGTAGTTCAATGGATAGAACAGCCCCGTCCTAAGGGGTTGATGTGGGTTCGATTCCTGCCAAGGGCACCATTTATTGGCCTATGGGCTTATAAGAGCGCCTCAGTAATAGCCATTGCCACCTACCATTCTCCCATGGTGCAGGAAAAAACAATACGCCTCGATCAAGAAAGGATGGAAGGATGCCCATCGCACATATTTCCCATGGCCTCGGTAGTGAAAACTCCCTTTCTCCCAGTCGGTTGTAAGCAAGGGAGCGAGTCGGGTTTCGATTGAGCGGGGGAGCCTTCACTCACTAGTGGGGGCTTCTTTTCTCTAAAGTCAGCGGGGGAGAGATTTCTCACCCAACCATTCCTCAAGTTTCCAAGAAGTGCTTTGACAAAAACATTGCTTTGCTTCACTATAGTATGATTTGCTATTCCTCCCTCCTATGTCCAAACGCATCATACAAATAAACGAGCTTCTGCGTGAACATATCGGGGATATCTTCGTACATGCCCTGAATCTTAAGCCGGGCGTACTTGCGACGATTACCAAAGTAGATACGACACCCGATCTCCGCAGGGCAGATATCTTGGTAAGCGTGTTCCCGGAATCTGAGAGCGACTATGTGATGAATGCTTTAAAAAGAGAAAAATGGAAGATTCAAAAGGCCCTGTATGCGCGTTTGTACATGAAGCCGCTCCCGAAGCTTTCTTTTTTATTCGACCCGACCGCAAGCAAAGCCGATGAAATCGAACGGATTCTAAAAAGCTTAGAATAAAGCTTATTTAAGAGTTGTGCACGACTTATGCAGGATTTCTCATCTGAATTCAAGAATCTCCACTATGTGATAAACAGAGCTGAGAGCATTTTGCTCTTTGCGCATACCAGACCTGACCCTGATACGGTAGGCGCGAATATCGCTTTGCGTGAATATATTCATTCTCTTGGCAAACGAGTCGATATCGCCTGTTTTGATAGACTTCCCGTCTTCGCAACCCAGCTTTTCCCGGACATCATCTTTCAAAATCCCGCTGAACTACCCATCCAGGGTTATGACGCCATCATCGCCTCCGACAGCGTGGATCGCGGATTCCAGCTTTTAAAGGAATCCTTCCAGGAAAAACAAGTTATCGCGCTCATCGATCATCATCCCAATATACAGATGACGGGTGACATCATTATCATCGATGACACCGTTTCCTCGTCATGCGAGCTGCTGTTTCATTTTTTCACAACAGAAAATATACCCCTTTCTCCTAAGATAGCCACGCCGCTTCTTATGGGCATTATCGGCGACACGGGGAGCATGCAACATTCCTGCACAAGCACTGCCACTCTTGAGGCCGTATCGACTCTTATACAAAAAGGCGGCCAATTGCAAAAAATTACTTCCGAAGTTTTTGCCAACAACACCCTTTCGACGCTCCAATTGTGGGGGAGAGCTCTTGCTCGCGCGCAAATAAACCAAGGGAATGGGATGATCTACTCAGCTATCACCGAACAGGACATAGCCGAGCTCGGCAATCCCTCCACGGAAGACATGTATATGGCCTCGACCCTTCTCAACGCGGTTCCTGATGCGAAGTTTTCGCTGCTTTTTTATCAAATAAAGCCGGGACTCATCCGGGGAAGCCTGCGCAGCGACCCCCATAAGCAGATGGATGTTTCCACTATAGCTAAAGCATTGGGCGGGGGAGGACACGCGCTTGCAAGCGGATTTGAGATACCAGGAACGATCATCGAAACAACTGACGGGTGGGAAGTGCGCTAATATATCATGTTTATACACGAGTTATGAACATCCTTCCTTCGGCGCAATCGTCGCAATTGCTCTCCGACCTCAATCTTCGCATGGAGTCATCTTGCCAATGCGAGCTGAAACATACCGCTACTCAGGCGGTTTTTGGTATGGGAAGCGTTGACGCTTCACTTTTTTTTATCGGGGAGGCACCGGGGAAAAACGAGGACAAGCTCGGAAAGCCATTCGTGGGCGCATCAGGAAAATTTCTTGATGAGATGTTGCGATCCATATCGATGCGAAGAGAAGACATATATATTACCAATATAGTGAAGTATCGCCCCCCTCTCAATCGAGATCCTTCCAAAAAAGAAGTGGCCGAATGCGCCCCGTGGCTCCAAGAAGAAATCCGATTGATACGCCCCGATATCATTATCACCCTCGGAAGGCACGCGCTCAACTATTTTCTTCCCGAGGCCGTCATCTCACAGTCGCACGGACAGATATTCGACTGTCATATACCCGGCATCGGAACAAAAAAACTCTACGCCCTCTATCATCCCGCAGCGGCGCTTTACAATGGGGGAATGCGACAAACGCTCATCGAGGATTTCGGAAAGATTCCGGAGCTGCTCGAGGAAATAGGGAAAACAAAAAACCCCGGACAGGATCGACCTGTCGGGGGCTGAAGAACTCAAGCGAATCGTTTGGAGGGGAGCGCTCCTTTCTGATGACGATAATGACTCGTCTCCTTCTCGTCATAGTGGATAGAGGGCGGCTCGATCATGCGCTCATAGCTTATCTCGCCTATGAGCTGCCCCGGCTGGATATACCAGTCCTCATGAGGCCATACCTCGAGCGTGATCCGTCTTCCTAGCCACCGCATGAGCACCTTCAGGATGAATGCCCAACCAGGATCGACGAACCCGGCGGCATGGATATCCGCATGGGCGAAGCGCTTGTTCACCGCTTTCACCTCGCAGGCGAACTCCGGGGGAACCACGACATGCTCTGCCGTACCCAGAATGTAAAATTTTCCCTTTTTGAGAAGCGCCCCGCCTTTCTCATCGGCATACACTGGATCGAAGTAATCGATTATTTGCTGCACGGTGGAATAATCGACTATGCGCCGATTCTCCTTGCAACACCATCCGATGATTTTCTTTGGACGGAGATCAAGCGACACTGCGAGCGCGCCATCCGAAGAGCAAGATACTTTCTCCCATGGAATCGGATCCCCATTTTCATCGAAAAATAGCGGCTGTTTCCGATAGAGCCCACGGATTTCCTCCCGATCGAGACGGGTGTCAGCAGTGAAAAATCTCACCTGCGAGAGCGTCTCGCGAGGATACATGCGCACCGGCATCACGGTCGGCGAGATAAGGAGCCATGGGTTCCTCGGCCTTTTCGTACATTCGTCTTTTCCTGTAGGAACGGAATCAAAGCCGTCGACGCCATCGCAAACCGTTCGGACAAGAAGCCCGTCCCGAGCGACCGAGGATTTCGGATTGCAGTATCCGTAGATATCGTCGGGAAGCGCGAGCGTCTCCTCGGTCCGGGCCAAATACATGGTCCCGGGTTCGAAGATATCGCCAGGATTCATCGGCGTCGCGCCCAAGGCTTCCATGAGCTCTCGGATCGACTGACCCCTGACCGGCGAGGCGGAGCTCGTAACCCGGTATGTCTCCTCGCTTATCGAAAGATCGAGCGAAGCCGGGTTCACATTTTCATCTCT
Organism: uncultured bacterium; assembly: GCA_937864125.1. Lineage (GTDB taxonomy): Bacteria > Patescibacteriota > Minisyncoccia > Moranbacterales > UBA1568 > JAGOTT01. Next base: position 14,204 of record CALMHZ010000032.1, read on the forward strand.
CGCATTTTCTATTTTTCCATCGGCTATAAGTGACCGGATCATCCGGTCGGATAGAGTGCCAGCACCGAGTATCATGTTCCTCTCCTTTTCTTTGGTTGTAAAAAAACTTCATGAAAGCCTAGCAGAAGGACGGTTTTTTGTACAGTTTCCGTTGACGCATGGGTTCCATTCTGATACCTTTGGTATGTTTCGAAGGTCCGATGGCCGAGCGGTTAGGCAAGGGTCTGCAAAACCCTGTACAGCGGTTCGACTCCGCTTCGGACCTCATGAATATTCGCCGCGGTGGTGGAATTGGTAGACACAGGAGACTTAAAATCTCCCGGCCGAAAGGCTATGCGAGTTCGATTCTCGCCTGCGGCACACACAAAAACACCCCGACGCGCCATGCATCGGGGTGTTTCGCTTTCTGGTCTTAATCCATGACCACTTCGGCCACGAGATTTCTCCGACCGAAAGAAAATGCTTCTTTTTTCGTTTCCATGTAGATATCGAACTTGTTTCCTTTGATAGCTCCGCCACGATCTTCGCACCGTAGCACGCCCACCCCTTCTATGGATACTTTGGCTCCGAAGGGGAATTCGGGAGGGCACGCGAGGGTTTGCTGTTTTTGGACCCGCAGCCCGGAAGCAGTGACCCCGTTACTGTTCCCGCATTCATCAGCGGAAGCGGTATAGGCGGAAGCATTCACTACGAATTTTCCTTGCGGAAGATTCTCCCATTTCTCAAGCTGTTTGGCTCTCCACTTGGCAAGGATGGTGTCTTCCAGTGTTTCCTTCCGACTCTGTTTTTGTGGTTGAGAAAAAATGACACTTTCCTTTGGCAATGCGAATGAAAGAGAAAACATATCCTCTCTCAAATTATACGGTCTTTTTTCTGAAATATATCGTATTCCACTGCCTTCAATGCTCAAGGCGCTTCCTTCAGCATTCGCGACGGACGCCCCGGAGAGAAAAAGTATCCCGAGGGCAAAAGACCAGTACTTGCTCCTCATAGAGTGTACACAATATTTAGTCAAATCGAACTGAGGATATGTCTCGAGATGAGTTACTTTCCCTCATACCTGAAGGATGATAACGGTACAATATAGCATATCTTTCTTATTTTGTCAATAGTATATTGAAGATTATCCCTTTTATAAAGCATAAAAATCAATATTTCAGGGGTTTTCATTGACAAAAAACCAAGCAGAACTCACCATAGACACACTGTTCTTTTTGAAAAGGATTTCCCATGAATGTGAAAGCCCCGATGATAAGCGATAAAGAGCGGATATCCCTGATGATTCAAGGAATGAATCCGGATATTTTCAAAAATGCATTTATTTTCATTGACACCGGGAATTGGGATGCGCTGCTTCCGAAAACCATACCTCCGGAAGATATAACCCGATTAAAAGGGATCATCGCGTCCACATCGGCAGGGCTCATCCGACTTGTCCTTATCGCGATAGCGCAAGACTATGTGTCCTTTCGCGATTTTCAAAGTCCCCACCTTCTTTCTATCCTAGAAGCCATGGAAGAAATCGCTACAAACATCGGATTTGAGGCATGGGCCATGGATCATTCAGCGTAACTCGGCGCTCCGATATCACATCGGAGCGCTTTTCCTTGCCTCAAGCGAGATAACACCACCTTGCCCCGGCCGGCCCGTTTACAAAAAAAGAAAACTGGTATATCCTTCTTTGTTATCCATAAAGCCATCAAGCGACCAAAAGCCTATGAGCACCCATGCCTTCCTTATATTCTCAAGCGTAACGCTCGTCGCCATGGGATTCGTCCTTCTCCTCGGACCCGAATCGTGGTTTCCGAATTTCTACAGCCCTGTTTTCATGGGCATCATCGCGATCATTTCCCCGCTTTTGATTCAGCTCCCGCAATTCATTCTTACAAAAAGCACTCCGAAGAAAAGAAAGCTTATCCTGCAGATGCGCACCGTAATAGCGGCCGCGCTCCTCATCAACTTCGGCGGAGAGCTCGGCTTGTTCCAATTGTACAAATACGGATTCGAATATGATAAATTCGCACACTTTGTCGTTTGTATGACCTTCGCGTTCATTCTCGGCGAGTCATTGCGGGAATGGGAGAATCTTCACTCCAAAAAACTGATGTTGACGGTGTTTTTCATTGTCTTCGCCTCCGGAATCGTATGGGAACTATTCGAGGCCGCCTCGGATTACCTTTTCAAAACCCAAGAGTGGGGAGTATATGGGGAGCATCTTCTTATCGACACTTCCACAGACATAATCTTTGATGCCATGGGTGCTCTTGCTGGCATTATCATTTTCAAGATTCCTAAAAGGCGAAGCGGCGCATTGAGAGAAAAATCTTCCGAGTGATACAAAAACCGCACATAAGGGAGGCGGTCATGTGTATGTTCTTAGAGCTAGCTGGTACATGTGGTTTGAACCAATTTATCCGAATAGATCAGCGACACCTAGAAACCCTTAAAACCTTTGGGTGCTATGCCAATATACGCCGTGATTTTCTCATCTCCCGTCCCAGCAAATGCCAGGGAACGCATGCAGCCATCATCGATGTGACCCTTCATTTTTTTCATTCCTTTTCGGGCGTTCTTGATCGTTCCATCAGAAAGAATAATGGGAAGCAGATACTTCTGCTTTTTAATAATATTTTTGATCTCCAATATCTTCGGCACTACACGCATTGCTCGTATTCTTGAGTATCGAGCATTCTTCTTATTTATTTCTTCAAAAAGTATCCTGGCCGTATCTTTTACCGATCCGCGAGTCCATGACAGGGGGGCTCCTCCAGCCCCTCTCCATACCCCTACTTCGGAGACATCAACGACTCCCTTGTACCATTCCACCGTATCATATGCCTTTAGTCTCTTTTTATACTCAGTGGAAATGATATGATCTAGCTGACCCTCCCCCAACTTCATCACTTCTTCGGTCTGTGCTTTGATATTGGCAATGATCGTTTTTTTGGATGGCTTGATCATGTGTTTTTTAACAGCGTCCTTGCGCATTCGTTTTGAGGTAAACCGCTGCGACAAAACAAAACACCGCTTAGCCTCCAATCGACTTACTTTTTTCAATAATTCCATATATTCCCAGATAAACTCAATGAAATCATACCATACAAATAAAGAGGATTTCACCTCTTTTCTGAAACCAAGTAGTTAAATGGAGTCCTTTTGATTGCTTTTGAACTGGTTGATACACAGCGTTAGAACTGTTTTCTTATAAAAATAAAGACCGCCGAGAGCTACGAGGAGCTTTCGGCGGTTGTAATCTAGAAAATCCACGTGGGCAATTCCTATTACTTCAGTTGGAAGATGGATAGCGCTTTGAGCTCCTCTTCTGTGGTCCCAATATCCTCAGGTCGTAATCCACCGTCATTCAGGAAGTAACGCAACGGCTCCACATTTCCTCCTTCAGTTGGGTATTTATTCCTAGCACGCTCCAGATAAAACAGGGCTGTTGTCCGTGCCAGTTCACGGCGTTCCTTGCTATTGTCTGGATAAGGAGTCCCAAAAAGTCCTCCTTTACCCTCGAAGTCACTCCCAGTGAGCAGCCGCGCGTGATAGCAACCGCTGAGCGACGAAGTGGCTATCACTATTAACAAAAGTCGTAAAAACATGGCTATACCCCTATGATGGATGGCTATCTAAAAACCAAAATTGTTAAAGAGATGTCGATAAAGTCTCGACTGCGCATAATAGCATATTTTTACTGCTTTGTCCATACAAAAAAGAGGCTAAAATAAGCCTCTTTTTTAAACCTGAGCGGGTAAGGGGAGTCGAACCCCTATCTAGTCCTTGGCAAGGACTCATAATAGCCGCTATACGATACCCGCTTATTTTGGCTCACATACAACCATACAACCAAAGGCTTTCTCTCTCTCTTTTCCTCCTGGCTTCTACAATCGCCTTTCCGTTCTTCTGTGGGACTGGCTGGGATCGGACCAGCGACCAAGCGGTTATGAGCCGCGCGCTCTACCACTGAGCTACAGTCCCTTGTTTCAACCGCTCTTCCTGGTGCCGGGGGGCAGAATTGAACTGCCGACACGAGGATTTTCAGTCCTCTGCTCTACCACTGAGCTACCCCGGCTCTTCCCGATACAAAAGACATTGTATCGTACTCGGGGAAAAAATCAATCCTGTTTCCTGTCGAACACGACAAGTGAGCGGGCCTTCGTATTTTCCTGGTGCACGCTCGAGGACTCGAACCTCGGACCCTCTCGGTGTAAACGAGATGCTCTAACCAACTGAGCTAAGCGTGCGGATGCACTTTTCATTATAACCAAGAAAGCTGGCGATTGCCAGCTTTCGTTCATTTGTGCCCAAGAGAGGACTCGGTCACGAGTAAATTTCCTGACGGAAATTTCTCTCGACCCCGCCTCGCGGCGCTCGCCTCCCACCAAAGGCGGGAACTCACGCATCGCTCCGGCCTTCTCGCCCTCACGCGAGCCAGGCAGCTGGCTCGCTTCCTGTCCCACATTTACTGCGTTCATTTGTGCCCAGGAGAGGACTCGAACCTCCAATCCCTTGCGAGAACTAGCACCTCAAGCTAGCGCGTATACCAATTCCGCCACCTGGGCATCTTCGAGAGGACAAAGCGCGCTCTCTTCTATTTCTTCACCTCTTCAACCGCGGAGACTTCCTTCTCCGATTCAACACCCTCGTCTGTAAAAATCGCCTCAGATGAGACCTCTTTCGATTGAGTCTCGGCTGACTCGAGAGGTTTTTTTACATCCTTATGGGTTTTCAACCCCACTTCCTTCAATTTTCGGCTCAAAAGTTTCGAGGCCTTGTCACGGACGAAGTAGAGTTTCGCCCGGCGGGAGCGGGTGCTTTTCAACACTTCGATTTTCTCGATATTCGGAGAATAGAGCGGAAACACGATTTCCACCCCGATTCCAAACGATACCTTTCGTACCGTGACAGTCTGGGAAGAGCTTTGCCCGCCACGAAGCGCGATAACCATCCCTTGAAATATCTGGGTTCGTTCCTTTCCTGCTTCCACAATTTTGCGATACACCTTCACCACATCGCCTGAGTGCAGGCTTGGCACTTCTTTTGTTCGGCGAGCGAGATTAAAGGCGATTAAATCTTTGTGCATAGTATTCGACTCTCTTCCAAGCCGGAAGGGCTCCAGGGAATGAGTATTTAGAAAAATAAAGAAGCCTCAGGGCGAAGCATTCAAAGCTTCACTAGGATAGCCCGAAACGATTCTTGCGTCAACCCCCCTCTTATTTGGATATATCCACGGCTTATCCACTGAGCGAAGAATTGTGGCTGCGCCCCGCTCTTACGAATCTTCTGTCTCAGCATCAACGGCTTCATAGGGGGGCAAAGATGCGATAGCATTTTGAAAATCAGCCGGCAGTTGAGTCCGATAGGCATGCTGCTCGCCGAACAGCTCAAAGGATAACTGTGAGGCGTGGAGCAATTGACGCGAAGCGAGCGTCGACCCCTTGGCTTTGCGCCCGCCATAGAGATGATCTCCTACCACGGGATGCCCCAAGGCTGCAAGATGCACGCGTATCTGATGGGTTCTGCCAGTTCTCGGAAAAAGAGCGAGCAAATCGAAATCCTGAAACCGCTCGCGGAGCTCGTACGCCGTAAAAGCCTCTCTCATGGTCCCATGAAATGCCCCGGGATTCCTCACGGCCATACGCTTGAGAGTTCCCACTCTTTGTGTCAAAGGAAAGGTTATTTCACCTTCGGCGGATGGCACATGCCCGAAAACCAAGGCATGATACACTTTTTGTACTTGGCGATTCTGAAATAATGACTTCAACTCGGAAAAAGCGAGGGCGGTTTTCGCCAAGACAAGCACTCCGCTCGTGTTCCTGTCGAGCCTATGCACCACGCCCGCCCGAAGAGCATCTTCTCCAACCAAAGCGATGGGAGGAAAATGGGCCAGCGCCCAATTCACAACCGTCGATAAGCGCTCGGTAGAAGAAGGATGCATTTGGATACCGGCTGGCTTATCGATGACAATAATGTGCTCATTTTCAAAAAGAACGGGAATATCCATCTGTGAGTTCGGAGCGATTGAAGCTTCTTTGAGAGCGAGCGAGGCATCCACCCTGTCTCCGTATCTCAGTCTTCGGCTGGGATCGAGCTCTGGTACGGCGTTTACCGCAACCAAACCCTGTTCGATACTTCGACGAATGGAGGTCCGTGAGTATCCCTCGACCCCTCCGTTTTCGAGCACTTCTGTCAAAAAAACATCAAGTCGCTTGTTAGAGCCATGCATTTCTACGATTTTCTGCACATGTTCACCCATATAAGAGACTACATATAGTTATAAAATCATTCTTTAAACACAATATATTGTTGTTTTTTTTCTCATTTTTTCTTAAAAATGGTGGCATTATTGCAAAATAATGGCTCTATAAAGAGATATTTGACATAATTTCTTAAGAACTCTATTATAGCAAGACACTGTTTTGGTGTCGAATTAAACAATAACACTCATTCTTATGTGCGGAAACAGCTGCGGCGGAGGTTTTGAAGGAGAGAATATGCTCCCTGTTATCGGACAAAAAATTCCTGATTTTTCCGGAGAGATATATCACGCGGAAACATTCAAAAAGGCGCACCTTTCAGACTATGAAGGGAAATGGCTTATCCTGTTCTTCTATCCGGCGGATTTCACCTTCGTTTGTCCCACAGAGCTTGAAGATCTCGCCGACAACTATGCGAAGTTTCAAGAGTTGGGAGCCGAGATTCTCTCCGTAAGCACCGACACCAAATTCACCCACAAGGCATGGCACGATCACTCGGAAGCGATCAAAAAAGTGAAGTATCCGATGCTCGCCGATCCGACAGGCGATCTGGCGCGAATGCTCGGCGTCTACATAGAAGAAGGTGAGGATGCGGGCCTCGCGCGCCGTGGCACATTCCTCATCGATCCGGAAGGCATTCTCCAATCGTTCGAGGTGAACGCGAACAATATCGGCCGCAGCTCAGATGAGTTGATCCGAAAACTGGAAGCCGCGCGATTCGTACGCGAGCATGGAGGCGAGGTGTGCCCCGCGAAATGGATCCCGGGGAAAAAGACTCTCAAGCCAGGCATCGATCTCGTCGGAAAAATATAATCACAACTCTATGTACGCGCCTCACGACTTCTCGCATCTTTTGGGTACATCGGGATTTTCCGATACCTTGCTCACCAATCATTTCACTTTGTATGAAGGGTATGTGAAAAATACCAATACGCTTATAGAATCACTCAAAAAGACGGAGCCGGGGACCCCGGAGTACGCGGAACTCCATCGCCGGTTCGGGTGGGAGTGGAACGGGATGCGGCTTCATGAGCTCTATTTCGGAAACATGAAAAAGGGCGGGGCAATTCTCGAGGACGGAGCGCTCAAGTCCGCGATCGAAAAAGAGTACGGCAGCATTGAGCTCTGGCGAAAAGATTTTTCAGCGATCGGGGCCATGCGCGGAATAGGATGGGTGGTATTGGTCAAGGATACCGCGCAAGACAAGCTTCTCAATATCTGGGTGAACGAGCACGACTTGGGACACCTGGCAGGCACTACGCCGATTCTCATCATGGACGTATTCGAACACGCCTTCATGATCGATTACGGACTCAAGAGGGCCGACTACATCGAGGCATTCTTCAATGCCATCGACTGGAAAGAGGCGGAAAAACGACTGCGATAAAGCCTCGAGCCGCAACTTTCTTTAGATTCTCCTGCCATTTACCACAAACCTTATGCCTCTTACAAAAATCAAACGACGCAACGGAGAAATCGTGGATTTCGATCGCACAAAAATCGAAACGGCTATCGAGAATGCCTGCGACGCCATCGGCGAAACCGACAAGGCCTTCATCGCGGAACTGACAACGGCGGTCATCCAAGACGCCGAGCATGTGTACACCGATATCTTCGTCAACCGCATGCCGGCGGTCGAAGACATCCAGGACATCGTGGAAAGAAATCTGGTCAAGGCGAACAAATTCGAGATCGCGAAGGCGTACATCCTCTATCGGGAGAAGCGCAAGGGGGAGCGCGAGGAGAAGAAGGAAAAGCTCATGGAGCAATTCGAGAATCGTTCGCTCAAGGTCACCAAATCGGACGGTTCGAAAGAGATATTCGACTTCGGGAAAATCCGCGCCGTATTCGATCGCGCCGCGAAGGGCTATGAGAAGGACTGCCGTTTTGAGGATCTCATGGATGCCTTCAAAAAAAATATCGTCGAAGACATCAAGACTTCCGACATCGGCAAGCTCCTCGTCAAAACATGCATCGATCTCGTAACGGTAGAAAATATTTCCTGGCAGCAGGTAGCATCCCGGATATTTCTCGGAACCCTCTACAAGGCGGCGATCAAGAATCGCGGACTCGCCCAGAAGGACATCTATTCTCCGAAGGCGTATGCCAAGCTTTTCGAGGAATATGTGAATGACGGCCTCTACTATAAAGACTTTTATAAATACTATTCGAAAGAGGACATCCTGAAGGCAGGGGAGCTTCTTTCAGTAGCCACGGACGAGCGATATGAGTATACGACGCTCCTTTCCCTCGCGAAGCGGTACCTGCTCAACCCGAACAAAATAGTGAAGGAGCTTCCGCAGGAAATGTACATGTCGATCGCCCTTTTTCTCGCCATTCCCGAATCGGATGAAACGCGCCTTGATTTCGCGTTCAAGATATATCGGCACTGCTCCGAGCAACGCATCTCGCTTCCGACACCGACCCTGCTCAACTCCCGAACGAATTACCATCAGCTCTCCTCATGCTTCAAGATCAATGTCGATGACGATCTTCGCGGCATCTATCATGCCATCGAGAACATGGCGCAGATATCGAAATTCGGTGGCGGTGTGGGGGTATATCTCGGCAATATCCGGGCTCGGGGAAGCGCCATCCGCGGCGTGCTCGGGATGTCCGGCGGAGTGAATCCGTGGATCAAGGTGATAAACGACACGGCGGTCGCGGTCAACCAGCTCGGTTCCCGTCTCGGCGCCATTTCGGTCACGCTCGATGCCTGGCACGCGGATATCTACGACTTCCTTGACCTCCAGACGGAGACCGGCGACATCCGATCGAAGGCGTTCGACATCTTCCCCGCCATTTCGATCCCGGATCTTTTTATGCGGAGAGTCAAAGACAACGGTGACTGGACGCTTTTTGATCCGCACGAGATCGCCACAAAGTATGGAAAGGAATTGCAGAATGATTTCGGGGAAGCCTTCGAAGCATTTTACGAAACCCTCGAGAAAGACGATACGCTTACGATGAAGCGCACGGTCAAGGCGAAAGACCTTTTCAAAAAATTCCTCAAATCCGTGGTCGAGACCGGAATGCCGTATGTGTTCTTCCGCGATACGGTCAATCGGCTGAATCCGAACAAGCACGAGGGGAATGTGTATTCGACGCAGCTTTGCACGGAAATCTGCCAGAACACCTCGCCGAGCAAATTTGTCGAAGAAGAGATCGAGGACGGCACCATCGTCATCCGCTATGAGCCGGGCGACCTTGTCGTCTGCAACCTCGCCTCGATCAACATGGCGACGGTGCATGACGATGCCACGATGGCGGAGGTTTTCCCGGTCGTCATGCGCGTCCTCGACAATGTCATCACCCTTAACTACTACCCTATCAAGGAAGCCGCGCGGACAGCCATGCGCTACCGCAGCATCGGACTCGGGTATCTCGGCCTAGCCGAATATCTGGCCACGAGAAAAATAGCGTACGATAGCGAAGAGGCAAGAACCATAGTGGACAAGCTTTTCTCCCAATACGCCTATTACACCTATCGATCCTCCGTCGATCTGGCGAAAGAGCGGGGCCAGTATCCTCTCTATTCCGGAAGCGAATATGACAAGGGAATCATCCTCGGAAAAGAAAAGGCCTGGTTCATAGAACATACCGAGCAAGGAAAGCTCTGGGAGCAGCTCTTCGCTGACATGAAGAAATATGGCACCCGATTCGGCTACCACACCGCTCCCGCCCCGAATACTTCGACAGCCGGCGTCGTCGGGACGACCGCAGCACTTCTCCCCATATACAAGCGATACTTCGTGGAAACCAACCTCTCTGCCCCCACCCTTCGCGTCGCCCCGAAGCTCAACAAAGAAAACTTCTGGTACTACAAAGAATATGTGAACATGGACATGAACGATGTCATAGACATGATCGCCGTGGTCTATAGATGGGTGGACCAGTCCATAAGCTTCGAGTGGATGATCGATCCTTCCAAAGTTTCTCCGGAACAGCTCTTCAGCTACTACATCAAGAGTTGGGAGAAGGGAATCAAGACCGTATATTATGTACGCAGCCTCTCAGGCGAGGTAAGCGAAGACTGCGTGAGCTGCAGCGGATAATCCGCCGAAGACCCTCGAAGAAATACGCGATGGCAAGCAGAAATAAACCCGATTACCGACACAGCATTTGGCAGTAATAAGAAATATATGCACGAAACGCTCATCCAAAGGCCGCTCTTCAATCCAGGGGGGAATGATGCCGTAGAAAAACGCACGATCATCAAGGGGTCCGCGACCGGCCTCTTCAACCTCAACGCCACGAAGTACCCATGGGCCAAGTCCCTTTATCAAGTGATGGTCGGAAACTTCTGGGTTCCTGAAAAAGTCTCGGGGCTCAAGGATGACGCGCGGATGTTTCATACCGACCTTTCGGATGATGAGCAGCGCGCGTACAAGGGAGTGCTCTCTTTCCTTATTTTTCTTGACTCTCTCCAGACGGTAAACCTCCCTCATTTCTCGGACTACATCACCTCGCCTGAGGTGAATCTCATCCTCTCGATCCAGGCATACCAAGAGGCGATACACTCGCAATCCTATGCCACCATCCTCGAATCGGTGGTCGAAAGCGATGAACGCGATGAAATCTATTACTTCTGGCGCACCGATGAAACCCTCCTCAAGCGCAACAAGTACATCGGCGCCATCTACCAAGATTTCATCGACACCCCGTCCGATCAGAATTTCTTCCGCGGGATCGTGGCCAACTTCCTCCTCGAATCGATCTACTTTTACAACGGCTTCGCGTTCTTCGACACGCTCGTCGACCATATGAAAATGCTCGCCACCGGACGCATGATCGCCTACATCAGACGCGATGAGCTCACTCATGTGACGATATTCGCCAATATCATCCGGGAAATCAGGCGCGAATTCCCGGAACTCTACGATGAAAAGCTCATCATCAACATGATGGATACCGCGGTCAAACAGGAAATCGAATGGAGCAAGCACATCTTGGGCGATCGGATCCCCGGCATGAACGGCCAGACCTCCGAAGAATACACCCGCTTCCTGGCCAACAACCGTCTCGCGATGCTCGGAATAGCGCCGCTTTATCCGGATGCGGTGGGCAATCCCTACAAGCACCTCGACCGTCTGCAAGATACGAATGCCGACAAGGGCAACTTCTTCGAGACGACCGTCGTCAATTACACGCAATCATCAAGTATGAACGGAAGCTGGGATTTCTGAAAATCTCATCGAAGGGTAGCCCTCTCATGAAAAAGAACTGAAGCCTGTCCCTGCGACGGGCTTTATTTCATAACATATGACAACTCGAAGGAAATCCCCAAGAGCCTTCATTTTTTCTTTTTAGCGGAATGTATTATACTGAAGAAGAAAAATAACATACATTATGAAATCAAAATCATTTTTCGCTCTTGCTTTCACAATACTCATTGTAGGCTTTTTTATCCTCGATACGCACACGGCCTTCGGACAATTCTCATACACCCCGCTCGAGAAAATCCCCGGCGCGTCGACCGCCAAAACCCTGCCACAGTATATCGAAGGCATTTACAAGTTCGGCATCTGGACCGTGGGCATCGCGGCGCTTTTCATGCTTACGATCGGCGGCTTCGTCTATATGACGAGCGGGGGCAACACCTCGACCCTTTCCCGGGCCAAAGGATATATCACTGATGCGCTCATCGGACTCGTCCTCGCCCTCGTCGCGTACCTTATCTTGAATGTCATCAACCCCGACCTCGTCAATCTCAACCTCTCGAAATTCAGCGAAGTTGGCGGGGTGCTGCCTCCGCCTCCGGCATTGGGTGCTCCCGCGGCCCCAAGTGCGACCTATACGGGACCCGTAGTCGCAGGATGTATAGACTGCCAAGCAGTTTCCGGCGTACCTATCAAACCTGTTGGTTCGGGCTGCAAAAGCCCTGGTCCATGCCAGCTCAACAAAACATTTCTTAGCAGGTTAAAAAATGTTACTACCAGTCCACTTGTCAGTAAACCCTGGTGGATCACGGAAGCATGGCCTCCCATCGTGAAACATAGCTCCAAGTGTCATTACAATGGCACCTGTGCGGATATTAATTTTACCGGAGGTGTAACTGATCCTGCTTCGGTACAAACACTGTACCAAGCTCTCAGAAGCAACGGATTTAATGTGGTGTATGAAACATTCAGCTCTTGTTCTCCATATACTAAAGTAGGTGTCCCTTGCAAGCAATTTAAAACTACCACAGGCAGCCATTTTCATGTTTATTAAAAAGAAGGAAAATGAAAAAAGTCTTCGCCATCTCCATCGGACTCTTCGTACTTACCCTCCTTTTCCTCGGGGTGTATAACTTCGCCTTCAAAAATAATCCGAACAATCCAACGGTAGATGAACAGGTGAAAAAAGAGGCGAAAGAAGAAACCGACAAAGGATTCCTCGACAAGCTGACCTCGGCACCCGTAGAGAAAATAACGGATACGGACACAACCGGGGGCATTGCCCTAAGCGGTACTTCTCTTGCCTATTTCACCGGAAAATCCCTCAAAAAATCCTCGCTCGGCGGAGGAGCGGAAGAAACGATTGTCGAGTCGCTTCCAGGAAATGTTCTCCGCGCGACCTGGTCACCGGATAAAAAACAGGCGCTTGCGCTGCTTGCTACCGCCGAAGGACAAAGATGGTATCTTATCCGCATCGAAGACAAGTCATTTCTTCCCTTGAAAGCAGGACTCGCTTCTCCATCGTGGGCGAATATCGGAGAAAAAATATTCTATTTCTATACCGATCCGGGCAATGGACAGACGGGCATCAACACCGCGAACCCCGATGGCAGCGAATGGAAAGAAATCGGGAAAGCGCCATTTGCCAACCCCTTCATCGCAACCGTACCCAACTCCGCCCTCATTTCCTTTTGGAATCGGCCAAACGGACACGAGGAAACCGCGCTCTACACGATACCGGCATCCGGCGGGGAGCCGAAGCGGATATTCTCCGGAAAATATGGCGGAAACTATCTCTGGTCGCCGAACGGGGAGCGCCTCCTCGTAAGCTCGGTAAGCGAAAAAAGCGGTGCGAATATCGGACTCGGGATCTCAAATGGAAGTGGCGGCGAATATCGGACGCTCCAAGTGCCTACATTGGTATCAAAAACGGTCTGGTCGAAAGACAACAAGACGATCTACTACGCGCTTCCGACCTCCAAACCGGAAAATATCGTGCTTCCGAACGACTATTTCGATCGACCGATATATACCGCTGATCTCTTCTGGAAAATAGACGCTGACACGGGAAAAAGCGATCGGATCATCAAGCCGGAGGATATCGGGGGAGAATTCGATAGCATCGATTTGTTCTTGGACCCGAAAGAAGAGTATCTCTTCTTTACCAACCGGAAAGACAAAAAGCTCTATCGGATACAGCTTTGATAGGAATCTCTTTCGGATGCATATCTTTCGTTTTCCTTTCGCTCCGCATGGAAGCCGCTAAAAATATGCACCGGGAGGTGTGTATCATCCGCGAACAGTCGCGGATTTTTTCGTACCGCAAGGAATAGTTGCCAGTGCCACAAGCGCCCAAAAGGAAAGCGCGAGATCGTTTTTGAAATAGGGAGTATCCACAACCCCAAACACAAGAAATGCCAAAAAAAGGCTGAGAAAAAGCGCGTTAATGCTTCTGCATGCGCTTTCTTTTGAAGAGTGGCGCATGATGCCCCTGAAAAGATCGCGCAACAACCCGCAAGAAAGAGCCAAAAATCCGACAAGTCCGACAAGTCCGGTAAAAAGCCAAAACGCAAAGAAAATATTATGAGGATGGGGCACAGCCCACTCCATATACGAAGGAAACTGTGGCTGCGCGCCGAGATAAGCGTCCTGAAAATTTCTCATGCCGATTCCCGCTATTGGGTGCTCGGAAATCAATAAAAGGGAAGTATTCCAAATCATCACCCGGGAACCAAGCGAGCTTCGCACCTCACCGCTTGCAAGCCCCCTCCAGTCGACAGTAACCGTGAGCGCCACACACAAGATGGCTCCCGCTGACAAAAGAGGGAAAAGCGATCTTCGGATCATCCGGCGCGGCAGGCAAAGAAAAAAAACGAGGGCGGCCATCCCCGTAAGGGCGCTGATCCTTCCTCCGAGGGAGGCGGTTTGAACGAGGGCGAGGGACATGAGTCCGACCACCAAAAGCTGCGCGAACAGCATTCCCCGCTTCTTCTCTTTTTTACCGTTTGTTTCTTCCGCAAAGAGCGTCCGCATACAAAAGAAAATCCCGATAAGTATGCCGGGAACGATAAACATCGCCAGGTGATTCGGGGAGGGATAGAAGAACCGCAGACGTCCGTCGTATGTGGCAAGAAAAGAAAAAAATGGCAATAAGGAGATGAGACTCGTAAAAGCCACCCCGAGAAACCAGGCACCCAACATTCGATATCTTTCCCTGGGATCTTCTCCTATTTGGAAAAGAAGAAAGGAAAACACGAGAGGGAACACTATCCAGCTCTTGAAAGCGCCAAGCTCTTGAACAGTTATGCCGTTTGCGAACAATGACACGATCGACCCGCCCAAGATAAGGCCGGCGCCGATAAGGTATATTTTTTTCGGATATCTTATTCGTATTGATTGCCTTCTCCCATATATGAAAAATGAGGCTGCCGCGAAGAGCAAGGAAAGCTCGGGCAAATATACCGGCATCCGGAAGAAGCGTATGCTCACTTGTGCGAAGGGAAGAAGCAAGAGGGTGAGAAGAAGAAAAAAGATGAAAGACTTGTTTTTGTTCATGGGGATTGTTCTGAAGCGGTAAGTGCGCCGGGAATCGCGAACAAAAGGAGAATCACCGGGAAAATATGCACGGAATAAAGAGGAAACTCGACCAGGGAGTGCCCTAAAAATACCACAAGCGCGATCGACGTGGAAAGACCGAGGGTCGTCCTTTCCCTCAAAAATCCGCGGAGGATAAGAAAAAATGCGAGGAAAAAAAGGCTGCTTCCGATCACCCCTGTCTCCGACGCTATATCAAGAAACATATTATGGGTATAGATCGGCTCTCGGTAGGCGGCTCGGGGATTCGCTTTCAAGGGATAGTTCCCCACGCCATAGCCAAGCCAGGGCTGCTCCGCGATATCTTCGCTTGCCTGCCTCCACAGATCAAGCCGCCCCTGGTTGGAGCCATCCTCGAGAGAAAAGGAGGAGATAAACCTACTTTTAACAGGATTATCAAAAAAAAGTATCGGAAAAAGCACGAACGGCACGGCGCCAAGAAGGAATATGATCGAAGTCTTCTTCCCACGGGCGAGGGAAACGCCGAAAAGGAATATTCCGCCACAGAAAAGGCCGAGGTAACCGCCTCTGGAGAAAGAAAGAAGGTCCGCGCTAAGGACAAGAACGAAGATGATCATGAAAAGAAGCTTCTTTCTGGGGAAAGTTTCTCTATAAAAAAGGCCGAAAGCCAAAGGAGCGGCCATTCCCATGTAAAATGCGAACATATGCGGATCTGGGAAAAAAGCGGTCGCTCGCAGCAGGGTTGCGCCCCCAATGTTTGCCAACAAGCTCGGATATTGGGCCACCGCCCCCGCAAAGGAAGGTCCGAGAAAAATCGGGAACACGGACTCTATCCAAAAATGAAATACCCGGCTTGCCCCAAAGATAAATTGGGAAAAAAACTGAATTACTCCAATGAAAGCGGCAAGTCCGGCCCCAAAAACGAATGCCTCAATCAAAAGCGAGGCGCCTTTTCTCCCCGTATTCGTAACGATGGATGAAAATATGAAAAAAAGAGGGAAAAGAGAGAGGAAAAAGGTCGCGCGGCGCAGCGCCCATCCAGCATTTTCGGCCCAGAGAAACGATATGGAGGAGAGAAATATGAAAGAAATCAAGAGAAAAGCCGCTGGTGAAAATGGAATTACCACATTTTTTCGGATCAATCCGCTTATCAGCCACAGAAAGAAAAGGGTAAGAGAGAAAATCCTTGCAAAGGCGAGGTCGACTCCCGGAAACAATGGCAACGCGAATTGAAAAGGAAGCGTGAAGAGGAAAATTTGAGAAAGACGGAGGAGAAGCATAGAGAGCAGGTATGAGTGAAGAAAAAAGCGCGACTCTTTTCAAAAAGGGATCCTCATAAGCTTTTTCGCGGATTTGAGCAGAACATACTCCCACATGGGTCGATGTTTCATAAAATATTTTTCCTGCGATTCGTAGAAAAGTTTTTTTTGGGAATACCGTGATTCATGGCTCATGCCACCTTTATGGAAAAAAATAAGCGAAGGAAAGGTGGCGATGAGAAATCCTTCCTTTTTTGCCCGGAAGCAAAGATCAACATCTTCAAAATAGAGGAAGAATTTTTCATCAAATCCAGAAAGGGAATCGAATACGCTTTTTCGTATGAATAGCGCCGCGCCGCTCACAAATCCCACCGACATCGGCCGGGTCCTTTTTAACAGTCGCCGGTCGGAAAAAAGGCCGATGTTGTTTCGAAAAAGAGCGAACAAGGAAGGATTCGTCCCGACGCTCCACTTTTCAGCCAGGCTTGCCTTGTCGATAAGCCTCGCTCCGACAATGCCGATTTTTGGATATTTTTTAAAGAAACGATCAAGGTTTTTCAAAGATCCGGCCCGGTATTCGACGTCCGGATTTATGCACCCGATATATATACCCCGCGCTTCCCGCGAAGCCCGATTGATGCTCGCGCCAAAGCCCTTATTTTCACATGTCGGTATCAATACGCAAGAAAATTTTTTGGCGAGTCGCGCCACTTTTTTTTCCTCGCCACAATCATTATTTACAAGGATAATCTCCGCCATTTCATCAAAATCGCGATTCTGCTTCAGTGAGACCAGCGCTTGTTCCAGCAAATCGGCACTCTTAAAATTAATGAGGATGAGAGAGAATATCGGCTTTTTTTCCTGAGGCATAGTCAGCATAGGCTTTGTGGACAAGAAGGGCCGTCTCATCGTTTCGCGAGGACCTATCCATCCTATTCTTTACCTTTCTCAAAAGAATGTAAAGCTTCATCCAAGGCCGCAACAGCCGGGGCGCGTGAAGATCAAAAAATCTCAATCCTGATAATACGAGAAAATAAACTTTCTTTTGAGCGGCTTGGCTTTGTTCCCCATGCACGATTACTGCTTTTGGCACAATTAAAAGCTTTATTTTAGCATTTTTTGCTCGCATGGAGATATCGGCATCCTCGTAGTAAAGAAAGTACTTCTCATCGAAAAATCCTATTTTTTGCAATACTCTCTTGGGGAAAAACATGGCGCAGCCCGAAAGATACTCGCTTTCATACGGATTGCTCTCTTTGGTGTCGACTGGCGGGGCTGAATGAAAGGCTTTCATGCGAAAAAAGTCTATCTTTCCGAAAGAAAACCATGTTTTCCCGAGCGGCGTAAGGATAAGCGGACTCAAAATAGCGTTATTTTGTTCCTTCCGAATAGCTGAGACAAGCTCGCTTAGCGAGTCCCGGCCGCACAGCGTATCATTGTTAAGTATCCAGACATATCGAGCGCCCCTCGAGAGAGCGAATTTCATCCCGATATTCATACCCGCGGCAAAACCAACATTCTTCTCATTCCGAATAAAATGCGCTCGGCTGAAGTGCGAGCGGGCAGATTCGAATGAGCCATCAGCAGACGCATTATCAACAACTACGACTTCAAAATTCGTATAAGTGAGGGAAAATACCGAGCGAAGACACGGCAGCAAAACCTGACCGCCATTCCAATTCAATATGACAATAAAAATCTTTGGCGCGGTATTCATGTTATTTCTATAAATAGTCGCTGGAAGACGGGAAAAGATGCGGCACTACAGCGTTTCGTCCCGCGTGACAAAGGCAGGTGATTTTTTTGAAAATAACTCCGTGATTTCCTGGCTGGTTACCGATCGGGTAAGCCACAAGCCTACGGCATATATTCCCAAAGAACCGAATCCGCCCACCAAGAAGGGAATGTCGGGGAAGGAAAAAAGAAAAAGGCCCATAAGAAATCCGGCCATGAGCACACGGCTTATTTTCAAAAAAGACGGCTTGTAGTCAAGGAATTTGTATACCAAAAAGCTGGTCAGTATCACCACCAACATCTCGGTGAACACGGAAGCTATCGCCGCGCCAAAAAAAGAATAGCGCGGTATAAGCACGAAATTAAGCGATATGTTGAAAATAGCTACGAAAATGAGCATTTTCATAAGCTTTTTCTGTAAATTCGCGACAATGAGCATCATATTGAAATAATGCCCGAAGAAAATAAATCCAAGGGACAAGAGGAGCAGTTCAAGCACGATTCCCGACTCCTCGAACCCGGCACCGCTTACGATATTCACGATATCAGCGGAGAGAAATATTCCTCCGACGATAATAGGGACTATGATGATAAAAAATACGCGAAAAGTCGTATCGGCGATATCCCGGAACTTTTTCTTGTCGGTAAAGACGGATTTTGCAAGCAGAGGGAGGATCAGTCCCGCAAGCATGGCCGGGAAAAAGGTGAGGTTCTCTATGATCTTATAAGCGACGCCATAAATACCAACCGCTCCGCTTCCTTGAAGTATGGAAAGGAGGATGGCATCGAGCTTGAAATAAAAAAATGTGATAAGGGCGCTTGCGCCAAGGGGAAGTGACTGGTGCAGAAACTTTTTCCAATACTCGACATCGATAATAAAGGAAAATTTCGCGTAGCGCCTGCTCATAATGAACGCCAGGGAAGCGTTAAAAACGAGCGAGATGAGAAGAGTCGATATGATGGCGAGGAAGCCGAGATTCAAGGACACCACGACAAATACCGCCCCCACCTGAAAGAGCTTGCCAAAAAACTCGATCAGCGCGATTTTGTCCATCGCGATATTCTTCTGGAAAATGCCGTTCAAAAAGAGGGAAAACGAGGAAAAAATAACGGCGCCCACCGTAATCCAGATTCCCAACTTCACGGAGAGCGGGTAAGAAAAGAAAAACAACACCACGGGAGCGAGCAGAAACAATCCGACCGACGAAATAAGTCGGAGAGAAACCACCCGGCTCAGTATATGACGCTCATCCGCGCCCTCGCGGGAAATTTCTCGCACCGTAACGGCGCTAATGCCCAAATCAGCGATGGCTGAAAAAAAGGCAAAAAAAGCTAGAGTGGTCGTATAATCACCGAAGCCCTCTTTCCCAAGGTATCCGGTGATAAGACGGATTGAAAGCAGGGACAATGCGACGGTGGTAACCACCTTCAGCAATGAGTTGAAGACGATGTTATAGGCTATTTTTCTTGCAACAGCCATAGATATTTCAAAACAATACCCTCTTATTGTATGTTTTGATGAAAGAAAAGGCAAACAAAGGAAATATTTGGGGAGTCGCAGAAAAAACAGCCGCCCTCTTTCAGTCACCGGAAACCGCGCGCGCAACAGAGGTTACGACGATTCTTCTTTCCTCTCCTTTCCCCACCCCCGTCGCTTTCACCCCTGTGTAGCGTGAGAGTATGAAGTAAGCTATTTTCCGCTCATAGGAAGACATGGGACTCAACCAAACGGGCTGACCGGAATGAAGCGCGCTCTGCACCGCCTCTTTCGCCCTTTTTTCCAAAAGCATTCTCTTTTGAGCCCAGTATTCATTTATGTCTATCGAAAAATTCGATGCCTCCGGTAGTGTTTTTCGAACCAAGGCATGGAGGAGGTATTGGATAGCGGCGAGCGCAAGGCCATGCTGCCCTATTAAAAGCCGGGAAGTCTCTTTATCCACAAGCACCGAAAGCACGAAGGATTCCTGCAACTCCGATCTCCCCGGGAGAGCCTCTATCTCAAGCGTCGATATGTCCAACATTTTAAAGAGGGCGCGCAGCTCCTGTAGTGCGACAGATTGAGAAGAGGACTCTTCCATAGAAATCTTATACCTCGAGAGGGGTTTTTTTCAAGATAAATCGCTGCTGAATAATGGAAAATATCGTAGAAACAAGCCAGTAAAGAGAAAGGCCGGCAGGAAAAGTGAACCCGATCCATAAGGTGAGGATAGGCCCGATATACAGCATCTGCTTGTTCATCATGCTGGCAAAGTCTGGCTCATCGCTCTCTTTTTTCTCTTCCTTCGGTTTCTTCGGCTGCATTTTTATGAGCATCTTCATCTGAAAATACTGACCCGTTGCCGCAAGAATGGCAAAAAGCGCGCTTGGTACCGCCAAATCCGCTATCCCGAAAAAGGTGTGCGAAAGGGTTCCGGGATTAGAAACGAAAGAATACAGTATCGAGGAGTCGATCGAGAAATTATTATTGGAAATTCGAATGATGATTTGATAAATGGTGATAAGAAAAAATATCTGCACCAAAAGAGGAAGGCACCCAGAAAAGGGATTCACCTTGTTTACCCGATAAAACTCCATGAGCTCTTTCGCCTGCTTTTCCTTATCATCCTTATTTTTTCTCTGTATTTCCTTTAATTTCGGCTGTATTTCTTGCATTTTCTTCTGCATCTCAATCTGCTTTTTTGAAAGAGAAAGGAACAGTATTTTTATAAGGATGGTAGTCGCGATTATGGCTATGCCGAAGTTTGCTCCAGGAAAAATATCAGCGAAGAAAACTATCGCGTTATAGATCGGCTCATATACGATTGCGTCATAGATCGACATCATACTCATTGGAGTTTATAATTCTTTATCTTCGAAATAAGCCCTGAAAAGTCACTTCGTAAGGAGTCTCTCCCCTCAGGCTCTGGCCGCTTCCTCAGAAAGAATACCACAAAAGCATGGGGAGGGATATCATCCCACGAGGATACGACCTCTTGTGAAAGGAGGCGTTTTATGGCATTGCGATGTACAGCCAAAGGAAGTATTTTTTTTGCCAAGGCAAATCCGACTTTTTTCTTTGCCGTCGGGTCAAAAAACACTTTGCATCCGATATTTCCAAAGAAAAAGGGCTTTCCGAAACGGAAAGCCTTTTGGAATAGCGCCCTGTCTTTCAGCCGATATGATTTTTTGAGCATACAATGCTTAAGCGGAGAGCTTTTTTCTCCCTTGATTCCGTCGCTTTTGAATAACTTTCTTTCCTCCGACAGTACTCATTCTCTCGAGAAATCCATGCCGTCGAGCTCTGCGTATTTTTTTCGGCTGATAAGTGCGCTTCACGGTACCCTCTCCAACGGGTAACTGCCCTGGTTGAGCGGACGCCGGTATATAGGGGAGCGCCTCGGGCAAGTCAACGACGGCCGGGGTCGCCCGCCCGCGGATCGAGTGGCAGAATAAGGACCCTTCCGGTGAGCGACGAGATGATGATCGCGGCCGCCGACACCACGGCGCAGGAGGGCACATCGCAGGATCACGCTGCTGCTGCCACGCTCGCCACGCCCTGCTGGAGTTGCCGCCGCTGCGGCCAGCGACAACCCGCGGCGGTGCGCCAGGGCTTTTTGCGCCACGGCGTGCCCCAGCGGCGGCGCCATGACCATAGCCCCTGACCTGGTGGCGCAGATCCTGCGTGATGTCCCGCGCCATCTCGCTCAAATTCACTTCCTCCGGCTTCAATTCGGCGCGGGTCACGCGGGACAGCTTCAGCAAGTCATCGATGAGTGAGCCCATCCTGTGAGCAGCGGCTCGTACGCGGTGCAGGGAGTCACGTCCCTTGGCGTCCAGATTATCGGCATGATCCTCAAGGAGGATCTGGCTGAAGCCGTCGATGGCGCGCAGGGGCGCGCGCATGTCATGCGAGACGCTGTAGGAAAAGGATTCGAGTTCCTGGCGCGCGGCTTCCAGGTTATCCAGGCGTTGTTTGGACGTTAACAGGTTATCCACGCGGGCCAGCAGTTCCTCCGCCCTGGCGCGGGCTTCCGCCTTCGACTTGCCGCCGATCCGCAGCGGCATCATCA